>DDBP01000303.1 GCA_002332795.1 Anaerolineales bacterium UBA2029 | reverse complement strand
GGGGGTGAGGTCAACCAGGCGAGCCAACGCCCGCTCTCAGCCCGTTTCTGCCACTCTGCCGCTGCCGGATTTCGATGCGATTATCCCCCCCTCAGGCCCGCTTTACAAGCCCCCCGGACATGTTATACTTGGGCACCGCCGGGGATGGACACCTATCCGCTACAGAGACGAATTCGGAGGCAACGCATGGCTGAACGCAAAGAGCGGGTGCTGATCCTGTGTACCGGCAACTCGGCTCGTTCGCAGATCGCCGAGGGCTGGCTGCGCGCCAGAGCGGGCGACCGCTTCGAAGTGTACAGCGCGGGCAGCAACCCGTCGGGCAAAGTGTTACCGGGGGCAATCCAGGCGCTGGCTGAGATCGGCATAGACATCAGCGGGGCGCGTTCCAAGAGCATGACGGAATTTCTCGGACAGCCCTTCGACTACGTGATCACCGTGTGCGACAACGCCGCGGAGAACTGCCCTGTCTTCCCTGGGCCGGGCAAACGCTATCACCGCAATTTCACCGACCCGGCCAAATACCCGCCGGAGCAACAACTGGAAGTCTTCCGCCGCGTGCGCGACGAGATCGCCGCGTGGTTCACCGAACTTTTCAACCTGGAGCCGTAGCAATCCGGCGCGCCCGTCGCGCCGGACAGGTCATAGCACAGCAAGGGGAAAATTCGTATGCCTCAACTTGACGCCCGCCTCCCCAAGGGGATGCGCGACTTTCTGCCGCAGGAAGTGATCCGGCGCGAGTATGTGATCGGCGTGATCACCGAGGTCTTCCAGACTTTCGGCTTCGAGCCGATCTACACCCCCACCCTGGAATTGCTCGAAACCTTGCTGGGCAAGGGCGGTGAGGAGGCGGACAAACTGATCTTCCACGCGCAACACCCCGGCGGCAAAGAGGCGCTCGCCTTGCGCTACGACCTCACCGTGCCGCTGGCGCGCTACGTGGCCATGCACGAGCACGACCTGACCTTCCCCTTCCGGCGCTATCACATCGCCCCCGTCTGGCGCGGTGACCGCCCCCAAAAGGGGCGTTACCGCGAGTTCTATCAGTGCGACGTAGACATCGTGGGCGTGGCGAGCATGGCCGCCGACGCCGAGATCATCAGTCTGCTGGTCACGGCGTTGGGACGCCTGGGCTTTGCCGACTTCACCGTGCACATCAACAACCGCAAGATTCTGACGGGCATTGGCGTTTACGCGGGCGTGCCCGACGTACAACTGGGCGATCTCTACCGCAGCATTGACAAGCTGGACAAGATCGGGCTGGAGGGCGTGCGGCGCGAACTGGTCGAAAGCGGCATTGCCGACGACGCCATCGGGCGCATGATGGACTTGTTGCAATGGCGCGAAGGCGGGCTGGCGACGCTCAGCCGGGTGCGCGAACCGCTGCGCGGCATTGCGATCGCGCAGGAGGGCATCACCGAGCTGGAACAACTGGCCGATTACCTGGGCGCGTTGAACGTGCCCGCCGACAAGGTGACCATTGACCTGGCGATGGTGCGCGGGCTGGGCTACTATACCGGCCCCGTGTTCGAGACCGTCATCACCAAACCTGACAACCTGGGCAGCGTGACCGGCGGCGGGCGTTACGACGGCCTGGTGGGGATGTTCCGCAAGGAAAGCCTGCCCACGACGGGGTCGAGCCTGGGTATCGAGCGCATCATTGACCTGATGGACCTGCTCAACCTGTATCCGCCGGGCCTGAGCAGCACGGTGGTGCAGGTGTTGGTGACTGTCTTCGGCGAGGCGACGCAGGCGGCGTCGCTGGCCCTGGCGAACGAGCTACGGGCGGCGGGCATCCGTACCGAGGCGTACATGATCCCCAACCGCGCCATCGGCAAGCAGGTGCAGTACGCCGACCGCAAAGGCGCGCGTGTGGTCGCTTTTCTGGGCGAAGACGAAATCAAGGCGGGCGTGGTCAAGTTCAAACGGCTGCGCGACGGCCTGGAGATAGCCGTGCCGCGCGCCGAAGCCGCGCAGGCCGTGCGTCGCCTGCTGACCGAGTGAGACAGGATCGCGGGAACAGAAACTGCACTGCGGAAACACAGAGAACGCAGAGCCGGAAAAACAGAATGGCTCTGCGTTCTTCCTTCTTTATGATCTCCGCGCCTCCGCGGTGAATCCTTTGTTTTCTGCCGCTCAGTTGGCAGAGAAAAAGCCCCGTCCGCGCGCCAGCATCCGGTCGCGCTCCAGAATGACATCCAGCAGAGCCACTTCGCGGCGATACACATCGCGCATATCGCTCAGTAACTGCGCTGCCCTGCTGGTTGCCAGCAGCGCTTGCTTCTGGTCGGCGGGAATCTGCACCAGCGCGGCGGCGAAGTAGCCCAGCGCCAACGGATCAGCAGGTAATGCCGCCGGGTCGAGACTGTTGCTGGGCAGAGCGCGGGCGAGCGTTGCCAGATAGCGCTCCACCCAGGGGCGGAGTTGTTGCGCCGCTTGCTGCGCTTCCGGCTGATGCAAATCGGCGGCGGGAAAAGGCTCGACCGTGCCCACCAGATAGGGCCGATCATACGAGAGTTCCACAATCTGAAACCGTTCCCGACCTACCGCCACGATGTTCATGTGACCGTTGGGCAGGCGCTCGACGTCGGTGATCTCCGCCGTGCAACCCACCGGATGCGGCTGGGCGAGCGGGCCAAATGCTTCGCGCCCCTCGCGAATCAAGACCACGCCGAACGGTTGCCCCGTCTCCAGACATTCTTCGATCATCAGCCTGTAGCGCGGCTCGAAGATGTGCAGGGTGATAGGCGCACCGGGGAACAACACAGTATGAAGCGGAAACAGCGGCAAGCGGTACATCGGCCTTTTTCCTCAATACGTTGAACAGAGCCAAGACCTGTCGTAGTCCATCCTGCCTCAGATTGTAGAGACAAAGGCGCATCGCCGCCCATAAGAGAAGGCTTAGAGCGTGTTATGCACTTTTTGCCCTCATCCCTTTCCCTCGCCCCGCGACGC
>DDBP01000415.1 GCA_002332795.1 Anaerolineales bacterium UBA2029 | reverse complement strand
GGAGGGCGCGGTGTGGGCGGGCCAGAGGGCTTCGCCCCCATCCGCGAGCTGGCCGAAGTCTTGGGCGCGGCGGTCGGGGCCAGCCGCGCCGCGGTAGACGCCGGCTGGATTCCCTACGAGCACCAGGTGGGGCAGACGGGCAAGGTGGTCTCGCCCGACCTGTACATCGCGGCGGGCATTTCCGGCGCGATCCAGCATCAGGCCGGGATGCGCACGGCCAAGGTGATCGTCGCCATCAACAAAGACCCCGAAGCGCCTATCTTCAAGCTGGCCCGCTATGGCATCGTCGGCGACCTGTTCGAAGTGTTGCCCGCCCTCACCGAAGCCTTCCGCAAGCGGCTGAAGTAATGCGCCGACCAGAAGTTGAATGTGACCCAGGTCTCCTGGCCATTGGGAGACCTGGGCTTTTTACCGTAGTCTGCACAAATGACTCTCGGTGATTCGCAGCATTGGGCTATAATGGGGGACACAGCAGCGAGAAACGAGGGAGCCAATGAGCACAGCTTCTGATACCGTCGAGGTCAAGGTCGAAGTGAGCCATGATGAAGACTATGGCACTGTCTACGTGGCGACGAATGATCGGCTGGGATTGGTGACCGACGGGACCACATTCGAAACACTGCTCGACAACCTGCGCGAAGCTCTGGCGCTTTGCCTGGCTGATGCGGCAGAACTGGGTATTGTGCCCAACCCGCGCATCGTGATCACCATGGAGATGCCAGCAGATGCCCAGACTGCGTAGGCTTTCGGGCGCTCAAGTAATCACCATCCTGGAAGAATTGGGTTTCAAAGTGACAAGGGTTAAAGGAAGCCAGTATCGTCTGAAGATGGTTTTGTCTGATAGATCGTGCTACACCACAGTCCCTATGCACGGAAACCAACCGCTAAGTACGGGGACCTTGCACGCCATTCTGCGCCAAATTTCCCCATGCATCTCTGAAGATGAATTACGTTCTCATTTCTATACTGACTGAGTGAAGTGAACAAGAGTCTTCAGCTCTGAAAGTCATACAGATATGCCTGCAAGGCTGAGCACTCATAAGGCTCATTCTCATGTCCTCCGAACCGATCACCGTGCTGCATCACCGACGCATCGTCCTGGGCGTGACGGGCAGCATCGCCGTCTACAAGGCGGTTGACCTGGCCAGCAAGCTGACGCAGGCCGGCGCGCTGGTAGACGTGATCATGACCGAGGCGGCCCGCCGCTTCGTCGCCCCCATCACCTTCGAGTCGGTCACCGGTCGTCCGGTCTACACCACCATGTGGGCCACGGCAGAAGGTGCCCTGCCCACGCACATCGCGCACGTCGGCCTGGGCGAAGGGGCCGATCTGTTGGTCATCGCGCCCATCACCGCGCACACCATCGCCCGCCTGGCCCATGGCCTGGCCGACGACCTGCTCGCGGTGACGGCACTGGCAGCGCGGTGCCCCGTGCTGATCGCGCCCGCCATGGACGGCGGCATGTACGCACACCCGGCCACGCAGGCCAATCTGACCACGCTGCGCGCGCGCGGCGTGACCATCATCGAGCCGGAAGAAGGGCGCTTCGCCTCCGGGCTGATCGGCAAAGGCCGCTTGCCAGAGACGCCAACGCTCATCGGGCACATCCGGCGGGCGCTGGGGCGCAGCGGGCCGCTGGCCGGACGGCGCGTGGTGGTCACGGCGGGGGGCACGCGCGAACCGCTCGATCCGGTGCGGGTGCTCACCAACCGCTCCAGCGGCAAGCAGGGGTATGCCCTGGCTCAGGCCGCGCTGGACGCGGGCGCGGACGTGACGCTGATCAGCACGGTGAGCGAACTGCCCGTGCCAGTGGGAGCAACACTCGTCCCCGTAGAGACCGCCGCACAGATGCGCGACGCCGTGCTGCAACACATCTCCGGCGCGGATGCATTGCTGATGGCCGCCGCGGTCGCCGACTACCGCCCCGCCGAAGTTGCCGCGCACAAATTGAAGAAATCCGGCGCAGACGCCGAGACGCGGACGCTGACCCTCGTCCGCACGCCGGACATCCTCAGCGAAGTGAATGAGCAGCGCCCGCGCAGTGGCTGGCCGCGTGTGGTGGTGGGCTTCGCCGCCGAGAGCGGAGACCTGTTGCACAACGCGCAGGAGAAACTGCAGCGCAAAGGGCTTGACCTGATCGTCGCCAACGACATCACCGCGCCGGACGCTGGTTTTGCGGTAGACACAAACCGCGTGACCTTGCTGGATATGCAGGGGAACATCGAGCCGCTGGAACTGACCAGCAAGGCCCGCGTCGCCGAGCACGTGATCGCGCGGGTCGCCCGTCTGCTGGAAACACGCGGATAGCGCCTGAACAGAACACACCGCCAGGACGCCAGGAAAGCGGTTGCTCACGGGCGCGGGTTGCGCTCGGCGATCAGGCGCAGGCCGTCCAGCGTCAGCCAGGGGTCAACGGCATCGAAGCACGTCGCCAGAGGGGCCAGCACCGTCGCGTAGCCGCCAGTGGCGATGGTGTGCGCTTCGCCAAGCTCGGCGCGGATGCGTGCCACCAGCCCTTCCACCATCGCCACATGCCCCACGACCAGGCCAGCCTGCATGGCGTGAACCGTATTGCGGGCGATGATCGAAGGCGGCGGAGCCAGCTCGATCTGCGGCAACTGCGCCGTGCGACGGACGAGGGCGTCGGCGGTCGTGCCCAGACCGGCGGCGATCACCGCGCCGATCATCTCGCCCGGCTCGCGCACGATGGTGAAGCTGGTCGCCGTGCCGAAGTCTACCACGATACAATTGCTCCGGAAGCGTTCATAGGCGGCCACCGCGTCGGCGATGCGGTCGCTGCCCACGCTTTCCGGATGATCGGTGTTGATGCGGATGCCCGTGTTGATCCGCGCGCTGACCACCACCGGCGGGAAACCGGTGCGCCGGGCGACCATCTCGCACAGCCCCGCCGTCAGCGGCGGCACCACGCTGCTGAGCACCGTCTGCTGGAACTGTTCCAGCTCCAGCCCGGCTTCGTTGAGGAAGGTGCGGAACATCACGGCGTACTCGTCTGGCAGACGCTCGCGCACCGTCTGCACCCGCCAGTGATGCGTCCAGCGTTCGCCGTCGTGCACGCCGAAGACAATGGTGGTGTTGCCTACGTCAATGGCCAGCAACATCTCTGCAATCCCTGTTTCTGAGCGATTTTCCCATTTCCGCGCCGATTATAGGGTCTGCGGGGGAAAATGTGCGAAATCTGTGCGATACTCTGGGTTTTCGTGGCCCGCGTGGGAAAGTGAGGGAAATTCCGATGGACAACATGACCCTGACCGCCATCGAAGGGCTGCGCGTCGGGCACGCGCACGACCTGCACGGCCTGACCGGCTGCACGGTGATCCTCTGCCCGCCCGGCACCGTCGGTGGCGTGGATCAGCGCGGCGGAGCGCCCGGCACGCGCGAAACCGATCTGCTGCGCCCCCTGCACCTGGTGGAGCATGTACACGCAGTGCTGCTGGCCGGTGGTAGCGCCTACGGGCTGGACGCGGCCAGTGGCGTGATGCGCTGGCTGGAAGAACAGGGCATCGGCTTCAATGTGGGTGTGGGCGTCGTGCCCATCGTGCCCGCCGCGATCCTCTTCGATCTCGATCTGGGCGATCCCACCGCCCGCCCCGACGCTGCCATGGGCTACGCGGCGTGCCAGGGGGCCTCGGCGGACCCCGTCGCCGAAGGATGCGTCGGCGCGGGGACGGGCGCGCAGGTAGGACGGTTGCTGGGGCCAGCCTTCGCCTGCAAAGCCGGGCTGGGGAGCGCCGCCCTGGACATCGGCGACGGGCTGCGCGTGGCCGCCCTGTTCGCCGTCAATGCGCTGGGCGATGTGGTGGACGAAGACGGGACTATCCTGGCCGGGACGCGGCAGCCGCCGGACGGTGTACGCTTCGCCGGGGCGCTGAACGTGTTGCCCGCGCTGGCGCGGATGACCGCCGCGAGTGCCTCGAACACAGTCATCGGCGTGGTGGCGACCAACGCCGCCCTCAGCAAGGAAGAAGTCAACAAGGTCGCACAGATGGCGCACGACGGCCTGGCCCGCGCCATCCGTCCCGCCCATACCATGCTGGATGGCGATACCATCTTCGCCCTGGCGACTGGCAGCTCCGGACGCGCCAACGTCAGCGTGATCGGCGCGTTCGCCGCCGAAGTGACGGCGCAGGCCATCCGCCGGGCAGTCCGCGCGGCAACGCCTCTGGGCGGGCTGCCGGTTGGTGCGTCGGTCGGCGCGGGCTGAGCGGGCGCGAGCACACTCATGGCACGTGACGGGTGTACGTCGCCAGAATTTGCGCCGAACAACGGCGATCATCTAAGCTACACCTGGTACGACTCAACCGACGGGGGTCTGAACCATGCCCACCCTGTTGCCGACACTGCTTGACTACGATCCGGACTTGCTGGCGATCATCGCCCGGCGCTGGGACGTTGACCTGGAAGCGCTCGACAAGCGCGAGGCGGCTCAGGTGCTGGCGGACGCCATGCTCGATCCGGCTCGCGCCGCCGCCGAATGGGGTCGCCTGAGCGACGCCGAGCGCGGCGTGCTGCAAACGTTGCTTGGCGCGCGCGAACACAAAATGCCGGAAGCGCAGTTCGCCCGGCTCTTCGGCTCCATCCGCGAGCTGCGCGAATTCGGCCCGGCGGGGCGCGAGCGCGAGAAGCCGCATTTGCAACCGGCCAACATCGCCGAAGCCCTGTTTTACCGCGGGCTGATCGCCGTCGCCTTCGATCAGGGGCGCAGCGGCGTACAGTACTTCGTCTACGTGCCGTCCGATCTGGCCGAGGTGCTGCCCGCGCACGAGACCGGCTTCGACCTGAGCGCTGAGCCTGAAGCCGCCTGGCCTGCCGACGACGACCTGACGCCTCAGCAGATCACCCCGGCCACCACCACCCTGGTAGATGACCTCACTACGCTGCTAGCTTACTTGCAGGTGCAGCGCGTCCCCGCCAGCGACGAAGCCCTGGTCGCGCTGGGCGATGCGCTCGCCTCCCATTGGCTGGGTGCCCACACCCCGTCGTCGCTGGCGCTGATGGTCGGCCTGGCGCTGAGCGCGGGCCTGGTCGCGGAGGAGGGCGGCCTGCTCAAGCCCGTTCCGGCGACGGCCCGGCGCTGGCTGGAAGACACCCGTCCGCGGCAGGTGCGCGCCCTGGCCGAAGCCTGGCGTAGCACATCCCTCTTCAACGAACTATGGTACACCCCTGGCCTGGTTCCAGAACCGACCGGCTGGCAGAACGATCCCCTGCTGGCCCGGCAGGTCGTGCTCACCTTCCTGGAAATGGTGCCGGCGGGCTGGTGGCCGGTAGACGAGTTGATCGCGCTGGTCAAAGAGGAAGAACCGGATTTTCAGCGTCCGGCGGGCGACTACGATAGCTGGTACATCCGCGACGCGAGCAGCGGCGACTATCTGCGCGGCTTCGAGAGCTGGGATCGAGTAGATGGGGCGGTGCTGCGCTTCATCCTGACCGGCCCCATGCACTGGCTGGGGTTGACCGACCTGGGCGATGGCGGCGTGCTGTGCCGCCTGACACCCTACGGACGCGCCCTCTGTGGCAGCGCCGACTGGCCCGATCCGCCCGAAGAACGTCCGCCCCTCACCCTGCAGCCGGATGGCACGGCGCTGGCTCCGCGCACGCTCAGCCGCTACGAGCGCTTCCAACTGGCGCGCATCACCGAGTGGGAAGCGGCGGGTGATCCCTACCGCTATCGCCTGACGGCAGCGGGAATGCGTCGCGCTGCCGAGCAGGACGTGCCCGTCAGCGCCATCCGCGCCTTTCTGCGGCGGACGACCAACGATCATGTGCCCCCGTCCGTCCTGAAGCTGCTTGAGCAGTGGGAGCACAGCAAAGACGCCGAAGTCTGGCTGGAGCGGGCGGTCATCCTGCGCACCAGCAAACCCGACCTGCTGCGCACCATCTACGACACCCCTGAATTGCGCCGTTTTCTGGGCGCGCAGCTCGGCCCTACCGCCGTGATCGTACGTAGCGGACAGGAGCAGGCCCTGCTGACAGCGCTTCAGGAACGCGGTATTCCCGCCGAGTTCGATGAGTAGCAGGCTCGCCCCGCCTCACTCCCCGTTGCTGCCGGGCCTGCAGGCGACGTTTGCCCGCCTGTGGCCCGACCATGCCCCTGCGCTGGCGGTGCGCGCGCCCGGACGGGCCAACCTGCTGGGCGGGCACGTGGATATGCACGGCGGCCTGGTGATCAACGTTGCGCTGGATCGCGGGGTGTGGCTGGTGGCCGCGCCCGCCGCGAGCGATGTCAGCACGCACTACGCCGCCGACCTCGACGCCAGCGTCACCCTCTCCCACGATTCCCAATCCCTGGCCGCCC
>DDBP01000285.1 GCA_002332795.1 Anaerolineales bacterium UBA2029 | reverse complement strand
ATGAAGTTGGGCGTATCCTTGCACAGCACCACGCCCTTGCCCAGCACGTTCGCGCCGAAGTCGGTGATGGCCCGCAAGGCGTCGGGGTCGGTGCGCGGGTGCGGGATGATCTCCAGCAGCTTGAGATAGCGCGGCGGGTTGAAGAAGTGCGTGCCCAGGAAGTGCCGCTGAAACTCGGCGGTGCGGCCTTCGGCAATGTCGGCGATGCGCAATCCGCTGGTGTTGGTGCTGACGATGGCTGTCGGGTGACGCACCGCTTCCAGCCGCGCCATCAACTCGCGCTTGATCGCCAGGTCTTCGACGATGGCCTCGACGATCCAGTCCGCGTCGCGCAGCCGGTCGAGATCGTCTTCCAGGTTGCCAGGGGTGATGAGGGCCAGATCGTCGGGGTGAAAGAGCTGAGCCGGACGGCTTTTGGACAGGGCGGCGAGGTTGTTCAGCACGATCGCATTGCGCTGTGCAGGAGGATCGCCGGGGACAGTGCCTCTGGCAGGCAAATCGAGCAAGATCACCGGCACCCCTACACCGGCCAGCAGTGCCGCGATCCCGCTGCCCATCGTCCCGGAGCCGATGACGGCAGCTTTGCGAAGCTGATAGGCCATGACACCCTCCTCTCTGGCCAACGGCCCACCGGGAACGGGGTTGTGCGGGCGCACCGTCAGCGTGAGAAGGGGGAGAGCAGCCGTCAAGACACAGTCGGCGCAGCCCACACAGACCGGCCACGCTCACGCTGATTGCGCCCTTTACCCTGATTATGGCATAGGCTGGTGTGGGGACAAGAACAAGGAAGGACAAAACAAAAACGGGCCACACCTGTGCCCCGTTCTTGCCGTGTCAAGGCGGCGTGCGCTAACCCTGGCGCTGCTTGTGCTTGGGGTTAGCCGAGCACATCACATACAGGCGACCATTGCGGCGCACGAAGTAGCACTTGTCACAAATCTTGCGCACCGAAGCACGTACCTTCATCGCCATAACCTCCCCAAACCGGGTTTGCCAGCGACCATTATAAACGGTTTCGCGCCAAAATCCAGGCCAGATTTGGGCGGGCAGGCGCGCACAGACACCCCACGCAGAAAAAAACTCCCCCTGCCGGAGCGTTCCGGGCAGGGGGACACCAGACGAAGCGTCGCCTTACGGCACCAGCACCACGGTGCCTGCGTTGGGAATGTTGGCGCAGGTATAGCCGCCCGCGCTGACCGCCGGCAACTGACTGACCGTGCGCGGGGCCTGCGTGGCGTCCAGGTAGAGGAAGCGCCCGCTGCCCTGCAGGCAGACGTTCACCGGATTGTTGAAGACGGCCACGCCCAGACCGCCGGACATGCCGAAGATATCCACGGCGTGAATGACGCCCTGCGCCAGCACGTCGAGGTTGCCCAGCGCCGCCGCGCCCTGGTTCATGGCCACGAACTCACCATCCTGAGCGATCACCCGGCAATAGACCCAGCCGTTGGTCACCGTGCCCACCGGCACGTCCGCGCGGACGATGGGGTTGGTGGTGCCGGTCAGGTCAGCGCACAGCGGCGCCTGCGAACGCCGGATGTCTTCGGCGGTGATGACCGGACCAGAGGGCTTGGGCGTCTTGGTCGCGGTAGGCGCAACGACAGAAGGCGTGCTCGATGGCGTCGCACTCGGCGGCAGCGTACCCGTTGGAGTCTCGGTAGGCGTCAGAGTCATCGTGGGCGTATCAGTCGGCGTCAACGTACCCGTCGGGGTATCGGTAGGCGTTGATGTGTCGGTGGGAGTCGCTGTCTCCGTGGGGGGCAGCGTATCGGTAGGAGTCGGCGTCGGGTCTTCGGTCTCGATCGTCAGGCTCCAGCCGGCGAGCGATCCACCGTAGCTATCGCGGTCGTCCATCACATACAGGCTCCACGTCCCGTTGGCGTTAGTGCCATCGAAAACGGCGAGCGTCGCGCCATATGGGCCAGCAGGGGCCGGGGCGAAGAACCCCTCTGTTCCGCTACCTGTATAGTTAGTGGGCTTATAGGTACCCGTGGGACAGTCGTTGGTAGCAGGATTGTTGTCATCAGTATCAGGTAGAGTGCTGGCGGCTTCATCATCGAAAGTCCAGCTAGCTCCACCAGGATTCTGAGCGCCGCAGGCATCGGAGAAGAAGAAGACAGTCTGCCCCCCAGGGCCTACCAGCAACATGTCCATATCGTCTGGACGATTGTGATTGACGCCATGGACGGTCACGTTGACATCGAGGATGTTCCCCGTCACGCCAGAAACCACGATATTGGAAGGATAGAGGCTGGCAGACCCGGCGTTTGGCCCGACAGTGATGGCGGTCATATTGGCGAAAACGTTAGTAGCCGCGCTGACAGGACGCTCGCTCCCCATCAGCCCCGTCAGGGCGACCATCCAGGTGGCCAATATGACCGCGAACAGAACACTGGCACCCGCAACACGATGACGATGATTCATGAGACACCCCTCCCAAAGCAAAACTTTCGAACCGCCGGATAAAGACGAACGAACGGGGAACGCAGTGCGCGCCCTGGCCGCAAAGAAGAACAGCGCCCCTCAAAACCCCATGCGTGATAATTATCTCGATCTATTTATATCACGAAACGCTAAGACGATACAAAAAAATTCATTACTTTTCCGTTTATTTACGGTTTGAATTGCACTCTGTTTCCGGGTGCATGCGGCTTTGGGGGCGGAATTCACCGCAGAGGGCGCGGAGGAAAACAAATGGGCAAGACTCTGTGCCTCTCTCTGTGACCTCTGCGCCTCCGCAGTTCAAGACTTCTGCCCCACAAGGCGAGTCCCCCTGTTTCTGCACCAGATGATCGTCCGCCGCTTTTCCCAGAGGTATAATGGCCCTGTACGCCATTTCACAGTAACCTGTCATCGGCCCTTGCTGACCGACCTATCACACCTTTGAGGAGGTTATGAGATGGAATATCGCTTCTTGGGGCGAACGGGGCTGAAAGTCTCCGAGCTGTGCATGGGCACGCAGACCTTCGGCTGGGGGGCCGACGAGCCGACCGCGCACCGCATGGCCAGCATGTTCGTGGATGCGGGGGGCAATTTCTTCGACACCTCGAATATCTACAACGAAGGACAGTCGGAGACGATGCTCGGCAACTGGCTGAGCAAGCAGCCCGACCGTTCGCAACTGGTCATCGCCACCAAGGTGTTCTTCCCGACGGGCAAGGGTCCCAACGACACCGGCCTGACGCGCAAGCACATCCTCACGCAGGTCGAAATCAGCCTGCGCCGCCTGAAGACCGACTACATTGACCTGTATCAGGCGCATTGCTGGGACGCCTCGACGCCGCTCGAAGAGACGTTGCGCGCCTTCGACGACCTGGTGCGCGCGGGCAAGGTACGCTACATTGGCGCGTCCAACTACACCCCCTCGCAACTGATGCGCGCGATCATGCTCAGCGAGATGCACGGCTGGGCGCGTTACGATTGCCTGCAGCCGGAATACAGCCTGCTGGTGCGCAGCACCGAATGGGAACTGCTGCCCCTGTGCCGCGAACAGGGCATCGGCCTGATCGCCTGGTCGCCGCTGGCGGGCGGCTGGCTTTCGGGCAAATATCGCCGCAACGCCCCGCCGCCGCCCGATAGCCGCGTGGGGCGCGCCGACCGCTGGGACGACCTGCCCGAACAGCGCGAATCCGAGCGCACCTGGCGCATCATTGACACCCTGTGGGCCATCGCCGAAGAGCGCGGCGTGCCGCCTTCTCAGGTGGCACTCAACTGGGTGCGACAGCAGCCGGGCGTCACCGCGCCCATCTTCGGTGCGCGCACGCCGGAACAGCTCGCCGAGAATCTGGGCTGCGTGACGTGGTCGCTGACGCCCGAAGAAATCGCCCGCCTGAACGAGGTGAGCGACATCGGCATGCCCTCGCCCTACAATTTCATCGCCCGCTACACGCGCAAGCGCGATGGGATGTAGTTCGTTTCAGGAGGAAGACTCATGCTCAAGTCCAAACTGCTTCATCCGGAGATTCTGGGAGTGCTGGGCGGCAGTGGTCACGGGGGCAAAGTGCTGATCGCCGACGGCAACTACCCCTTCAACACGCGCGCCAACCCGGCGGCGCGGCGTGTCTATCTGAACCTGTCGCCTGGCCTGCTCACCGTGACGCAGGTGCTCGAAGCGCTGCTGACGGCCATCCCGGTCGAGGCGGCAGAAGTGATGATGACCGACACGGGCGAAGAGCCGGAGATTTACGCCGACTTCCGGCGCTTGTTGCCCGGCCTGGAACTGACGACGCACAACCGCTTCGCCTTCTACGACCGGTGCATGGATCGCGACGTGTGCCTGGTGATCGCCACCGGCGAGCAGCGGCTCTACGCCAACATCCTGCTGACCATCGGCGTCGTCAAGCCGTGAGATGGTAGATGGCGGAAGGCGGATTGCGAATGGCGGATTGAGAAAAGCGCGATTCGCAATCCGCACTTCCCGACGCACTCGCCCCCTTGCCCGCTCTGCCATGCGACGCAAGGCGAAGGGAGGGGCCTCACTCTTGCAGCGAGTGCTGCGCTGACCCTTTGCAGAAGCGAGTTGCCCACTCCTGTCGTGCGTGGCGCATGCCTTCCAAAGACAAAGACTTCCGAAGTCTTGGAGACTTCGGAAGTCTCTTGTTGCGCTCAGCACGGATGGGTCAGCCGCTCACTGACCCCTGATCGCCACCAACTCCCCACTCCCTACTCACTACTCCCCACTTTCTACGGCCACGTCGCGCCGCCCGTCGCCAGCACGCCGCGCCCCATGAAGACGCGCTCGTCCAGGTCGTGAATGCCCGCCCGCAGCGCCGAATAGACCACGAACCATTGTAGCGGGATGAGCAGCACGAAGGGGGCCAGCAGCGGGTGCACGTCCGGATAGTCGGCCATGTCGTAGACGATGGTGCGCACGTTGGGACGCTCCCGCACCAGGTCGAGCACGCGCTGCGTCATGGCGCGCGTCTCGTCCGTGCCCAGCAGAAAGACCATGTCCGCGCGTTGCCGGTCGAGCATCTCCACCGGCCCCTGGCGGAACTCGTCGCTGGCGATCACCGAGCCGTGAATGCGGATGTTCTCCATGAACACGGTCAGGGCGAACTTGTAGGCCAGGCCATAGAGCGGGCCGGCGGCGATGGTGTAGAGCAGCGTCGAGTCGGCGAACTGCTCGCTGAGGGCGGCAGCGCGCGCCTCGCTCTCGCGATAGACGCGGCCCAGCACGGGGGGCAGCGCCAGCAGCCCGTCCATCACCGGCGCGAGGTCGGCCCGGCCCTGCAACCGCGCCACTTCCAGCGCGAACAGGTAGACGGTGGCCAGCGGCAAGATGTAGAGCGCCGTCGAGTCGTAGTCAATCAGGACGTCGGCCTCGCGGCAGAGGGTGCTGTCGCGCCGCCTGGCAATGCCGATGGTGCGCGCCCCCCGGCTTTTGGCGTGTCGCAGCGCGGCGACCGTATCCTCCGTGTTGCCGGAGTAGGACGCCAGGAAGACCCACGCTTTCGGCCCCAGCCGCGCCGGGTTGCGCCAGATCAGGTCGTAGCCGGTCATGACATCGGCGGGGATGGTGCAGAAGCGGCTCATCAGGTACGCGCCGGAGTACATATTGGCCCACGACCCGCCGCTGCCCACGAAGTAGATATGCTGTATCCCGCTCGCGACAGCCTCCGCCGCCAGCGACCGGATGCGCCCGGCCTGTTCGCCCAGGAAGACGCCCAGGTCAGCTTCCAGGCGCGGCGCGGTGAACAGTTCGCTCTGCCTGGCTTTCTCGACCAGTTGCTGGAGATCAGTCATCGTCTCGCTACCCCTCCGCGCGAATCTTGCGGATCAGCGCCAGCGTGCGGCGCATGGTCTCCTCGATAGCGGCAAAATCCCCTGCCTGCACCCACTCTTTGCGCACCAGGTTGCTGCCCATGCCCACGGCTGCCACACCCGCGGAGAACCACGAGCGCAGGTTGGCTTCGTCCGGGCTGACGCCGCCGGTGGGCATGATGCGCGTCCAGGGACGCGGGCCGCGCACATCCTTGACGAAGCCAGGGCCGCCCACCGCCGAGCCGGGGAAGACCTTGACAATCTCCGCGCCCCACTCTTCGGCCTGTGCGATCTCGGTCACCGAGCCGCAGCCAGGGATGTAGGCGATCTTGCGGCGGTTGCACAGACGGGCGACTTCCTCGTTGAAGTTCGGCCCGACGACGAAGTTGGCCCCGTGCGCGATGAACAGCGCCGCCGTCGGCGCATCTTCCACCGAGCCGACGCCGACGATCAGCGTCGGGTGTGCCTGCGCGCAGTATTTGATCAGCGGCACGAAGACCTCGATGGCGAAGTCACCGCGGTTGGTGAACTCCAACACGCGCCCGCCGCCCGCGGCCAGCGCCCCGGCAACCTTCTTGGCGACCTCCAGATCGCTGTGATAGAACAACGGCACCAGGCCGTCTTCCAGCATGGTGTTGTAGACGGTCAGACGATCGAAACGAGCCATGATCTTCTCTCCTCAGTTGGCGCGGGCGATCTTCTCGCCCGATTCACTCTGCTTATACGCTATCCGCCCTGCTGCCAGACCAACCGCCGGGCGATGTTGCCGCCCGTGAGATCGCCGATGGTCTGCGGAGGCACGCCCAGTGCGCGCAGCCGCGGCACGATCTGCTCTGGCAGGAACAACAACCCCGGCCCACCGCCGTAGTGTCGCCATAGCCCGGACAGCGCCAGGTCCAGGCAGATGGCGACGTGCTCACCGAGTCCGGCTTCGACCAGCGCGGTCAGCAGCGGCCACGTCGTGCGATCCGGATCGTACTTGGGGCGGGCGAAGGTATCGTAGCCGAGCAGCACGCCCGCCTGAGCCAGTTCGCGGTGCAGACCGACATCCGGGCGCTTGTCCACATGACATAGAAAGAGGCGCTCCGGCGGCACACCCCGTGCGCTGAAGAAAGGGGGCAGCGCCTCGATGTTGGCCCCGCGCTCGGTATGGAACAGGATCAGCGCGCCGGTCTGCCGCGACGCTGCGGCGGCGGCCTCCATCAGGACGCGCGTCTGCCCGCTGATGACACCCTCATAGCCGACCTTGATCGTCGTGGCGCGGATCGTCCCGCCGGATTCGCGCGTCCCGACCGTCAGCTCCTCGACGAAATAGGCGGCGGCGTCTTCGGCGGAGGCGCTCCACAGCCAGCAGTTGGGCGGGTAGTATTTCTGCTGATGAAAGCCGGTCGTGGCGGTGACGTGCACGCCCGTCGCGGCGGAGATGCGCGCCAGCGCCCGCGCGTCGCGACCGGCCTGGCCCGGCTGACAGTCTACCAGCAGCGAGCCACCCGCCGCGCGGAAGTCGCGCAGTTCGGCGCAGATGGCCGCTTCGTCGTGCAGATCGAGGCGGGCCGCCGGGTCTACGCCGTCCGGCGGCTGAATCCAGACGTGCGCATGGCCGTCGGCCAGGGTCACCGCCTCGACTGGCAGTGAGCCGGTCACGGTCTGAATTACTTCGCCGTGCAAAGGGCGTGTGACCTGTTGCTGGCTCATCTCTCGCCCGCTTTCCCTCGTTGAGCTTCTGGCCGTAGCTGCCCCTCACCCCTCACTCCCCTCTCCCTCGCGACTGC
>DDBP01000283.1 GCA_002332795.1 Anaerolineales bacterium UBA2029 | reverse complement strand
GGGCTCATAACCCGGAGGTCGCAGGTTCGAATCCTGCCCCCGCTATGAACAACACCCCCAGGTTACACGGCCTGGGGGTGTGTTTTTGGGCATGCAGAAGAACCTCTAGCCCTTGTGATAATACACCTGCCAGCCCAGGTACTTGGTCAACGCTTCGTAGACGGCATCGGCCACCAGCGACTGATTGATCGCCACATGGTGCTCGTAGCCGTTCTCGCAGATGTAGGCCAGCAGCTTCTGGAAGCCCGGCACGCGCACCACGCCGTAGCCGCCGAAGGTGTTGATCGGGTCGTCGGTGAATTCGCCCTCGCCGACGTAGGCGACGATCTTGCCCTGCAGGTCGTCGGTGCTGACACGCAGATAGGTGAACGGCGCCGCTTTGACCCGGCCCTGCAGCGTGCCCCAGGTGTTGTCCTTGCCCACCGTCCCCGCGATGATGTCCTGGTAGTCAATGACCGGGATGTCCTCGGCCAGCACGCTCTTGGGGAAATTGGAGCAGTGGAAGACGACGCCCTTGTCCGGATCGTCGCCGTAGTTGTTGTTCCAGTCCACCAGGGCGCTGGGCTTGCCGGAAGCCAGGGCCATGGCGTACATGGCCGCCGTGCCGGCGATATCCGTCTCGCAGGCGGAGGGCATGAGCTTGTCGCTGAGCATACTCATCAGCGTGCACGGCACCACGCCGAAGAATTCCTGCATGCTCGTCCAGCACTGAATAGCAGTGGCGTCGTACTCGTTGGCGGCGACCCACTCGTCCATCACCACGCCCAGCTTGGCAATCTTGGTTAGAGCCGCGGGCGGAACCTTGGCGACGCTGGCATAGGCTTTGATCGCCTCGATCTTGGCCGTCACGCGGGGATCGTTATCGGCCAGCCGCCCGATGCGCCCGAAGGCTTCCGACAGGTCGAGCGTCTCCACGGTGATACCGGCGTGCTCGAAGAGCTTCTCGCTGAAGCGCACGGTGTTGAAGGCCACCGGTCGCGCGCCGAGCATCCCGAAGCGGGCGCGGCGCATCCCGCGCACCACACGGCAGATGGCGGCGAACTTGCGCACATCGCGGCGGAAGCTCTCCGATTCCGGATCAACAGTGTGCAGCGCCGTCAGGGTGAAGGGAATCCCGTACTGGCGCAGGTTGTTGCACACCGACATCTTGCCGCAGAAGCTGTCGCGCCGCCATTCCAGGTTCATCTTGGTCGGGTCGTCCGGGAAGGCATGGACGAGCACCGGTACGTTGAGACCGGCGAAGCGCAGCGTATTGGCCACGCCGCGTTCGTCGCCAAAGTTGGGCAGCGTCACCAGCACGCCGTCAATCTCGTCGCGGTGCGCACGGAATAGCTCGGCGCACTTGTGCGCGTCGGCCAGGCTTTCGACGCTGCCGTACTCGGTATCCTGCGGGCTGAGCGCGATGACTTTGATGCCCTCTTCGGCGAGCACCTTCAGCACCACCTCGCGCCCAGACTCGCACAGATGGCTGGGGAAGAAGCCCCGGTTGCCGACAATCAGACCTAAGGTCACTTCCTTTTTCATGGTAGCCCCTCTCTATGAATGCACTCGAACTGCCAGAATCTTGTCTCGTAGAAGCGTTGCGCTGCTACGCCGTAGGGGCGTATCGCCTACGCCCCTACGGATAAATGCGTTGCGCTCCTACTGTCCGTAAACAGTCGTGTAGCGCTCGTGCAGCCTGGCGATGTCCTCCGGCGCGATCGGGATCGGCGTGCCCAGCAGATGCGCCAGGAACACCGTGCGGGCCACATCCTCGCACATCACCGCCGCCTTGACCGCCGCTTTGGGCGTAGGGCCGACGGTGAACACCCCGTGATTCTGCATGATCACCGCGGGCGAGCGCGGGTTCGGCCCCTCGCGCAGCACGCGCACCACCTCGCGCCCGATCTCCTCACCTCCGATCAGCGCGAAGCCACCGCAGGGAATCACCCCGCCGAACTCGTCGGCCATGGCCGTCAACACGCAGGGGATATCGCGCCCCAGAGCGGCCCAGGCCGTAGCGTAGGGGCTGTGCGTGTGCACGATGCCGCCCACTTCGGGCATGGCGCGGTAGATGTAGCAGTGCGTGGCCGTATCCGACGACGGTTTGTGATCGCCCTCCACCACGCGCCCTTCGCTATCTACCACCACCATGTTATGCGGTCCCAGGTCTTCGAACATGACGCCGCTGGGCTTGATCACCACGTAGCCGGTCTGCGGATCGCGGGCGCTGATGTTGCCGCTCGTCCAGGTGACCAGCCCGTTGCGCGGTAGTTCGGCGTGCAGGTCGGCGACGATTTTGCGCAGTTGTTCGAGCATTATTCCAATCCCCTTGCCTGGTTGCGAATCTTGCGCAGGCGCTTCATCACATCGTTCTGGCCGCGCCCGAAGTAGTCGTGCAGGATGACGTACTCGGCGTATATCTTGTCATAGACCGCCTGATGTTCAGGGATGGGACGGAAGACCTCATCCTTCAGCTTGCCCATGGCCTTGGCCGCTTCCTGGATATTGGGATAGGCCCCCGCCGCCACTGCCGCGTGCATGGCGCTGCCCAGCGCCGGCCCCTGCGCACTGCCAATGATGCGGAATTCGCGCCCGGTCACGTCGGAGTAGATTTGCATCAGCAGCTTGTTCTTCTCCGGCAGACCACCGGCGGCCACGATCTCCTTGACGGGCACGCCGTGCTTTTCAAAAGTCTCGATGATCAGCCGCGTGCCGAACGCTGTCGCCTCGATCAGGGCGCGATAGATGTCAGGAGCGCGCGTGCCCAGCGTCGCGCCGAGCAGCAACCCGCCCAGGTCTACGTCCACCAGCACCGAGCGGTTGCCATTCCACCAGTCCAGCGCCAGCAGTCCGTGCTCGCCAGGCTTCTGTTTGGCGGATTCGGCTTCCAGGTAGGCGTGCAGGTCCATGCCCCTGGCTTTGGCGGCCTCGTGATATTCGGGCGGGACGGCGTTGTCCACGAACCAGGCGAAGATGTCGCCCACGCCGCTTTGCCCGGCCTCATAACCGTACAGGCCGGGGATGATGCCGCCATCCACCACGCCGCACATGCCGGGCACTTCGTGCAGGCTATCGCCGAGCACCATATGGCAGATGCTGGTGCCCATGATCATCACCATGATCCCCGGCTCGGTGACCCGCGCCGCGGGCACGGTGACGTGCGCGTCCACATTGGCCACGGCCACCGCAATCCCTGGCTTGAGGCCCATCCAGGCCGCCGCTTCCTCGGTCAGGCCACCCGCACGCCCGCCCAACGGCGAGAGTTCCTTCTTCATCTTGGTCTCGACCACGTCGGCCAGGTCGGGATGCAGCGCGGCCAGGTATTCTTTGTCCGGGAACTTGCCGTCCTGGTAGATGGCCTTGTAACCAGCGGTGCAGGTGTTGCGCGTCTCCACGCCGCACAGTTGCCACACCACCCAGTCTGCCGCCTCGATCAGGCGGTCGGCGGCGTGATAGACTTCGGGTGCTTCGTTGAGAATCTGCAGCACCTTGCTGAAGAACCATTCCGACGAAATCTTGCCGCCGTAGCGGGCCAGCCAGGGCTGATTCATGCGCCGCGCCGTCTCGTTGATCTGATCGGCTTCGGGCTGTGCCGCGTGATGCTTCCACAGCTTGACCCAGGCGTGCGGGTTGCCGCGCCACTCCGGCAGGCGGCACAGCGGGGTGCCATCGGCCAGGGTGGGCAGCATGGTGCAGGCGGTGAAGTCTATGCCGATGCCGATCACGTCCGCCGGATCAACGCCGCTGGCCTTGAGCGCTGCCGGTACCGCGTTCTTGAAGACGCCGATATAGTCGTCCGGATTCTGCAGCGCCCACTCCGGCGGCAGGCGTTCGCCGGTGCTGGGCAGGCGCTCGTCAATCACGCCGTCGGGGTAGTTGTAGACGGCGCTGCCCAGCTCCGCCCCGTCGCGGACGCGCACCACCACCGCGCGCCCGGACTCCGTGCCAAAGTCCACGCCAATTGTGTATTTGTCGTCGGCCATAAGTGGTCTCACTCCTTAATCCTGTGTAGCGCTCGCCGCAAACGAGCCTGTCTCCCTTTGCAAACAGCGCGCCCTGGCTCAGAGCGCGGGCGCAACACCGCGCAGCGACTGACTGCACGGGTAGAGCTGACGATAGCGGTTGAACTTCTCCTCGTAGAACCGATGACGCGCGGCGTCGGGCGTGTAGACACGCTCCACCTGCACCAGCGCGTCCAGCGCCTCGCCGACGCTGGCAAATACGCCCGCGCCCAGCCCGGCCAGGATCGCCGCTCCCAGCGCCCCCGCTTCGGTGATGCGCGGGCGGGCCAGCGGTTTGCCCAGGATGTCCGCGGTGATCTGCAGCCAGGCGTCGGAACGCGCGCCGCCGCCCGTGGCGCGGTATTCGTCCAGGGTGATCCCCGCCGCGGCCAGGTGATCCAGCCCTTCGCGGAAATAGTAGGTGACGCCTTCCAGCAACCCTTTGAGGAATTCCCCGCGCGTCGTCGCCAGCGACAACCCGGCGATCACCCCGAAGGGATGCTCCTCGAAGCGCGGCGGGCCAGTGGGGGCGAACTGCGGCAGCACCAGCAGATCGGTAGGTTCGGCGGGCATCTCGGCCAGCAGGTGATCGTAAACATCCTCGCCGCGAGCGCGCGCCTGCGCGTGCTCCAGCGCCGCGAATGTGTCGCGGAACCACTTCAGCAGCGCGCCGCCGGTCAGGTTGTAGTAGAAGCTGACGTACAGCCCGCGCACAGCGTGATGCTCGACGGACAGGCCGGCGGCGATCATCTGCTCGGCGGGGGGCATGTGGTCGTAGGTGGGGGTCAGGCAGACATAAGTGCCCAGGCCGTAGGCTCCCATGCCGGGGCGCACGACGCCCGCGCCCAGGGCGGTGGCGCACTGATCGTGCGTGCCCACTACAATCGTCGCGCCCGCGGGCAGGCCTGTCGCCTGCGCCGCTTCCCGCGACACGCTTCCGATGGCTGTGCCCGCCGGGGCCAGAGCGGGCAATTTGTCGGTGGGCATTCCCACATACTCCAGCGTCTGCGCCGACCAGGTCTCCGCGCGCACGTCCAGGAATAGCGAGCGGTTCGCCAGGGCGTAGTCGGTGACCGGCTCGCCGCCGAGCAGAAAGCCCACCAGGTCGGCCCAGAAGAGGAATTTGTAAGCGCGTTCGAACAGGTCCGGGCGATTGTCGCGCAGCCAGATCAGCTTGGGGCCGCCGTAAACGCCGCTGGGGAAGTTGCCGCTGTGATTGAAGAAGGCGATCGGGTCGAGCGCGGCCAGGCGGGCCAGGGTCTCCGCGCCGCGCGTGTCGAAGCCCAGCAGGCAGTGGCCCAGAATCTGGCGATCCGCCGAGACAGGCGTCATGGCCTCGCCCATTGAGGTAACGCTCAGCGCCACGATGGGGTCGTGAGCAGTATGGGGGATGACTTCGCGGAGCGCCTCCTGGATCAGCCCCCAGACGGCGGCGCTATCCAGTTCGGCCCAGTCGGGCTGCGGGCGCAGCACATTGTACTCGCGGTGCGCGGTGGCGATCACCCGGCCATCGGTGGAAAGGACAAGCACTTTACAGCCAGTAGTCCCTACGTCAATGCCTAACAAACTCATAAAAATCTACCTTCCTGCGGGTCGTAGGGTGCAGCACATCTCCTGAGCTATTCGCGTGGTGGGCAGGTGCTCTGCCGAACCACCAGTTGGGGATAGAGCACGCGCTGATGAATGGGCGTGTTGCGGTTGTCAATGAGCGCCACCAGGTATTCGACGCTCTGTTCGCCCAGCGCCGCGAAATTCTGCCGGACGGTGGTCAGCGGCGGCTCGAAGAACGCCGCTTCCGGGATATCGTCGAAGCCGACGACCGACACGTCCTGCGGCACGTATAGCCCGTGTTCGCGCAGGGCGCGAATCGCCCCCAGCGCCATCTGATCGTTGCCCACCACCAGCGCGGTGAAGGACGCCCCCTGCGCCAGCAATTGGCGGGCAGCACGATACCCGCTCGCCGCCGTCCAGTCACCTTCCACGTGCGGGCCAGGTTCCAGGCCCGCCGCGTCCAGCGTCTCGATCCAGCTACGATGACGGGCCAGCGCTCCGTGCCAGTAGAGCGGGCCGGAGATTTCGCACAGGCGGCGGTGTCCCAGATCGAGCAGGTGTTGGGTCGCCAGGCGGCTGCCGTAGTGCTGATCAATGACCACCGAAGGCAGTTTGGCCCCCAGGTTGGTATCAATCTGTACGAAGGGGATATCGCCGCACAGCGCCATCACGTCCGCGGTGCGCAGGCCGACGACGGGCGTGATCAGCACCAGGCCGTCTACCACGCTGCCGCCCAGCGCGTCAATGGCCGCGCGGACTTCGGCAGGGGTGAGCGTCTGAATGGTGGAGAGCGTGACGCCGTAGCCGCGCGCCTTGGCCGTCTGCTCGACGTTGGTGACCATCTGCGCCGGGCCGTAGTGATCAATGCCGTAGGTGACGATCCCCAACATGCACGATCGTTGGGTGGCCAGGCTGCGCGCGGCGCGGTTGGGGCGGTAGCCCAGTTTGCGGATGGCGTCCTGCACGCGGCGGCGGGTATCGTCGGAGACGTAAGGATGATCGTTGACTACCCGTGACACCGTCTGCGACGACACGCCAGCCACGCGGGCAACGTCTTCCAGGGTGACACGTCGAGAATCGGGTTCGGCCATCAGCTTTCTACCGCCTGGCGTTGTCAATTGCTAGCGCTAACATCATAGCATGGGACAAAGGGGCAGGTCAAGCAGACGGCGCAACGGATACCAGCTTCGCTGAGAACACGTGATAAGGGACGATCGCGCGTCCATTCCGAATCTCCCCCCAGCCTACTTGACTCTACTACAAAGTGTGTTATATACTGAGAGTGTGTTTGCGCTAACAGATCGTGTCATCTCCTCGAAGGCAGTTGACCTGGCCTGGCGCTTCATTGTACCTGGAATGTGAGTTTCTTGCCGCCGGGCCGCCTGCGTGCAGGAGGACGCAAGCGTTCTGGAGCCAGTATAGACCTCTTTGACGTTCCGTGAGTGTGCTTCATCGCAGGGCATCGCTGCCGCGCTGGCTACAGAGTCACGCAGCGAGCCTGGTGTGCTGCAGTCGGGTTAGGACACAGGAAACAACCATACGGCAGTTGGGCAACCAGAGACAGGGGGGGAGCGGTCGGACCAGCGAGCAAGACTGACTCGCTCCACGAAACGGTCGGTTGTCCGGCAATCTCGCCGGAAACAAAAAGTACGTTTTAGTATTTGGGAGGTTCTACCATGAAACGTCTGTTCCTGTTCGTCCTGTCCCTCACACTGGCTCTTGCCCTGCTCGCTCCGCTGCAGGGCAAGGCGCTCGCCCAGGGGAGCATCACCAAGGCCCCCTATGGGACCACCGCCGATGGTGTCGCTGTGGATGAGTACACACTGACCAACGCCAATGGCGTAGAGGTCAAGATCATCACCTACGGCGGCATCATCACTTCGGTCAAAGTGCCGGACCGCTATGGCAACATGGCCAATGTCACGCTGGGGTTCACCAATCTGCAGGACTATGAGACCAGGAACACCAACTACTTCGGCGCGCTCATTGGCCGCTACGGCAACCGTATTGCCGCGGGCAAGTTCACCCTCGACGGTGTAGAGTACACCCTGGCTGTCAACAACGGCCCGAACCATCTGCACGGCGGCATCAAGGGGTTCGACAAGCAGGTGTGGAGCGCTCAGGAAGTCGAGGCCGAAGATGGCGTCGCGCTGCAACTGAGCTACCTCAGCGCCGATATGGAGGAAGGCTATCCTGGCAACCTGGATGTCAAGGTTGTCTATACGCTGACCAACAAGAACGAGCTGAGGATTGACTACACCGCCACCACCGACAAGCCCACCATCGTCAACCTGACCAATCACGCCTACTGGAACCTGAAGGGCGAAGGCACTGGCAGCATTGACGGCCACATCCTGTGGATCAATGCTGACCGCTACACGCCGACCGACGAACACCTGATCCCGACCGGCGAACTGGCCCCCGTGGAGGGCACGCCCTTCGACTTCCGCACGCCCAAGGTGATCGGCCCGATGACGCGCTCGACCTATCCGCAACTGATGGGCGGCGACGCGCGCGGGCTTGACCACAACTTCGTGCTCAACCGGCCCAGCCTGGACGACAAGTCCCTGATCATGGCCGCGGTGCTCTATGAGCCGACCCTGGGCCGCACGCTGGAAATCTGGACGACCGAGCCTGGTCTGCAGGTCTACTGCGGCAACTACTTCGGTCAGTGGAGCGACGAGGCGCAGCCGTGGATTGGCCCCAGCGGCACCTTCTACCGGCAGGGTGATGGTTGCGCGCTGGAGACGCAGCACTTCCCGGACTCGCCGAACAAGCCCGACTGGCCCAGCACCGTCCTGCGGCCTGGCGAGACCTATCAGACGACCACCATCTTCAAGTTCGACGTAGACTAGCGGGTAAGCGGGCAGGGGGCACCCCCTGGGGTGCCCCCACTCGCTGACGACGGGGAGAAGCGCCGCTGAATTGACAAGCCTGTCAAGCGATCATAAGCTAGGTGTGAGGGAACGGCGTGGCCTGCCGGCGCCCTTGCCGGGCCAGCAGGCTGCGTTCCACCCAGGAAGAACCCCTGGCAAGGGTCTTCCAGGAAGATTTGCCCGCATCTTATAACTACTAAGGAGGAAGTTAAGATGAGGAAAGTCGGAATTGTTCTTGCTCTTGCCCTGGTGCTGGCGCTGATGCTGCCGACGGCAGTATACGGCCAGGGTTCCAATGGGCCGAAGGAGAAGTGGTGCAGCGGGACGAAGATCGTCTTCTTCCCCGGCGGCCCGGCGGGCGGTGTCTTTGCGGTGAACGTCTACAACGGCGCGGTTCAGGCGGCTTCGGACCTGGGCGCGGATGTTGAATACGTCTGGTCGGACTGGGACCCGCAGAAGATGATTCAGCAGTTCTCCGAAGCGATGGCCATGAACCCCGATGGCATTGCCATCATGGGCCATCCGGGCGAGGACGCCTTCGAGCCGTTGGTGGACGAGGCCATTGCCAAGGGCATCATCGTCACCAGCCAGAACACCACCCTGCCTCGCATCGAGGAGAAGTACAAGGGCGTGGGCTTCGGCTATGTCGGCCAGGAACTGTATCAGACGGGCTATAACCTGGGCAAGGAAGCCGTCAAGCGCGCGGGCCTGAAGGAAGGCGACCGCGCCATGGTCTGGGGCCTGCTCTCGCAGCCCACGCGCGGCCTGCGCACCCAGGGCGTGATTGACGCCTTCAAGGAAGCGGGCCTGGAAGTGGACTACCTGGAGATTGACGCGGCGACCAACGCCGATCCGCCCGCGGGCATCCCCACCTTCGTCGCCTATGTCTCCTCGCATCCCGATGTCAAGATTGTCGTGACCGATCACGGTGGTCTGACGGCCACGCTGCAGTCCTACCTGGAAGCGGCGGGCAAGGGGCCGGATGACATTTATGGCGCGGGCTTCGACCTCTCGCCGGCGACCGTCCAGGCCATCCGCAGCGGCTACACCGACCTGGTCATTGACCAGCAGCAGTGGCTGCAGGGCTATCTGCCCATCCTGCAGATCTGCCTGACCAAGCACTTCGCCTTCTCTGGCCTGCACATTGACACGGGCGGTGGCTTCGCCAGCGCGGACAACATTGACGTTCTGGCCCCGCTGGTAGAAGCGGTCATTCGTTAACGTTGGGTTTTCGATGGTAGCTTCAGGGGCGAGGCGGTATACTCGCCCCTGAATGCACCTGGCATCTCCGAGGAGCAAGCGGCCTCGCCCGAAGTGTCCGCACCGCCCATAGCCCGCCCTCCTGATACCGGCTATGTGCGTGTTCCACACTCCTGCGTCGCTTGCTCCTCTGGCTTGAAAAGGGAACGATCCATGGGCTACATCCTCGAAATGCGCAATATCTCCAAATCGTTCGGCGAAGTGCAATCGCTGAGCAATGTGGACTTCCGCGTCGGCGAAAACGAAATCGTCGGGTTGCTGGGCGATAACGGCGCGGGCAAGTCCACCCTGATCAAGATCATCACCGGCTATCACCGGCCCGACACGGGTGAAATCTATTTCCGGGGTCAGAAGGTGGAAAACCTCACCGTGCCCAAGGCGCGCGCGCTGGGCGTGGAGACGGTCTACCAGGAACGGGCACTGGCCGACCTGCAGACCCTGTGGCGCAACATCTTCCTGGGCCGCGAGCTTTCCAACCGCCTGGGCGTGCTGCAGATCAAGAAGATGAAGGAAGAGACGTACCGCCTGATGGTGGAGAAAATGGGCTACACCTCCGCCGCGGTGAACCCCGATGCGGTGATCAAGACCTTCTCCGGTGGCGAAAAGCAGGGCGTGGCCATCACCCGTGCGCTCTATTTCCACGCCGACTTGATCATCCTCGACGAGCCGACGATGGGTCTGTCGTTGCAGGAAACGCGCAAACTGCTCGACTTCGTGCGCGACATCAAGGCGGCGGGCAAGTCGGCCATTTTCATTGATCACAACGTCTTTCATGTGTATTCTGTCGCCGATCGCGTGGTGGTGCTGGATCGCGGGCGCGTGGCCGGTGAATTCCAGACCAAGGACATCACGCTGGACGACCTGATGGAGAAGATGTACCGGGTGGCGCAGACAGGCAGCCTGGACTGAGTCGCTCATGGGGATCGCATGGCTTGTGCTAAGGCAACGGTAAGGAAAGGTGCTGCATGACTGCACACGTGAGGAATCAAAGCCAGGAAATTCCGCAGAGCCTGTGGGGGGCGCGTGTGGTGCCCTTCGCCCGCAAGAACGGCCTGCAATTGGGCATTATTGGCGTTCTGATCGGCCTGTGGATTCTTTTCATTGTGGGTGCGCCCGATACATTTCTAAAGTCCGACATTTACCGCGCCCTGATGACCTCGACGCCGTACTGGGGAGTGATCGCCCTGCCGCTGACCATGGTCATCATCGCCGGCGAGATTGACCTGTCGTTCATTTCGACCATGGCGGTGGGCATGGTCGTCTTCTGGCAGTTCTACGATTGGACAGGCAGCCTGGGGGTGGCCTTCGCCGCCTGTCTGACGTCGGGCTTTCTGGTCGGGCTGCTCAACGGCATCATTATCGTCGGGCTGGGCATTCCCTCGCTCATCGCCACCATCGGTACGCAGTTCTTCTGGCGCGGTGCGGTCGAGGTCATCCGCGGCGGACAGGGCGAATCGCTGGTGCTCACCAGGGGGACGGTGCTGCGCGACGTCCTGGTGGGCAAGATCGGGGGCTATGTGCCCGCGCAACTGGTCTGGATGGTGGTCATTGCCCTGGCGACCTGGTTCCTGCTCAACCGCCACAAATTCGGGGCACACACTTACCTGATCGGCGACAACGAGAACAGCGCCCGCCTGATGGGCGTCAACGTCAACCGGACGCGCATGTTGCTCTTTGCGCTGGTGGGGCTGGCCGCCGCCTTCGGCGGGGTGGTGCAGAGCCTGGACGTGTGGTACTTCTGGCCCAACCTGGGCGAAGGTTACCTGATGAACACCCTGGCTGCCGTATTTCTGGGGGGGACGTCAGTCTTCGGCGGCACAGGCACCATCCTGGGCACGTTCGTCGGCTGCTTCATCATCGGTGCCATTCAGCCGGGGATCATTGCCATCGGTCTCACCGGTTACTGGACCAAGCTGATCTACGGGCTGATCATCACTGTGTCGGTGGCCATGCACACGGTGCTGCGCAAGCGCATCAGCTAAGGCCAACGGCCCCTGCTCGCGCGGATGGCCGGTTCGCCGGCGGGGGCGCTGCCACCGCAGATAGAGTGAGCGATGACCACGACACAGTCAACCTGGTGGACGGTGGAACTGGAAGGCATGCCCGATTTCGAGGCGGCCATGAAACGGGTCTATGCGTGGTATGAGGGGGCGATCCTGGATCGTCCCCCCATTCGTTTCATAGCCCACAACGCTTTCGTCGAGCAGGCCAATCAGGCGTACCCGTCCGACAATCTCAGAGACCGCTGGTTCGACGCTGAGTTTCAGGTCGAAACCTTCCTCAAGTCTATCGAAGGCCAGCGTTTCTACGGCGAGACGTTTCCCGTCTTCTGGCCCAACCTGGGGCCGGAAGTCTACGCCGCCTTCTACGGCGCGACGCTCGAATACGGCGAGGTCACCTCGTGGTCGGTGCCCTTCGTGCGCACCTGGGACGACATGGCCCGCCTGAAGCTCGACATGAGCAACGAGTATTTCCGCACGCTGGAAGAAATGACGCGCCTGGCCATCGAGCGGCTGCGCGGCAAAGCCCTGGTCGGCTACACCGACCTGCATCCCGGCGTAGACTGCGCCGCCGCCTGGCGCGATCCGCAGCAACTGTGCATTGACCTGATCGAAAGCCCCGAACAGGCGCGGCAACTGATTCACATCGCCATCAACGACTTCGAGCGCATCTACGATCACTTCGACGCCATGCTCAAGGCCGCCGGTCAGCTTTCGGTGAGCTGGATGGGCATCCCGTCCTTCGGGCGGATGCACATCCCCAGTTGCGATTTCTCGGCGCTGATCTCGCCCCGCCTGTTCGAGGAATTCTGCCTGCCAGTGTTGCAGCGCGAAGTCAAGACGATGACGCACAACATCTTTCATGTGGACGGCAAGGGTGTCGCCCGGCACCTGGACATGATCCTCAGCGTGCCCGAAGTACATGCCATTCAGTGGGTGCAGGGTGTCGGCGACGATCAGCCGATCATGCAGTGGGTGCCGCTGATCAAGCGCATTCAGGCGCGCCGCCCCGTCATCGTTGACCTGAGCAAGCACGAGTTGGACGATTTCATGGCCGCCGTCGAGCCAGAAGGAATCTTCCTGTGGGTGGCCGCCGACAGCGAAGAAGAGCAGCAGCACCTGTTGCGCCGGGTGGCTCGTTGGGGCGGCAGGCGTGTATTTTGAGGGAGTGATCAGTTGACAGTTGGCAGTAATCGGTGATCAGTTTTCGGTGATCGGTTTCGGGGCTGCTCTTCGCCTCTGTATGCCTCTGTTTCGCAAAAACCAGCCAGAACCGTATTGCTGATCCTGCCAACCGATTCCTGATAACTGATCCCTGCCAACTGATCACTGATCACTGAAAACTCCTTACCGAAAGGATGAGCGATGAAACCCCGCGAGCGTGTTCTGGCCGCTCTCAATCACGAAGAACCAGATCGCTGCCCGATGCAGATCAGCTTCACGCCGGAATTTGCCGAACGCCTGCGCGCCGACCTGCAGGTGAAAGGGCAGCGCGTGCACAATCCGCACGGCGGCGGCAACACCTATGAGCTGGAGCGGGCGTTGGGCGAAGACATGCTGCTCACGTCGGTCGGCTGGGCGAACTCGTACTATCAGCAGGTCGGCCCCTATGTGGACGAGTGGGGAGTCGGCTGGGACGCGCAACCCTACGAGACGCCTTTCGGCGTGGGGCACTACACCGAGATCGTCTCACATCCCCTGGCCGACGACCGGGCTATCCTGTCCTATACCCCGCCCGATCCCAACCGCCCGGAGCTATACACGGAAGCGGCCCGCGTGGTGCGCGAGTTCAAGGACGAGTACTGGATCGTCGGCGTGACGGTGACGACCATCTTCGAGACAGCCTGGGCTTTGCGCGGCCTGCAGCAGATGCTGGTGGATTTCGTCGAGAATCCCGACCTGGCCGATGCCATCCTGGAGATTCCCTACCGCTATCACCTGACGGCGGCGAAGAAGCTGGTCGAACTCGGTGTGGATATGATCTGGATCGGCGACGACGTGGGCGCGCAGAATGGCATGTTGATCTCGCCGCGGCACTGGCGGCGCTACCTCAAGCCGCGCATGGCCACCTTCATCAGCGAACTGAAGGCGCTCAACCCCGCGATCAAAGTCGCCTATCACTCCGACGGCAACATCCTGCCCATCATCCCCGAACTGATCGAAGTGGGTGTGGACATCCTCAACCCCATTCAACCCGCGTGCATGGACCCCGCCGAGATCAAGCGGCAGTTCGGCGACCGGCTGTGCTTCTGGGGCAGCATTGACGAACAGCACACCCTGCCCTATGGCACGCCGGAAGACGTGCGTCAGGAAGTGTTGCTGCGGCTGCGCACCATTGGCAAGGGCGGCGGGCTGATCATCGGCCCCACGCATCACGTGCAGCTCGACACGCCCATGGAGAACTTCTGGGCGATGGTCAACACCATCCGCGAGACAGCCTACCGCGACCTGTGAGTAGAGCGCTGGCAGGGGGAAGAATACCTCTCTGCATTATTCGGTGCAGGGGTGTATCGCGAGACCCGCTACCTGAAGTCTGCCGGGGCGGACCGGGCCAGAGCAAGCGTTAAGGCTGACTGGGTGCGTGCAAAGGCTGTCAGTGACTTTGGTGCGCGGGATGAGGGGTGAAAAGATGCTCTAAAGCTTCCCCTCGCGGCGCAACTCAGCCGTGCAGGCCGGGCAATAGCCGGTGAAGCAGGCACAGGCGCTGGTCACGGTCACGCCTTTGCGCCGCACCAGTTCGCGGGCCATGTTGTCCAGCAGGTCGGTGGCGATGGGGACGCGCGTCCCGCAGCGCAGGCAGGTCAGGTAATGCTGCTCCGGGCCATCGGCCAGGCGGAACACCTCGCGGCGATGTTCCGGTTCCACGTAGCGCTGATCTACCAGTCCCAGTTCGGCGAACAGGTTGAGCGTGCGGTAGACCGTCGCCAGGCTGATGCTGCGATCCTGCGCGTGCGCCAGTTGATAGATTTCCTCGGCATCCAGGTAGTTCGCCTGCGCGGCCAGCACCTGCAACAGCAAAGAGCGCTGCGGCGTCACCTTGAAACCGTGTCGGTGCAGCGTGGCTTCGGCTTCGTCAATGATAGTGGTCATGGTCGTCGCTCATTTGGTCTCTGGTCAGATTATACGCACGCTGACGCCTGGACGCAGACCCGACTTGCTCGCGCCGTCCGGCAAGGCGCCTCATGTGCGGTATAATCCTCCGCCGGACTGTTTTGAGGGAGCGAACAGAGGGCATGAAACTTTCGTCGCGCGCCTACGAGCTATATCAGGTCTTCGGGCAGTCCGGTTGCCCGGTGTGCCGGCTGGTGGAGCAGAGCGTGCACGCTTTCATCGAAGGGCTGATGTACGAATACGTCAACGAGCCGGCGACGCACTTCGCCGTGCGCGACGCCCGCGGGTTCTGCACCACGCACGCCTGGCACGCTCTGGAGCAGATCAACGCCAGCGCTCTTGGCATTGCCCTGCTCTACGAAGGAGTCGTGCGTCACCTGCTGGAGGATATGGGAAAGGTAGAGCCGGACGGCGGGCGACGGCAGATCGCCCAGGCAGCGCAGGCGCTTGCCTCCAGGGGGCCGTGCCCCATCTGCACACACCGCGACAGCACCGAAACACACCTGCTGCGCAACCTGCTCGAACACCTGGCGCAAGACGACTTCGCTGCAGCATTTGGAGCGTCTGAAGGACTATGCCTGCCTCATTTGCGCCAGGCATTGCAGGTCAACGTGCCCATCAGGGCCAAGACGCACCTGCTGGCGCTGCAACAGACCATCTGGCGACGGCTGCAACGCGATCTGGCGGAGTTCGTCCGCAAGAGCGACTATCAGTTCGCCGACGAAGCGCTGGGCGAAGAAGCCGATAGCCCACGTCGCGCGATCCAGAGCCTGGCCGGGGCGAAGGGGTTGCGCTGAAGCGCGTCAGTCCAGGATCACGTACACCTCGTCCCCGACCCGTACCACATCGTCTACCTGGACGGCGACCTCTTCGCCGGGCAGCCCGTGATCGATCGGCTCGCGGTTGATCTGCATGGACAGCACCTGCTGCTCGAAGTTGGTGTGCGGCCCGTTGAACAGCACCCAGTCTTCCAGGTAGAGTTCGTCGTCGAGCAGGATCGCCGCCACGCCGAGCCGACTGAAGTAATGGGTCACCACGCCTACGTAGCGATATTCCACTGCGCTCCTCCTTGGGGCACGCTGCCAGGCGCGCCCCCCTCCTCATAGCCAGCGCACCAACCATGCCCGGCGTTCGTCCAGCCGCAGCCCTGCCCGCCGCGCGAGGGCGCGCGCCTCTTCGACTTCCTGGCGCGTCACCGGACGGTTGAGCGGAGCGATCTGTCGCTCGGCCACGCGCCACGCCGGGCGATATTGCCCCATGATGTTGACATACGTGTTGGGCGAGATTTCCTCGGCCAGGAAGCGCACAATCTCGGCGGTGCCAGCGATGCCTTCTGGCAGCACCAGATGTCGCACCAGCAACCCGCGTGTGGCAATCCCGCGCTCGTCCAGTTGCAGATCGCCCACTTGGCGGTGCATCTCGCGCACAGCCGCCCGATTGTGGCGCGGGTAGTCGCGGATTTTCGAGTACTTCTGGGCCAGGGTGGCATCGGCGTACTTCATATCGGGCATGTAGATATCAATGATGCCATCCAGCAGACGTAGTCCCTCCAGGGCGTCGTAGCCGCCCGTGTTGTACACCAGCGGGATGCTCAGCCCTTGCTGCGCGGCGAGATAGACGGCGGTGATGATCTGTGGGATGACGTGGGTGGGAGAGACAAAGTTGATGTTGTGGCAGCCCACTTCTTGCAGGCGCAGCATGACTTCGGCCAGGCGTTCGGCGCTGATCGGGCGGCCCTCGCCAAGCTGGCTGATCTCGTAGTTCTGGCAGAACTGACAGCGCATGTTGCACTGCGCGAAGAAGATCGTGCCGGAACCGTAGATACCGGTGAGCGGGTCTTCCTCGCCCATATGCGGGAAAGCGCTGCTGACGATGGCCTCGGCTCCGGTGCGGCAGAAGCCGATCTTCTGTGTGCGGTCTACATGACAGGCCCAGGGACACAGAGCGCAATCGCGCAACGCGGCTTGTGCGGTCTGCACGCGCTCCTCAAAGCCGCCGCTGCGCAGCAGGCGAAGGTAGGCAGGTTCAAACGGGGCCATCGGACACGCCCTCCCGTGCCTCGCTGGTCTCACCCCGCATTGTAGCACAGGTTTTCGTGGGCCGAGTCTATCCCCTCACCCCCCACAGGCGCGCGGTGCCGTCGTGTGAGGCGGTCGCCAGCAGCGAACCGTCTGCGCTGAAGGTCACGGCGGTCAGGCCGCCCTCGTGCTCGTGCAGGGCGCGCCAGGCCCGCGTGCTGCCGCCCGTCGCCAGGATCTCTGTCTTCCACAGACGCAGCCCGCCGTCCAGCGAAGCCGCCGCCAGCAAGGCTCCGTCCGGGCTGAAGGCCAGGCCGCGCACGCAGTTGGCGTTGTAGTCGGCGTAATACACCCGCGCCAGGGACTGCCCGGAAGCGCCGATCAGCAGCAGCCCCTCCTCGCTGAAGCCCACTGCCAGCAGCGCTCCATCCGGGCTGAGCGCCAGACAATGCGCGGGCGCGGGCAACGCTTCGTCCAGCAAGGGGCGTTCCTGCGCCCTCATCCACAGACAGACGCGCCCGCCGCCCTCGTGCAGGGTAGCAAAACTCCCGGCCACGCTGTAGCCGGCGAAGCCCGACACACCGGCCATCTCCGCAACCTGCCGCCGGGCGCGCACGTCCCAGGTGCGCAGGGCGCTCTCTTCTCCCCAGGAGATCAGCCGCTCGCCGCCCGGATGCCAGGCCAGGCCAATGACGCGCCCGGTATGGCCACGCAGCGCCGTCATGCAGAAGCGCCGCTTGACGTCCCACAGGCGCACTGTGCGGTCGTCGGAGGCAGAGGCGAGCAGCGTCCCGTCTGGGCTGAAGGCGACGGCGTTGACCGGCTTCTCGTGCCCGATCAGGGCGCGGATGCGGCGGCGCTGCCCCGTGTGCCACAGGCGCACCGTCTTGTCGTCGGAGCAGGTCGCCAGCAACGCCCCGTCCGGGCTGAAGGTCACGCCGCGCACCGTGTCGCGGTGTGCCGACAGCTCGCGCAGCGAAGCAATCTGCCGGGCGGTGACTGGCGTGATCGCGCCGGTGACCGGGGCGGCTGGAGCGGGCATCGCCGCGTCGAACAGGCGGGCGCGCAACTGTTCCAGCGCGGTTTCGTAGGGCTGTCGGTGAAAGTCCACATACTGGATGCGCCGAAGCTGAAAGTGCAGGCGCGGCACAGGTCGCCAGAGCAGGGGGATGATCGGCTTGCCTTCGTCGCGCACGTATTGCCATTCGTCCTCGACGTTCTTGGAGGTCAGCGCGTCCGGCGAGATCACCAGCACCAGCGCGTCGCAGGTATCCAGTCCCTGCTGAATGGCCGTGCTCCAGTTGACGCCGGGCGGGATGTCGTCCACGTCAATCCACACGTCCGCGCCCAGGCGATCCAGGTCGGTCGCCAGCCTCCGGGCGAAGACTTCGTCGGCGCGGCTGTAGCTGATGAAGACGCGCGTCATGGCAGCGCAACGCTCCCAGGGGACGGGCCAGCCCGCAGGTCTGGCGCGGTTGCTGGCGCTAATCGTGCCACAAAAGGCGGCGCAGGGCAAAAGAGTCGCAGGGCGAAGAACTGACGCAAGAGGGAGACTTTTCTCATGAACTCCTTGCAAACAGACCCTTTACAAGCTGCATCAAAAGGCTTATCATTTCGTCCGCTTTGCTGATTAGCTGCACCTTAACAGACGCATATCAGCCCGGCCATCCTTCCCTGGAAGGAGGCTGCCATGAACAATACTGTGATCTTCACTGATCATGCCCGTGAACGCTGTGCGCAGCGAAATCTGACCGAGGATGACGTTCTGCTTGCCGTCCGGTACGGCGAGCCATTGTTCATTGCCGGTAGTCTTGTTTTCTTCTTGGGAAAACGCCACATCATGCGTGCCGGACTCCCGCCATGCTATGAGCGGCTGGAGGGGTTGACTGTGCACGCCAGCAGGGAAGAGGACGGTAGGCTCTGTATCATCACCGTCTATCGCGATCGAAAGAACGGCTTCAAGAAGAATCGGCGCAAGAGCAAGCATGATCTGCGCCGCTCGAAGGCAGCCTAGGCCTTATCGCAGTCATCTTTTGAGTCGAGGCGTGAAGAAAGGCACGCCGTCGCCTTAATCCCGTCGCGTTGAGTTTCAGGATGGCCGGGCCGATATGGGCCTGTTAAGCTTCTGCGCATGCAATTTGACAACCGCCCATCCCTCCGCATACAATAACGCTCGGCCATCATTATTGTGGCAGTGCGACGCGCATCATTCCTGCAAGTCCCGTCTTTAGTATTCAGACGGGACTTTCATCTGCCTTCTGCCAGCACCTCGTACACCCGCGCTCCATCGCGATCGTATACCAGCCGTAAATAGGGCGCGTCGGGCACCGCCCCCGCCGCATACGACGCCGCCTCGTCCAGCGGACGCCGCCAGCGTACCATCTCGTCGAACGCTTCCGGCCTGCCGAAGACCTGCGGCACCAGCACGTAGCGCACCCCCGCCGACAGCAGCGCCAGTCGGTGCACCGGGTCGGTCGGGTCGCGCCAGAAGGCGCGCAGCGCGGCCTGCTCGGCGTCGGCGCGCTCTGTCCCGCGGAAGAACGGCTGCGGGCGGAAGTACACCGTATCGCGCTCGGCAATGATAGGTGCCCAGTCGCCTTCGTGCGGGCCGGGGTGATTGAGCACGCGGGCATCGGCAGGCGCATGCTCGCGCAACCACTCCATCGCCGACACGTCCGCTGCCGACGAGAACGCCCCGAAGAAGCGCAACCCCGCTTCCTTGCTGAGCGCCAACAGCGGCTCGAAGGCCACCACACTCACCAGCAATACCCCCGCCCCCAGCCCCACCGCCGGATAGGCCCAGCGCCGCGCCAGGCGGTCAACGCGCGCTGCACCCAGGCGGTCGGCCAGCCACAGCAACCCGCTCCCGCCCAGGATGGTATAGGGGATGATCGGCCCGTGCCAGGCCAGGCTGAAGGGGTAGTCGTACTTGAGTAGCGGCTCGATCAGCGCCGGAAAGGTGCGCTCCAGCAGGCCGAGCGTCGAGAACTCGACGATGGCCGCCAGCCAGACCAGCGCCAGCAGCCCCGCCGCCGACCGTTGTCGCAGCGCACCCCAGCCGCCCAGCGCGGCCAGGGCGACCACCACCCCTCCGTGCATGAAGATCAGCGTCCGCCAGTGACCGGCGTCCACGGTGAAGGGCGAGGCGATGTCCGCGCCGAGCAGATCGCGCAGGCTGACCAGCCAGGGCGCAACCAGCAGCAACGCCCCCAGCGGAATAGCTCCGGCTGCGCCCAGCCAGGCGCGGAGAGTCGGGCGAGGGCGCGCCGCCGCCAGGACGATCAGCCAGGGCGCGTAGCCCATGATCAGCGCGATGGTCGTGTCCGGCTGACTCAGCGGCACGCCCGCCAGGCAGATCGCCGCCAGCGCCGCGTTGAACCAGGTCGGCGCGGCCAGGTAGCGCAGGGTGTGCGTCAGGAAGGCCAGGGCACAGGCCAGTGCCAGCAGCGCCGTGTAGTGCGAATCCATGAAGGCGGTGATCAGCCCGGTGCCGCCCAGTGCTGCCAGCAGAAAGGCGCGCCCCAGCCGCCGGTCGCCCAGCTCGCAGCCCAGGTCATAGGCGGCCCAGACGAACAGCGCCGCCGTCGCCGCCGCGACGATCATCTGTAGCGTGTGAATCCCTGGCGCAAAGCGCGCGCTGAGATGCGCGATCAGGCCGGGCTGTGCCGGTGAATAGAGGTAGTCTATTTCCGGGTGCCAGGGGGCCAGCGTCGTATAGTCGCCGCCGTCGCGCAGCATCAGCGCCAGATAGCCGAAGCCCTGCGCGTCGGTATCCAGCGGCACGGGCAACACCAGCAGCACCGCCCCAAAGGCGGCGATAATCAGCCCCAGCGCGGCCAGGTCACGGGGGGATGGCGTCTGCCAGCCGTGCGCGGTCATCTGCGGGCGGCTCAGCGCCAGCCCCAGCGCTCCCAGGAACGCGGCGACCCAGGCCGCGTCGCCCAGGCGGGCCGACCAGCCGATCAGCGGGGCGACGAACCAGGTGAGATCGATCGCTGCGGCCAGGGCGGTCAGCGTACCCAGGCCCACGCGCAGGCCGCGCGTCGGCAGAGCGATGGCGACCAGCAAGCCCAGGCTGAGCCAGACGCCGATCAACAGGAGGTAAGCCAGGAAGTGCATAAGCCTATCCGGTTGTCAGAGGCGAGAGACCGGCACAGTATCGAGCGGGCGAATGACGCGGGCCGGGTTGCCCGCCGCCACCACACCGGGCGGGATGTCGTGTGTGACCACGCTGCCCGCGCCGATCACGCTGCGCGCGCCGATGGTCACCCCTTTCAGCACCAGGGAGTGCATCCCAATGAACACCCCATCCTCGATCACCACGGGTGCGGTTGTGCCGTCCAGGGGACGGGCCAGCCGCGCTTCCAGATCGAGCGGGTGAAAATCGGTGTCAGTGATGACGCAATTGGCCCCCACCCACACATGGTCGCCGATGGTGATCGACTCCTCGGCGCAGATTGTACCGCCAGTCATGCCGAAGCCACGCCCGATGATCAGCCGCGCGCCGGCTCGCCGGGTGGAGAGGATGACCGGATGATTGGGGCCGAGCGCGTTGCTGTGCGGGATCGAGCGCAGCGACAGGTCGTCGCCGATCAGGAGGGTACTGCGGCGGTGCTTCTGCAGAATGGGCACGCCATAGAAGCGCCAGCCCCGTCCCCAGGGGACACCGGCCAGGGCGAAGATCAGCCGCGTCATGGGCCAGCTCAGCAGGCGGCGCATCTCCAGCCGGACGCGCCAGGGCGTGTCGAGCGCCAGGCGCAGCGCGTCCCACGAGAGCAGCGACTCCGGCGGGGCGGGGTCGTGAGGGTGCGGCGGCGGCTCGCTCATAGATAGCCCCGGATGATCTCCACCAACTGCTGCGCCCGGTGCCGGAAGGTGTGCTCCTTCAAGAAGCGTTCGCGGGCGGCCTGCCCCATCTTACGCCGCGCTTCGTCGTGTGCCAGCAGCCAGGTGTAGCGCTCGATCGCTTCTTCGGCACTGTGCACGACGACCAGCTCTTTTTCCGGCTCGAACCAGGTCTCGATACCCTCGTAGGGATTGCAGACCATGCACGCGCCCAGCGCGGCCAGCTCGAAGGGGCGCGACGACGAGGAGGCGAAGACCGACGCATGGGCCTTGCGCGTGATGACCAGGTTGAGCTTGCTGCGGCAGGCGTATTCGCGCAGCTTGCTGAACGATAGATAGGGCAATTTCTCGGCGCGGCCCAGGTCGCCCAGGCGCAGCCCGCGCACGGCGAAACGCACCCCCGGCATCTGCAGACTCGGCTCGCGCACCATGGCGTCAATCCACTCGCCGCGGTATTCGCGCCCGTGCCCGTAGAAGAAGGCGTCAATGTCCTGCGGCACGTCTACCGGGCTGAACAGGTCTTCGTCCGCGCCATAGAACAGCGTGTGTACGGCGCGCGCACCCAGGTCGAGCAACCCCTGTCGCCCACCCTCGCTGTTGGAGATGAAGGCGGTGTATTCGGACAGGTCCGCACCGTGATAGAAGCGGAAGCCCGTGGCAAAGCCCATGAAGGTGGGCAGGCTGGCGGGCACGTCTCCGTCGTAGAACAACACTGGCTTGTTGTGCTTGCTGATGATATGCCGCGCCAGGCCGTTTAGATGATTGGCCGGGACGGTGATCATCAGCACGGCGTCCACGTCCGATTGCTGGCGGAGGATACGATCCACATGATGACGCCAGCGCGGGGCGATGACCGTCTGCGCCACACGCCGCACCAGCCGGTCGGAGAGGCTCTCGGCCTGCGGCTGCGTCCCTTCGACCTGTGTCTGCCGATCGCCGGTCAGGCGGCGCAGAGTGTCGCGGGCCAGCTTGAAGAGGTCACCCTCGCGCCTGGCAGGGTTGGGAGCGGCGCGCCACCAGGGGGACTCGATGGCTGGCCCCTGATAGGGGGTGGCGATCACGTCCACGCCCACTTCGTAGAGCGCCTTGAGCAGTTGCCACCAGGCGGGCGTGGCGCTGAATGGTTGAGTCAGGTCCAGAGAGGAGACTATGACCAGCAGTTTCATGGTGAGTGCTCCAGGGATAGCCCAACGCTACCACGCTTTGACATACACCCTGTCCAATAGCAACAGCCTGTCTTCGTCTGTGCCTTCGCCAGGCACACGGACGTTGTCCCACCACTGATACACGGTGAGCACCAGCCGGTAGGTACCCGTCACCAGACCATATGGCAGCCGCACCGTGCGTTCTTCGATATAGTACTGCCCCGGCTGCCAGCGACTGGTCTCCTTTGGATTGTCCCCGACTTGCGGAGGGCCGTCAAACTGCGCGATCAGATTGCCGCGCCTGTCCAGCACGTGCGTGCCCACGCTGTAGTCGAAGGGCGGCGGTTCGTCCACCGACCACCATAGCCGCAGGTGAATGGTCTCGCCCTCGCGACGCACCAGCGGCCCGGCGTCAATCCGGCCATCGCGCAGCACGTCGGCCCCGTGAAAGCGCAGACCGTTCTCAAACAGCCGTCCCCTCGGATCGGGAGGACCTTCGTACAGGCGGATGAGCAGTTCGGGTGGGCCGACGAAAATGCCCGGCAGGCGTCCCGCCTCGATGGCGGCCTTTAGCGCGGGGTCTTCGCGCCCGGCCCGGCTCACGTACCAGATGCGCCGGTAGCCGGACGGGTCCTGGGCGTAGGGCAGCCCCTGCGGAAAGTAGACGCGCTCGAAGTAATCCCAGGCTTCGAGGGGTACGTCCAGGTGCGGGTCGAGGATCAGCGCGTCACCGGCCACCAGATGCGCGCGCAGCCAGGTGAAATTGGCGATGAACGGCGGGGTAGGCACGTCGCCGTGATAGCGTTCGGCAGGCAGGGGCAGGAACATCACCCCACCGAGGACTGCCAGCGCCACCATCTGCGCCCTGGGTGGCAGATAGGCCAGCCCCCAACCCATCCATAACGCCAGCCCGACCATGATCCACCAGGCGTAGTTGAAGCGGAACAGGCCCAGCAGCGGGTTGGTCAGGTACATGAGCACAGCACCCCCCACCGGCCAGAGGAATAGAAAGAGCGCGACTGAGCGTGACTGGCGCCGATGGTTCACCACAGCCAGGGCGGTCGCCACGGCAAAACACGCCAGCCAGAAAGCGCGCGCGTTGCCGCCGTAGTCATCCAACAGCAGCTCTTTGATCTCGCTGAGAAAGGGGCGCTCATTGATAGTCAGGGTAGCCTCGGTGCGGGCCACGGCCAGGTTCGCCTTGGCGATCATCAGCGGGGCGACCAGCGCCAGCGCCGGCGCTGCTGGCAGCCAGCCCTGCCGCAGAGCGCGCGTCCGGTAAACGACGAGCAGATAAGCCGCCAGCACCAGCACCGCAACCGCGCTGGAGAACGACAGGTAGAGCAGCAGCGCCAGCGATAGGCTCAGCGCCGCAACGCGAGCAGGCTGCGGGCGGTCGAAATAGCGCAGCGCCAGCCACATGGTCAGCGGGAAGAGGGTATAGACGGCAATATAGCCGCGCACGCCCAGGCTGAGGAAGATCGCGTAACCGAGCGCCGCATAGACCCCCGCCGCGAGCAACCCCATCTGCGGGGAACGCATATGCCGCCCCAGGCGATAGGTGAATGCCACGCCGCACAGCCCCAGCAACACCGACGAATAACGCACCGCGACCGGATGGATGCCCGCCCCCTCTTTCCAGACCGCCAGAGCCAGATAGTACAGGGGCGGCCAGTCGTAGGGCACCCAGGCCAACACCTGGCGCGGCGTGCCCAGCGTCTGCCAGATAGACCACACTTCGTCTATGTCCATCTCCAGGCCGTTCAGGCGGAGGATACGGCTGGCCGCGACTATCAGCAACAGCACGGTGACGATCAGCAGGTGCCTGCGCGAGGTCGCCAAAACCTTTGTTTCAATCATTTCAGCGTTCCAGCCTGGCCTTAGCGTGTCCTGGCAGAAGTCCTGGCGCGACGGGCCAGCGCCCGCTCGAACACGGCGAGCATGGCTTCTGTCTGCCGCTGCAACGTGAAGTGCTGTTCGACGCGCGCACGCCCGGCAGCGGCCATACGCTGCCGCAGCGCCTCGTCAGTCAACAGGCGGATCAGGCGGTCGGCCAGGGCGTCAATATGGTATGGGTTGACCACGAAGCCCGTCTCGCCATCTACAACGACTTCGCGCGGACCGCCGAAACAGGTCACTACCGGCACCGCGCCAGCGGCCATACCCTCCAGCGCTGCCAGGCCGAACGTCTCGAAGCATACCGACGGCAGCGCGACCGCGTGCGCCAGACGGTAGGCAGCGGCCAGTTCGGCCCCTTCCAGCCAGCCGCCCGGCACGATCACGTCTGCCAGGTCGGGGTGTTCCCCCAGCAGGCGCTGCAAATAGGCGTCGGAGCGGGCCAGCACCAGCAGGGCGACCTGCGGCACGGCCTGCCGCACCTGCCGCAGCGCTGCCAGCAACTGCTGATCGCCCTTGGCGCGGTTCAGCCGCCCGCCGAACAGGATCACCCGCCGCCCCTCCAGCCTGTAGCGCTGTCGCAGCACCGCGACGGCGGCGTCGGGCACGTCGAAGCGGGCGGGATCAATGCCGTTGTACACCACTTCGAACGGCGGCAGGCGGTTGGCTTCCAGGGCCTTTTTCAGTTCGCCGCTCACGGCGACGCGCGCGTCGGTATAGTAGCGCAGGGTGTGCCGGATGGACAGGTTGCGGGCAGGATTCCAGCGGAAGCGCATCTGCCGCAGGTTGTAGCCGAAGGGCAACCGGTAGTTGAAGCCGTCACATTGTTCGGGGCGGGTCGGGTCAATGAAGTAGGTCAGCTTGCCATAGGCGAAGGTCATGGCGTCGTGCGCGGTGAAGACAGTTGCCGCGCCAGCGTAACGGGCGATGACCAGGCTGTGATAGCTCAGATGCCCGTGAATGTTGTGTGCGTGCACCACATCGGGCCGCGCCTGACGCAGCAACCGATTGAGCGGCCAGACCGTCTGCGGATTGAACAGGCCGAACCAGGCCCGCAGCCGCTCGGCATAGCGCGAATGCAGCACATAGACGGTGAAACCGTCGCGCTTCTCTACCCGCGATGGCCCCGGCGACGAGGTGATGAAGGTGACGCGGTGACCGGCAGCGACATAACCCTGCCCCAGTTGCCAGGCGACTCTACCCGCACCGCCCGGCTCTTCGGGCGGGAGCAGATCGCTGAGGATGACAATGTGCAAGGGTGTCTTCATAGTGAACAGTTTTCAGTTGTCAGTGATCAGTTGCCCTCTCCGGTCTATACAGTAGCCTGAGAGCGGGTGCCGGGGCGTGAGGGGCTGTGTGTCCCCGGTTCACGCTCTAAGATACCACATGCCAGTAGCCCTGTCAGCCAAGCGCCCGTCGGTAGACGGTGACGACGCGCGCCGCTACCTGCGCCCAGTCCTGCGTCTCGGCATAGGCGCGGCCTGCTGTCCCCAGCCGCGCCCGCAGATCGGCATCGGTCAGCACGCGGATGATGGCGTCGGCCAGGGCGGGCACGTCGTTCTGCGGGACGAGCAGGCCCGTCTCGCCGTCGCGCACCGCCTCAGCGACACCGCTGCCCGTCGTGCCGATCACTGGCAGGCCACACGCGCTCGCCTCCAGAAAGACCAGCCCGAAACCCTCGAATTTCTCGCCCACCGTCAGCGAGGGCAGGGCGAAGACGTCGGCGTGCTGATACCAGCCGCGCAATTCCTCTTCGGGGACCTGCCCCAGCAGGTGCACACAGTCCGTCAGCCCCAGCGCGCGGACTTGTTCTTGCACCCTGGCCAGGTAGTCCGGTTCCAACTGAATGCCCGTCACCACCAGTTGGGCATCGGGCACGCGCTCGCGCACGCGGACCAGCGCCTCGACCAGCAGATGCGTGCCCTTGCGTGCCTTGACGCCGCCCGTCGCCAGGATGGTCGGGCCGCGTTTGGCGGGCGCAGGGGCAGGCTGCTGAAAACGCGCCACATGCACGCCATTGCGGATCACAGCGGGAGCGCTGCCGGGCAATGCTGCGCGCACCTGATCCGCCGTGAACTCGCTGACCGCGATCAGGTGCGCGCGCCGGTAAGCGCGGCGGTAGAGCGCCCCGATCAGCCGCCGCCGGGCCGTCTGCGGGACGTAGGTACCGTGTGCCGTCACCACCAGCGGGCGCTGACCCGCTGCTGCCGCTCCCAGGATGCTGTATGGCTCGGCGATCACGTGCAGCAGATCGCAATCAGCAGTGACCCTCCGGACGCGGGGAATCGCCAGGAGCGAACGGGCGACGAACAGACGCGGGCGCGGCACCAGACGCGGCAGCACCGGGCGCAGGTCGGTCAGGCCCTCCGCTTCGTCGCGTGTTGCGCCGGGCTGCGTCAGGGCGACTACTTCCACACCCTGTGTGGCCAGGGCCTGCGCCAGTTCCAGCGCGTAGCGTGCCCAGCCGTAGTGTCTGCTGACGGCAGGAGTCAGAAAGGCCGCGCGCAGTCGGTCGCTCATCGTTTGCGCGCTTTCACCCAATAGCTGGCCGGAAAATGCGGCACACTGTAGTCTATCGGATCGAGCCTCAGAATCTCGTAGTGATCTTTGAGGAGATAGCGGATGCCGTGTTCGGTGAAGCGCCAGTAATCGTGCGGCTCCAGATGCAACCCCTGACGGAAAGGCAGGCCCAGCAATAGAATCCCGCCCGGCTTGAGAATGCGCGTGATCTCGGCCAGGGCGCTCAGGAAGTCGTCTACGTGTTCCAGGACGTTTCCACACAGCACGGCATCATATGACCCGTCGGCAATCTCTGGCATGCGCCGGATGTCTACCTGCAACTGCGCTCCCCGTTCGGTAGAAAGATCGGCGGTGACATAAGACGCAGCAGCGACGAAGTAGTCACGATACCGTCTTCCCTGCTTATCGGAGTCGCTGCCCGCACCCAGAGAGATCACATCGCCGGTCACGTCGGCGGCGTGCTGTCGCAGCCAGGCGTTGGTCTCACGACGGTTGCGCGTGATGTGCAGCCCCAGCAACTCCAGGATTTTGATCTTCAGCCACACGGGTAGGAGGTGCTTGAAGCGCTCTTTGAGGCGAAAGAGGAACATGCGCATGAGAGACTGCTCCTTGAAGATATGCTATCTGCGATGGGGAAGCGGTGATCAGCGATCGGCGTCTTTCAGACCTCTGGAGTCTGCGGTCGGGAGCCTGCGCGACGCTCAACCAGCCCCTCCACAAACGTCCTGATCGCCGTCGCTCGCGCACTCCAAGTATAGCGTTGCGCCTCCTGTCGCGCCGCTGTCCCCAGGCGCTCGCGCAGGGCCGGATCGTCGCGCAGACGGCGGATGGCCGCGGCCCAGGCCCTCGCATCTGCCGGCGGGACGAACAGCGCCGTTTCGCCCTCGGCCAATACCTCGGCAAAAGCGGGTAGATGCGAGGCGACGACAGCCCGCCCCGCTGCCATGTATTCGAACAGTTTGAGCGGCGAGGTATGGTAGGCGAACTGCTCCGTCCAGGGGTGAGGCATAGCGCACACGTCACACGCGCTCAGGTAGAGCGGCACCGCCTCCGGCGGCACCTGTCCCGTTGCCAGAAAACGCGCTCCATCCAGCCCTGCCGCTGTCCAGCGAGCGCGCAGTTCTTCGACCATATCTTCCGGCCCGCCGACAATGGCCAGGTGCGCTCCCTCGACCTCGCGCAAGGCCTCCACCAGCACTCCTACGCCTTTGTCCACGCCGAGCATGGTCAGCCGCCCCGCCCAGCCGACGATGAAGGCATCCGTCGGCCAGCCTACCGCCGCCCGCGCCTCGGCACGGGAGGGCAAATTGGCGAAGCGGGCCGCGCGGAAACCATCGTGCGCCACCAGCACGCGCCGCGCGCCCAGCGTACGCATATAGTCAGCCAGGTGCCTGGTGATCGTCACCACGTGCGCCCGCCGCGCCAGCATTCCCTGCAACCAGCGTCCCAGCCGCGAATGGTGCACCTGATGCACTTCGTAGATCAGCGGGGTGCGCGGGCGCAGCAACGCCAGCGCCGCGCCGACGAACAGATCGCGCGTGTAGAGCAGGTCAACCTGTTGGAAGGGCAACCAGACCAGAACTGCCAGCAGGTAGGTGAACGTTTGCGTCAGGAAACCGATGGCGTGACGGGGGAACAGCGGCAACAGGTCGAGACAGGGCAGGCGGGTGAAAGCAAAGTTGCGCCGCACCCCGTAATGAACCCACAGCGAGCGGACGCCGCGCAGTTCGCGCGTGTTGAAGCGGCGCGGCGCGACCAGTGTCACCGCATACCCGGCGTCGGCCAGCGCCTCGCACATCTGCACGATCTGCAGGCCATGCGCCTTCTCCGTCGGCAGGCGGTTGTTGCTCAGGTAGATCAGTCGCGGCTCAGCCATGCCTCACCGCCTCGTCCATCAGCGCGACGATGCGATCCATCAGGCTGTCCAGCGAGTGCGCCGCCAGCGCTCGCGCCCGCAAGTCTGCCCCCATCGCCGCGCGTTCGTCCGGCGACAGCGCCAGCAGACGGGCCAACCGCTCAGCCAGCGCGATTTCGTCCGCGTCCGGTGGCAACAGCAGCAGGTCGGCGGCGTCGCCGAGCAGCGGGGCGAAGTCGGCGTTGGTCACCAGCGTCGGCTTGCCCGCGAACATGCCTTCCAGCGCCGCTTTGTCGAACAACCCCGGCGGGCTGAGATTGACGGCGATGGCGCTTCGCCGCAGCAGGGCCATCGCCTGCGCGTGCCGTAGCGGGCCGGTCAGCATCACCGGCGGCGGGGGATCGCACGCGCGGATCAGGGCTTCCAGCGCCGCGGGATAGTCTGGCTCTTCTCGCACCGGCCCGCCGATCAGGTGTACGCGGAACGCGCTCACGTCGGCGCGCGCGGCCAGCAACGCCGCCGCGCGAATCAGCACATCCTGCCGTTTGATATGCGCCAGCCGCGCCACCTGTACAATGGCAGGCGGGGCTTCTTCGCCTTCTGGCGCGGGGAACAGCGCAGCGTCCACGCCGTGCCCCATCACACGGACCTTGCTGGAGGCCAGCGGGAAGCTGCCTGCCGACGCCGTGAGGATGTGCGTCGCCAGACGGGCGGCCAGGCGCAACTCGGCAGTGATCTGCCGGTGAGTGTACCACAGCAGCAATGGCCTGCCGTGCAGACGTGCCCAGGGCGCGGCGAACCAGACATAGCGCGGGATCATGTGGCAGAAGACGCCGTCTACCTGAGGCACCAGTCGCCGCAGATGCGCGGTGAAGCGCCATGCCTGCACAACCCGCCCCGCGCCTGTCTCTTTGCCCATGCTATACAGCGTCACGTTGGCGGGCAGAGGCGGGCTGACGTGTTCCTGGCAGATCACCTCCAGGTGATTCAGGCGGGCGGCCAGCGCCTCCACCCAGCGCATGACGAAGCCCACATGATCGTCGGCAGGATCGAGCTTGCGCGTGATCAGCAGCCAGCGCACTTCACGCCCTCCCCGCCAGGCGCAGCGTCGCCCGATACGTCTCGGCGATCGCGTCCAGGCCGCGTTCGTAGTCGAAGCGCACCAGCACGTCGCGCTGACCCGCCGCGCCCATCGCCCGCGCCCGCTCCGGATCGTCCAGCAGGGTGATGATCGCTCCGGCCAGCGCCTCTGGCGTGTGTTCGGTGAGCAGACCACTCTCACCGTGCCGCACAACTTCTGCCGCGCCCAGGTGATCGGTGCTCACCACCGGCGTGCCGGACGCCAGCGCTTCGATCAGCACGCGGGCCACCCCCTCGTAACGCGAGCTGTGCACGTAGACGCTGGCAAGCTGATAGTAGACGGGCAGGTCGGTGTGCTCCACCCGCCCGGCGAAGATCGCGCCCGCGGCCTGCGCCTGCTGCACGAACTCCGGGCGTGTCCGAAAGTCTCCGGCCAGCACCAGGCGGGCAGCGGGACGCTGCGCCCGCACCAGCCGGTAGGCCGCCAGCAATAGCTCAACGTGCTTGAACGCTGCCGGGAAACCCACCCAGAGCAGCACCGGCGCGTCCGGGGCGAGGCCGAGCGCGGCGCGTAGCTCCGCCAGCCGCGCTTCCCCGACTGGTTGCGCGAAGGCAGCGACGGGCGTGGGCACGGTTAGCACGAAGACGCGCTCCGGCGCGACGCCATGCCGCACGTAGATCGCTTTCTCGCGCCCGGACAGCACGCGCACGGTGTCGGCGCGCGGGACGATGAAGTGGGCCAGGGCATAGAGCAGGCGGTTGCGCAGCGGACGTTCGGCCAGCCAGTGCGGATTCTCGAAGAAGTGACTGTGACTCTGCACGTTCAGCGGCAGGCCGCAGCGCCATTTGAGCAGCAACCCCACCAGTCCACAGGCGAAGGGGTCTTGCGTCGTCACCAGGTCGGCGGGGCGTTGCCGGTGCAGGCGCGCCGCCAGCCGGTACGCCGCCCAGGGGAACAGCGCCGGGCGCGTGTTGACCGGGTAGACAGCCAGGTTGTCGGCGAACTGCCGCGGCGCTTTGGGCTGACTCGCCGGATTGTAGGTGACGATGGTCAGCGTCCCGATGCGCCGCGCATATTCCAGGTGACGCGCGACGGTGTTGCCGTGCGGATCGCCGAGCAGCGAATAGTCCAGGCTGATCATCAGGACGTGCATAGGCCCTCCAGCACGGCGAGCGTCTGCGCGACCAGCGTCTCCCAGGCGAAGCGCTCCAACCCGTCGCCGGTATGCGCGGCCAGGCGCGCGCGCGTCTCCCCGCCGAGGGCCTCGCGCAGCGTCGCGGCCAGCGCATCCGGGTTGGGATAGGGCACCAGCAGGCCGTTGACGCTATGCGTCACCAGTTCGGGGTTGCCGCCCTTGTCGCTGGCAATGACTGGCGTACCCGCGGCCAGCGCTTCCAGCAACACATGCGACAGCCCCTCATAGCCGGAATAGAGGACGACGTAGTCGGCGGCGCGAAAATAGAGCGTCAGCCGTTCGCGCGACACACGCCCCAGGAACGTCACCTGTCCCGTCACGCCTGCTTCGTCGGCCAGCGACCGCAACCGGCTTTCGTCCGGCCCGTCACCGGCGACCAGCAGGCGCGCCTCTGGCACGGCGGACAGAGCGCGGATCAGGTGATCGATCCCCTTCCAGGGCACCAGCCGGGCGACGGTCAGCAACAACGGCTCCGGCCCCAGCCCCAGGGCCGCGCGAGCCTCAGCCTGACTCAGGTGAACCGTCCCCGCACCTGGCGGCAAGGCGTTGTAGATGACGTGCACCCGCTCCGGCGGCGCACCCCAGCCAACGACCATGTCGCGCAGGTAACGGCTGGGCACGATCACGCGGTCGGCGCGGCGTACTTCGCGCGCCCGCTGCGCCTGCAACAGCCGCACGCGCCAGGGGTAGCGCCCGCGCTGAAAGGTGTCTACGTCCTCAGTCGGCGCGATCCAGCCCTTGTTGACGGCGCGCTCCCAGGCCAGGTCGCCGACGACCTTGAGCACGCGCGGGAGCTTCCCCCCACCCACCAGGGGCAGACTCAGGCTGTTGACGAATACCAGGTCGGCACGACGCATTTCGTCCCAGGCGGCGCGCGCGTAGTCCGCCCAGCGCAACGGCAACGCCCGCCGTGGAATGCGCCGCAGCGGATAGGGATACCCTTCCGTCGGGCCGTCGCCGAAAGTCAGGACGCGCACCAGGTGTCCGCGCGCCTGCACTTCCGGCAGCAGACGGTAGAGATAGGTCGCCGGTCCGCCCGGCTCCGGGTGGAAGATGCCAGAAGCGACGAAAATGCGCATGGATTCATACAAGACTTCCGAAGTCTCAAAGACTTCGGAAGTCTGTCTGTGCCTTCGACTGAGACTTCAGAAGTCTTCCCGCGATCACAGGCGCACGACGCGCGCCTTGCCCTTATGATGGCCGATCTTGTTGCGCGTGTCCACAATCAGGCGGGCGTGTTCCAGCAGGAAGGCGGGATCGTAGACGGTGTGATCGGTGACGATGACGATGCAATCCTGCGCTGCCAGCCATTCGGGCGACAGTTCCACGCTCTTGACCACGCGGTCGCCGCTCAGCCGCACCGACGGCACGTAGGGATCGTTGAAGGAGACGATGGCGCCCTTTTCCTCCAGCAGTTCGTGCACGTCCAGGGCGGGCGACTCGCGCACGTCGTCAATATCGCGCTTGTAGGCCATGCCCAGGATGCCCACGCGCGCCCCGCGCAGCGCCTTGCCTTCTTCATTGAGCGCTTCCATGACCATCTTGACCACGTGATAGGGCATGGAGGTGTTGATCTCGCTGGCCAGCTCGATGAAACGGGCAGTGTAGTTGAGCGCGCGCAACTTCCAGCTCAGGTAGAGCGGGTCAATGGGGATGCAGTGTCCGCCCAGGCCCGGCCCCGGATAGAAGGCCATGAAGCCAAAGGGCTTGCTCTTGGCCGCCTCGATCACTTCCCACACGTCAATGCCCAGCCGTTGACACATGATCGCCATCTCGTTGACCAGGCCGATGTTCACCGCGCGGAAGGTGTTTTCCAGCAGCTTGACCATCTCCGCGGCGGTAGGCGACGAGACAGGAATGACCCGCTCTACTGCCGGTTCATACAGCGCGGTGACCACTTCCACGCAGGCGGGAGTGACGCCCCCTACCACCTTGGGGGTATTGCGTACCCCGTAAGTGGGATTGCCAGGGTCTACGCGCTCCGGCGAGAAGGCCACAAAGACATTCTCGCCCACCGTCAGGCCGTTGTTGAGCAGCCGCGGCACGATCACTTCTTCGGTGGTGCCGGGGTAGGTGGTGCTCTCCAGCACGACCAGCATTCCCGGATGGCAAATCTTGGCGACCTCGTCCGCGGCGGCGATCACATAGCTCATGTCCGGGTCTTTGGTCTTGCGCAGCGGGGTGGGGACGCAGATGCTCACCGCGTCCGCGTCGCGCAGGTCGTCGTAGGACGTGGTGGCGCGCAGCTTGCCCGCCTTGACCAGCGGGGCCAGGTCGGCGGTGGGCACGTCGGCAATGTAGCTGATCCCCGCGTTGAGCTTATCCACTTTCTCGGCCTGCACGTCCAGCCCGATCACGTTGTAGCCGGCACGGGCGAATTCCACCGCCAGGGGCAGCCCCACATAGCCCATGCCGATCACGCCCACTTTGGCCGTGCGCTGTTGCAGGCGTTCCAGAAGTTGTTGTTTGTAGTCAGTCATGGCTCCACATCCGCTGTACAGGTAGGCTCAGGTGACGGGACAGAAGAGGGGTGAAGAACGGCCATACCACCCGCCAGTCCGATCGTTGCAAGCGCCCATTATAGTGCGCTGCCGCGTAGCGGACAATGACGCTCGTCCATTGCCCGGCTGACAGGTGTCATTTTGTGAAATAATTCACTATTTGTCTGTGCGCCCCGTTTTGCTAGATGAACGTGACGACTTCTTCCAGCGGTTTCTTGCTCAGCGCGGGCACGGTGGCGTCTGGCGCGGGGTAGCCGGTGATCAGCAGCAGGTAGGGTCTTTCGTGGGGTGGGCGACCGAGAATCTCGCTCAGGAAGTTCATCGGGCTGGGCGTGTGAGTCAGCGTGGCCAGGCCCGCATGGTGCAGCGCGGCGATGAGCATCCCCGTGGCAATTCCTACCGATTCCTGCACGTAATAATGCTGCTCTCTGCCTCCGTCCGGGCGCAAGCCATAGCGCTGGGCGAAAATAGCGATCAGATAGGGCGCGGTCTCCAGAAAAGGCTTGTCGGGGCCAGTGCCCAGCGGAGCCAGATCATCGAGCCATGCCTGAGGGGCGCGGTGTTCGTAGAAGGCGCGTTCCTCGGCCTCAGCGGCGGCGCGAATGCGGCGCTTGGTCTCTGGATCGCCAACGACGACGAAATGCCAGGGCTGCTTGTTGGCTCCGCTGGGGGCGCTGTGGGCGACGCGCAGACAGTCTTCGATGATCGCGCGCGGCACGGGGCGGTCGGAAAAATGCCGCACTGAGCGCCGCCGCTGCATCTCAGAGCAGAACTCCGCAGCGCGCCGTGCCATCTCCTCTGCCGGATACTCGACAAACTCCAGTGGTACGAAGTGTGCCTGAGTCATTCTCTTTCCTCTTCTTACACAGGGTGTGCGCTGCCGAAAAGGTAGTGGGAGTATACTGTGCTCACAGACACGTTTCCAGAAGGGGGCAATCATGACTGGCGATCCGCAGTCCGCAATTCACAATCCGCGATTCCTGCTGTGGTTGTTGGCGCTGCTGTTGGCGGGTAGCCTGCTCTCTGGCTGCTCGACCATTGACCGCAACAACACGCTCGATGATTTCCGCCGCGACCTGACCGAATCCGACAAAGGAGTCGTGCGCGCCCTGGTGGACAAATTCGACCGCTGGCTGGCCCCCGACGAGTTCGGCCTGTCCCCTACGCTGATGCGCGTTGCGCAAGGGGTCGCCGGCTTCCTGCTGCTCTTCGCCGGTTACGCGCTCTACAAGTTCGCGGTGATGCTGGGAGGCTTCATCGTCGGGGCGATCCTGGGCTACGGCTTCGGGGCAGAGGAAGGCGGCAGGCTGCTGGGAATTCTGCTGCTACTGGTCGGCGGCTGGCTGGGCGGCGTCCTGGCCTGGTTTCTGCACCTGCTGGCCGTGTTCGCCATCGGCGCCTTCTACGGCGCGATTCTGCTGGCCGCGCTCATTGACTGGGAAACGTGGGTGCTACTGCTCGGCGGGGTGTTGGGCGGCATCCTGTTGCTGGCCCTTTTTCAACTGTTCATTGTGCTGATCACCGCCAGCACGGGTGCGGTGCTCTTCGGCGGGCTGGCGCTGGGGGCCAACGACATCATCATCCTGATCCTGTTCGCGGTGGGCGTGCTGGTGCAATATGGTATGCTGGCGTCGCGCAAAGAAGAAGAGAAGAAGGAGAAAGAAAAAGCGAAAAACGCCCCTGCCGACTGATTCGCCCTGCGGCGCTGACCGCTCAGCCGCAGCGCACCGGTCAGGGCGAGCGGCGTCCGCCGGGCTACCCGTCAATCGGGTGCGGCGGCGGGTTCTTCGCGGATGTCTTCGTGCTCTTCGGCTTCGCGGACGCGCGGCGTGCGCACCACGCGGATTTTGCGGATGCGCTTGTCATCCACGCTGAGCACTTCCATGTGTAGCGTGTCCTCGGTCAGGGTTTCGCCGGCGACCGGCACCTTGCCCAGCTTGCTGTAGAAGTAGCCACCCAGGGTGTCGCTGTCGTCGGTGGGCAGGTCTGCGTCGAGCAAGCGGTTGAAGTCATCCAGGTCAATGCCCGCGTCCACGATGTACTCGTGCTCGCCGACCTGCTGATAGACCTCTTCCTCGTTGAAATCGTACTCGTCGCGTATCTCGCCGACAATTTCCTCAATCAGGTCTTCCAGGGTCACCAGGCCTGCCGTGCCGCCGTACTCGTCCACCACGATCGCCAGGTGCACCTTGCGCTGCTGCATATCCTGCAACAGGTCTACCGCCTTCTTGGATTCCGGCACGAAGTACGCTGGACGCAGCAGATCTTTGATCGGGCGATCCTGTACCCCGTCGCGCCACAGGGCCAGCAGATCTTTGGCATACAGCAGGCCGCGAATGTGATCTATGGACTCTTCGTAGACCGGGATGCGCGAATGCCCCGCCTCGACGATGGTATCGAGGGCCTCGCGCAGCGGCGTGTTGATCTCCAGGGCCACCATGTCAATGCGCGGCACCATCACTTCGCGGGTCAGCGTGTCGCCGAACTGGAAGATCGAGTAGATCATCTCTTTCTCTTCGTCTTCGATCGCCCCGCCTTCCGAGCCGGCATCCACCAGCAACTTGATCTCTTCTTCGGTGATGGTACCCAGCGCCGTGCGTCCCACGAAGGGGCGCGCCACTTTGTTGCTAATCCACTGCAACAGTTGCAGTGCCGGAGCCAGCACATGAGCCAGGATGTTGATCGGCCCGGCGACGCGCAGGGACAGCGCATCAGCGTGGCCCAACGCGATGTTGGTCGGCAGCATTTCTCCCAAGACCAGCGTGAGGATCGCCACCACGAACAGCACACCCCCATAGGCCAGGGCGCTGGCCAGGGGTGCGGAGAAATTCTGGCCGATCAGCGCCTCGCGCACCGGCGGTACCAGCGCCACCGCCGACACCAGCGCGATCCCGAAACGCAGGGCCAGGTCTACCAGTTGCTGCGAGGCCAGCAGGCGCGTCGCGTCGTTGGCCAGGGCAAAAGCCCGTGCGGCGCGTGGATCGCCTTCGTCTGCCCAGTCTTTGAGTCTGGCTTTGTGGGCGTTGATCAGGGCGCTATAGCCCAACTTCAGCAGGGCATTGAGCAGGATCATACCGCTCAACGCCAGCACCCCGCTTAAGCTATCGTCCACCGAGAGTCACCTTTGTTGCCTGTTGACAGATCGGGGTGTCCCCAGCCACACGGAGACGTGCACCTCAATAACCAGCCTGCCGGATGCGGCACAGGCCGGAGGCATATCACAGGACAATGACCTCTGGAAGAAGGAGAATCAGCAGGATCGTCGGACACGCTCTGCATCATGGGCCAATGTGAAGCGACAGGCTCGCCCTGGCGGCACAGCCTCGCTAACGAAATTGTACCATAGCCCGGCGGCGGCGCAAAGCGCGCGCACTGTTGACTGTTCTCAGGCGCGCCCGTGTCTTGGGACGATGGTTTTGAATCGTGGAGACGCAGCGGACGCAGAGGAAAGCGCAGCGCGCCCCCTATGCCCAGCCCGGCGGGCGGAGCCAGTCGGTAGGGGGTGGGGGCACAGGCTGACGGCGCTGACGTTGCCGCCGCTGACGGCGCTGCCGCCGCCAGTCCAGCAGGCCCAGCGTCACCGCGCCCAGGCCCACCATGAACATCATCACCACCGCCGCGCCGCCCGTCGCCAGCAGCAGGCGCGTGGACGTGTCGAGCGGCTCGTCCTGTTGCGCCGCCGAAGCCTGCGCGATCATCTCGGCGCGCAGGCCCGCCGGCCCGATGGGGAACGCGCCGAAGGCATCAATGGTCAGGCGCTGCCCGGCGTCCAGGGCGAAGGTGCCTTCGCGGGGGGTGGTGATGCGGTAGAGCGGGCTTTCGGTGAAAGTGATTGTATAGATGCCGCGCAAGAGCCGCTCGAAGCAGTATTCGGTCTCCCCCTCTTCGGTGATGTGCGTGGCGATGATCGCGCCGCCAGTGCTCAGGTTGACGTTGACCCCGGCCAGCGGCCCTTCCCCCTCGTCGCGCAGGCCATTGGCGTTGCGATCGGCGAAGGTCGCCACGCAGATCACGCCGGTTTCGGCCTGGGCGGCGGCGCGCGGAGCACTCGTGCTCCCCAGGGCCATGAGCATTAGTGCCAGCGCCAGGGCGCACGGCCAGGTTGCCCGTCTTTTGTTCAATGCACGCAACACCACTGTGTCTCCTGGGCGCTCACTCTTGCTGTGGCTCTTCGTAGATCGGCGGCAGGCCGTACTCTTCGCGGATGATGTTCTCCAGGCGCATGGCCAGCCGGGGGTTCTCGCGCAGATATTGCTTGGCGTTCTCGCGACCCTGTCCCAGTGCTTCTTCCTGGTAACGGTAGAAGGCACCACGCTTCTCGATCACGCCCAGCTCGGTGGCGATGTCGAGGATGTCGCCCACCTTGCTGATGCCCTCGTTGAACATGATGTCGAACTCGGCCTCGCGGAAGGGCGGAGCGACCTTGTTCTTGGTGATGCGCACGCGCGTGCGGTTGCCCACTGTCTCGCCGCCCGCCTTGATCGCCTGGACGCGCCGGATGTCTATTCGCACGCTGGCATAGAACTTGAGCGCGCGTCCGCCGGTAGTCGTCTCCGGATTGCCGAACATCACGCCGACCTTCTCGCGCAGTTGATTGGTGAAGATCATGCAGGTGTTGGATTGCTTGATCGCGCCAGCGAGCTTGCGCAGCGCCTGACTCATCAGCCGCGCCTGCAACCCCACGTGACTGTCGCCCATCTCGCCTTCGAGTTCGGCGCGAGGCACCAGCGCGGCCACACTGTCCAGCACGACCACATCCAGCGCGCCGCTGCGCACCAGCGCCTCGGCGATCTCCAGGGCCTGTTCAGCAGTGTCGGGCTGCGAGATGTACAGATTGTCCACATCCACGCCGATCCGCGCGGCATAGGCCGGATCGAGGGCATGCTCCATGTCAATGAAGGCGCAAATGCCGCCGCGTCGCTGCGCTTCGGCGATGGTGTGCAGGCAGAGTGTGGTCTTGCCGGAGCTTTCGGGGCCGTAGATTTCGGTAACCCGCCCGCGTGGGATACCCCCCACTCCCAGCGCAATGTCTACCGCCAGCGACCCTGTCGGGATGGCATCTACCTGCAGGTGAGCAGCGTCGCCCAGGCGGACGATCACCCCGTCTCCATAGCGCTTGGCGAGGTCAGACAGCGCCGCCTCCAACGCTTTCTCGCGCCCCTTGTCAATCATGCCGCATCGCCCCCGTGATCGTTGCTCGTGCAAGCCGGTTTGTTTCCTGAGTCTACATGGCCTGAGAAGAGTTTGCCAGAGCTTGTTGTCCGACTCTCCATTCCGCATTGCCGGAAGGCGCGCGACCGCGTAGAATACGAGCGTGGCCTGCACAGCCTTCCGTCAGGTGAGACATGCCGCACATCCTGGTGCACTACGCACCCTCCGACCACAAATTCGCGCATCACCTCGCCGTGCAGTTGGAACAGCGGGGGATGGTCGTCTGGCCGGTGCCCGATCCAGCGTTGCGCCGCGATGAGCCTGTGCCGGACGCGAGCGACGGTCTGGCCGACGCCTCACATATCGTGATCGTGCTGTCGTCGCACAGCAGCGCGCCCGACGGCGAACCGCATTGGGCCTCCGTGTTGCAGGGCGACGCCAGGGTGATCGTGGTGACCTGCGACCGCTGCACCGTGCCCGATGCGCTGGCGAATTACCCGGTGGTGGACTTCGAGGGGCAGTTTCTGCCAGGGTTCGAGGAACTGGTACGGCGGCTCAAACGCAGCCATGCGCCGACCCGTCCGCTGACTATCGAGCACCCCCCGCCGGTCGCCAAGCAGGACTTGTTGCCGCTGAGCCTGCCCGCCGAGCGGTGCTGGCGCGAAGACCGCCTGCGCATCAACTACACCCTGCCAATCATTCTGACGGCGGAAGAATTGCAGACACGCCTGCCCGCTTTTCTGGTGCAGGCCAACTTCGAGCTGGAGCGGGCCACCAACAAGCAGGTGCGCGGGCGGCGGTTGCGGCGCTACCGGCTATTCGATCCGCGCCGCGCCGAACACACCATCACCATCAAGCGGCGGTCGGGAGAACTGGCGGTGTATTACCGCATGGCGCGGATGCAGGTCTTCCACTGGTTTCCTGCCCACTACCGCACCCTCGATCGCGAGGCGGCGGCGCTCTACCGCTACCTGGTGACTGGTCAGCTTGAAGGTATTCTCAAGCCGGTCGAGCAGCAGGCGCGGCGGGCCGTTCTTGTCTCCTGGGGGGCGATCGTTGTCTTCTGGCTGGTCATCTTCGGGATCGTCTATCTGATCGCTCGCTGAAACGTCCTGCGGTTTCTCCCTCAGCCCAGCTTCAGCGCAAACCAGGCCATCGCGCCGACGATCAGCACTGTCACCGCGCCGTAGCCGAGCAGACGGCGCATCACCTCTCCCTCGCTCGCGCCGACGGTGCTGCAGCCTACCGTCACCTTGGCGGGGGACATGACGCTGATCACCGCAGCGGCGGCGGTCTGTGCGCCGAGGATGACGGTCACCGACAGGCCCAGCATGGCGGCGGTGTCGCGCTGCAATACGCCGAAGACGGCGTTGCTGTTGACGTTACTGCCGGTGACGAACGCGCCCAATGCGCCGATCAGCGGAGCCAGGAAGGGGTACAGATCGCTAGGGACGGCGTCACTCATGCCCCGCGCCAGCACTTCGACCATGCCCGCGCGCTCCATGGTGGCCGCGATGGCGACCATCATGAACACGCCCACTGCCGACTTGACCGCCCGCCCGCCGGATTGCTGCAGGATGTCGCGGGCCGCTCCCCGCGGGTAGAAGCCGCGCCGCGCGTAGAGCGCGTAGGCCAGCAGACTGCTGTAGACGATGATCAGGCCGGGGTGCCCAGGAATGCCAAAACCGGCGTCTTCCTCTGGCGCGACTGTCCAGCCGCGACCGGTCGTCGTGCCGGGGATGTCTACGGCTACCGCCCATTGCCCCAGGTACTCTTTGACAGGGGCTATGCCGCGCAAACTCAGCGCCAGGGCAATCAGCACGGCGTAGCTCGCCAGCGCCAACGGGATCGAAGGCAGCGGACGACCATTCGGCGAAGGATCGGCGGGCGGATCGGCGTGATCGGAGCGCAGCCGCACCCAGATTACCGAGACGGCCAGTCCGGCCAGCCCGCCGCCAATGGCTCCGAGCGTCCACAGCCCGCTGACGGCCAGCGCATACTGCGCCAGGCCCATTACCGTCCCCGTGACCAGCACATAGGGCAGCGCGCGCCGCACGCCGCGCCAGCCCTCCAGCGTGTGCGCGCCCATCAAGCCGCTGGCGTAGCTGAGCAGGCCGAGCATGGTCGCCGCTGCCGGGGCGAGCCGCTCGCCAGAGAGACCGGTCACGTTGACCAGCATGACGAACGACGCCGCCAGCGACCCAAAGGAGACTGCCCAGCCGTGCCCGATGGCCGGGATCACCGCCGCGGCGACCTCCGGCACACCCATGCCGATCAGCAGCGGCGCGACGATGGCTACTGGCACGCCGAAGCCGCCCACGCCCTGCAGGAAGGAAGCGAAGACCCACCCCAGCAGCAAGACCTGTGTCAGGCGGTCGGCAGTGAGGCGGGACAGCGCCAGGGCGATCACCTGCAGTGCCCCTGCCCGATCCACGACGTAATAGAGCAGCAGCGCCGCCCACACAATGACCGAGACATCTACCGTCAGCAGCACCGCCTTGATCTGTGCGTAGCCGAGCGCCGCTCCGCCAGTCTCGAAGCGCCAGGCCGCCAGCAGCAGGGTCAGCAGCCAGCCGGCCAGGCCCGCGCGCCCTGCGTTCCAGCCACGCACGATCATCAACCCCAGCACCACCAGCATAGGGGCCAGGGAGAGCAGCCAGTCAAGCCAGGTGTAGCTCATAGAGAGTCGCCAGGGAGTTCCCTTGCCGCGCAAACAGGCGCAATCTAACCACAAAACGCGGCTTCAGGCAACGGGGAAAAGCCGTCCTAGAGGCTGTTATGAACTT
>DDBP01000224.1 GCA_002332795.1 Anaerolineales bacterium UBA2029 | reverse complement strand
CTTCTGATCCACAGTCAGACGTGCTAACCCCTGCACCACAGCCACCGTGATGGCAGGATTGTAGCATAGTTGAGAGCGGCACGCCAGAGCGAGTTTTGCCGTCCGCCCCAACTGACAGCAGCGTATAGCACAACCAGGGCGTCAATCTCTGAGGGGAACCACTATGTCCAGCCAATCAGCCTCTCCAGCCCGCGTCGTCTTCATGGGCACGCCGGACTTCGCCGTGCCCACGTTGCGCCTGCTGCTCGAAGCGCCGCGCTTCCGCGTGGTGGGCGTCGTCACTCAGCCCGACCGTCCCGCCGGGCGCGGACAGCAGGTGCAGATGTCGCCAGTCAAGCGGGTGGCCCTGAACGCGGGCGTGCCGGTCATTCAGCCGCTCAAGCCCCACGAACCCGCCGCCCTGGAACAACTGCGGGCCTGGGAACCTGACTTCCTGGTCGTGGTCGCCTATGGGCAGATTCTGCGTCCGGCGGTGCTGGCCATTCCGCGCATCGCCCCCATCAATGTGCACGCCTCGCTGTTACCGCGCTGGCGCGGTGCTGCGCCCATTCAGGCCGCCATCCGCGCCGGTGACCAGTACACTGGTATCACCACCATGATCATGGACGAGGGGCTGGACACTGGCCCGATCTTGCTGCAGGATTCCATCCCCATTGACCCGCGCGAGACCGGCCAGAGTCTGCACGACAAGCTTGCGCCGCTAGGTGCCCTGTTGCTGGTGCATTCGCTGGAATGGCTGCTCAACGGCAGCATTGCTCCCCACCCGCAGCCGGACAACCCGGCCCTGATCTCCTACGCGCCGCCGCTGAAGAAAGAAGACGGCCTCATTGACTGGCGGGCGAGCGCTGCCGCCATAGACCGGCATGTGCGCGCCTTCGACCCCTGGCCGGGCACCTTCACCACCTGGAACGGTCGCCGCCTCAAGATTCTGGCGGGCGTCCCGGCAGCAGCCAATCCGGGCCTGGCTCCCGGTCAGGTCGCCGAGACGCGCGGCACCCCGCTGGCCGAACTATCACCGCTGGCCATCGGCACCGGCGAAGGAGTCTATCTGCCCACGCGCCTGCAACTGGAAGGGCGTCAGCCGCTCGACGCCGCCGCCTTTCTGCGCGGCGCGCCGGACTTCCCTGGCAGCCTCCTGGGCTGAGCGCTCCGCCGTCTACCAGCGTTCCCAGCGCACCACTTCCTCCAGTCTGCGCCGCCCACCCGCGCGCGGCGGACGCTGCCGCGGGTCGGATTCCGGATGCGGGTACCCGAAGGAGATCAGCCAGGGCACGTCTTTGTCGGCGGGGATGCCCAATGCTGCCCGCGCCGCTTCCGGATCGTAGATCGTGCCCATGCACGAGCCGATGCCCAGCTCCCAGGCGGCCAGAATCATGTTCTGGCTGGCGCGCCCCAGGTCGAAGGGCGTCGTCAGCGTCGGTGGATCGCGCAGATCGTCCACCACCAGCACCACCGCGAAGGCCGCCTGCCCCACGTGCGCACACCACGGGCCGCACGCCGTCAGGGCGCGCAGCGTATCGCGGGCGGTGACCACCACAAACGTCCACGGCTGCCGGTTCTTGGCCGAGCCAGACAGCCGCCCGGCGTTGAGCACCTGCACGATCTCCTCGCGGCTCACCGGGCGGTCGGCGAACTCCCGCACAGCGCGGTTGGTCCTGATCGCCTCATTGACCTGCATCTCCCACCTCCTCCGATGTTGCGGGCACAGCCACGACGGGAGCTTCGCGCAGACGGGCCAGTTCCTTGTTGAAGATACGGCGCAGCGTGGCAATGGCCGTGGCATAGGTCGGCTCCGCGCCCGCGTAACTCAGGCTCCCCTCGCCCAGGGTGCGCCCTTTGGTGCGCGGCGTGTCGCTGGCGTAGTGCAGAAAACCAATGTCGAAGGGGGCAATATATAGGTTGACAATCTCATTGACCGGGTGCCGCTGCGCGCGCACCATCTCATAGATCGCCGACAGGTACGGCCCTGCCTCCATCTCGACGACGGAGTATCCTTCGCGATAAAAGACATCCATATACTGGGCGTTCTGCAAGAACGTACCGTGTACGGTTACCACTTTCTGGTTGTCCAGCACGCTGCTCAGGGTGAGATAGGGGATCACATCCGAAGCGCTGAAGCAGTTGCCGAACAGATACGAGTTCTGGCTGTGCTCATCGTAGACCACATTGGCGATCATCACATCGCCCACCCGCGCGTTGAGCGTGGCCGCCTTGCCGATCACGTAGATGCCCTGCATCCGCACCACATACTGGCTGATCTTCGCCAGCACATGGTAGGCCGCCATGCCCAGCGGATAGTCAATGTTGACGATGAGCGCGTCGCTGTGCCGCAGGCGTGCCATCTCCTCCGCGCTGACGCACAGCAGACGAGGGTCCATGCGCTCCGCATCGAGCTTGCTCAGTTCGATCACCTGCGCCTCGATGTCGAAACCGTGCGCACTGGGCACGCGCGTGATGCCGATCTCGGCTTCGCTCTGCCGACGCCGCCGGTCAACTTCAGGCTGTGCCGCGTAGCGCCGCAGCGCATAGTACAGGAAATTGTTCTTGTTGTTCAGCTCGTCGCGCACGCGCACATAGTCATACTCCGCCGTCAGGCCAGGATCGCCCGCCCGCTCCACGAACTCGAAGATGCGCGCCTCTTCGCGCAGGGCGAAGCCGCTCAGCAGGTTGGGCACGGCGTGCACATTGCTGGAGATGAAATAGACCGGGCGATCCGGGATGCTGATGTGCGACACATGCTGCCGCACGTTGGCCCACCAGTCGGACGTGGCCCGCTGATAGTTGATGTAGGTGCCCGCCAGCAACTGCACCGCCATGCGCTTGGGCGCGCGCGCAATCTTCTTGAGCGTGGCGACCATGTCCTTGCCCCACGCATCCTGCAGGCGGCTGAGGTCATCGGCAGTCATGCTCAGGGCGCGCGCCAGTTCGGACGTGCGCGCCAGCGACGAATCGGCGCTGTACGCCGCCAGGCTCGCCTGCGCCGTCACCGATTGCAGCATGTCGTGCAGCTTGTTCCACTCGATCTGATAGGCCACCAGCATGGGGATCAGGTCGTCAATATCCGAACGGCTGGCGATGTACACCGCCAGCGTATGCTGCCCGTCGTAGGCCATGCGCCGTCGCCGCGCCGGAGCGATCACCCGCTCCCACCTGTCCACATCCTGGTATCCGTAATCGTGGAAGACGCGATCCGTCTGCCCCATCACCACCAGGTCTACGTCGGCCATGCAGGGTGGCAAGCGCATCGCTGCGTAGTACAGCGCGGCAGAATCGGGCACTGGCTCGCGCGCCCGCGTGTGCAGCGACGAATTCATGGCCAGGTGCGCCTCGACCAGGGCGTCCAGATGCACCGGGCGACTGGAGCGCAGGAGCGAGTAATACGTGCGGATGTAGAGGGCAATTTCTTCGCTGCCGGTCTTGGGCACAGTGCGATCCATACGGCTTGTCCCTCGCTGTCTATCGGATCGGCTGAGAACTGGAGACGCTCTCTTTCAAATCCTACACCGGAATCAGGCCCAGGGCGATACCCGCCAGCAGACACAATCCCAGAGCCAGCCCGATTCCCGCCACCCACCACAGCCGATTGCGCAGCCGCGCCCCCTGACGACGCGGCGGGCGGCGCAACGGGCGCGGCATTGGCGCGGGAGCATTCAGCAGGTGCGCCGGAGCGGGCAGGGCCTCCAGCAACTGCTGCAAGGCAGACTCGTAGTCGCCGGAGAAATCGAGAACAGTCGCGCGGGACAGATAGCGTGGCAGGTCGCCCGCCGAACGGAGCAGCACATAGGTGGGCTTGTGCCGCCGCCCGGCCAACACCCCTTCGTGACGCATCCCCACGCGCCGCCCGCGCGCCGGATCGAGGATCATCAGCACCGCCCCCGCCCCACGGATGGCATGGCGCGTCTCCGCGGCCCAGGCCATGGTGCCCACCGGCGTGACAGCGTCCACAAAGACGACATAGCCCGCCGCCTGGAGATCATCAACCAGGCGGTGGGCAAAGTCGCGGTCGTGTTCCGGATAGCTGATGTACAGATACTGCATCCTGTCCTAAGAACGGGCGAACTTGGCGACAAAGTGATCCGGATTCAGGCGCTCGCCGGTGGCGTGTTCCAGCGCGTCATTCCAGGCCATGGTGTTGCCCACCGCATAGACGCGCTCGCGGAAGAAGTCGCCCGCCGCCGCCCGGTCCACGATGCCGCCCACATGACCGCGCAGCCAGTCTTCCCATTGCACCGACATCATGCGCCCCAGCAGATAATTCTGGTAATAGGCCGGGGCCAGTGCAATATGGTACTTGGTGGCCCAGTCGGGCAACTTCTCGCGCCCGTCGGGCGTGTTGAGGAACTGATAGCGCTGCACCAGCTCCCACCACAGCGCGTTCAGGTCGCGCGAGGGGTCTTCGTACAGCAGCCGCTCGAAGTTCACCACCACCAGCACCCAGCGAGCGAAGATCAGTTCCTGCAACCGCAGCCGCCGGTACCCCGCCCGACCGGCGCGCGCGGCTTCTGCCGAGTCAGCGCCCAGCACGCGCTCGTGCCACTCGGCGTCGAGTGTCTCCGCGCCCATCAGCATGGCCATCGCCTCGGTGGTCAGGATATGCGGGACGGTGCGCAGCAACCAGGGCAGATCGCGCGGGATGTACTTGTCGTACACCGCGTGCCCCAACTCGTGCAGCAACGTCTCCATCCAGCGCAGGTTGGGCTTGACGTTGCACAAGATGCGCACGTCGCCTTCGCGATCTATGTGCGTGCAGAAGGCGTGCTGATCTTTCCCCTCGCGCTCATACAGATCGCTGCGCGCCAGGATGTCGCGCACGTCCATGCCCAGGCCGTCATAAGTGCGCACGCTCAGCTCCACCACGTCGCGCCCGGTGAAGATCGCGTCGAAGTTGTAGTCGTTGCGGATCGGCGCATCCTGGAAGAACGGATCGGCGTAGTGCCAGGGCATCAGCCCTTCCACCGGCACGCCGAAGCGTTCGCTCAACTCAGCGTCCAGTTCGGCTTTGGCCGCGCGGAATGGCGCTTCGGTCTTGACCGCCAGGTCGTCCAGCAGCGCATAGAGCCAGTCCGGATCGAGTTCGTCAAAGGTCAGGCTCATGCGGTGAAAGTTGCCAAAGCCCATGCGCTGCGCTGCTTCGTTACGAAGTTCGGCCAGGCGACGAATCTGATCGGCCACGCGCGGCCCGATCTGTTTGCTGGCCTCCCACGCCCGACGCCGCCGCTCTGAATCGTCCTCATGGCGCAGCACGTCGCTGATGTCGTTGGCTGTCAGGCGTTGCCCGTTGATCTCGGCGCGAAAGTTGGTGTAAGCGTCGGTCAGCGCCTTGGACAGGTCGCTCATCTCGTCAATGGTGGCCGGGTCGCGCTGCCCCGCCCCAAAGCCGTAGTGCAGCACGCGCAAGATACGCGCCAGGTGCGCGTCGTCACCGCCTGCTCCCTCTTCGTCCCACTGTTTGTACTGCGCGTATGCCTGCGGATCGGCCCAGAAGCGCATCCAGGCCCGCCGCGCCTCCGCCGCCGCATCGAGCGCCGCCGGCGTGCCAGTCGTCGCCGCTTCCCATTCCTTCGCGTTGTAGTCAATGTACAGCGCGCGAATCTGTGCGGTATGCTGTGCTACCGCTGCGCGAAGATCGACAGTCATGCATCTGCTTCCTTTGGTGCGTGCATCACCCAGTTTACGGCGTTAGGGTAACACAAAACGCGCAGCAGATCACCTGCGCACGATCAGTGATCGGCGAACATTTTTCCACCATCCTGGCTTTCGCCCCAACGGGGAGTAGGCTATGATACAGATAGAGATTCTGTTCCAGCATTCGCTGCGAGAAAACCCTTATGAAACGCCTGATTGTCAACGCCGACGATTTCGGACGCTCGCCGGGCATCAACCGCGGCATCCTGGAAACGCACCTGCACGGCATCGTCACCTCGACCACGGTCATGGTCAACTTCCCCGACGCCGCGCCTGGGCTGGAACGCGCCCTGGCCGAAGCGCCGCGCCTGGGCATTGGCCTGCACCTCACCCTGACAGCGGGCCGCCCCGTCTCCGCGCCGGAGCATGTGCGCTCGCTGCTGGATGATGACGGGCGCTTTGTGCACATCAGCGCCTGGCCCGCGCAGATGGAGCGCTTCGACCCCGAACACCTGCAGCGCGAAGTCGCCGCGCAGGTAGACCGCTTCGTCAGCCTGACCGGTCGTCCGCCCGATCATCTGGATTCGCATCATCACGCCGCGTACCTGCATCCGGCGTCGCTGCGGGCCATGCTGGAGATCGCCAGGGGGTACGGCATCCCTATGCGCAACGGCCTGCTCGATCTGCCAGCCGCACAAGCCGCCGCAACGCTGGCGGGCATTCTACCGGGCTTCGGCCCGGAGACCGCGCTGCCGCTGGTCGAGCGTCTGCAGGCGGTGCTGGCCGAAGGTCCAGCCCCTTTCTGGCCCGCCCGTTTCGAAGCCGGTTACTACGACCGCACGGCGACACTCGGCGACCTGTTGGTCATCCTCACCAACCTTCCCGAAGACAGCGTCACCGAGTTGATGACGCACCCCGGCTACGTGGACGAAGTCCTGGGAGCGAGCGGGTACCGCGACAAGCGTGAAGACGAGGTCGTGCATCTGACCCATGCGGCGACGCGCGAATGCGTGCGCGCAGAGGGCATTCAACTGATCAACTTCGGCGATCTGACGCGCTGAAGCCGGGCCATGCTGGAAGAAGAGGCGGCCATGACCGACTACTATCTGCCGGACGACGAGCCACCCGAAGACATCTCCTACGAAGCCTTCGACGACGTCATCTATACGGACGCGGATGAGTTCACGCCCATAGACCTGGATGCGCTCGACGATGCGCTACCCGCCGAAGGTGCGCCGGAGACTACGCTCAGCCAGGCCACCAGCGACCTGCTCGATACGCTCGACGATGCCCTGCCAGTCTATCGCCGCCCCATCGCCGAGCCGCCGCGCCGCGCCGTCCCCCCCGTCACGCCGCCCGTCCAGGACATCACCGCCGACACCGAGCGTCTGTTGGACACGCTCGACGACGCCCTGCCCGCCGAAACCGGCCCCGCCGCCCCAGAAGCCCCCCTCGACCGGGGCACTAGCGACCTGCTGGACACCCTCGACGATGCCCTGCCGCCCATCCGCCGCCCG
>DDBP01000389.1 GCA_002332795.1 Anaerolineales bacterium UBA2029 | reverse complement strand
CGCGCGGCGGGCGAAGGGGCAGCTTCCCCTCGTCCCGCGACGCAGTCGCGAGGGAGAGGGGATTTGAGGGGTGAGGGGCAGATATGGCGCGAAAGTTCATAACAGCCTCTAGGCTTGTTGCCCAGACTTCCGAAGTCTCGCAGACTTCCAAGTCTGCGACATGCTTGCCATGTCCCTGCAGGCTGCATGCGACCTCCACGCTGATTCGTTAACTTACACCATGATGGCCCTGCAGAGCGCAGTATTCGCCTGGGTGCGTGCAAATGTGACAGACATCACGTAGGGGCGTATGGCCATACGCCCCTGCTGACACCTTTGCAGGCACCCTCGCCCTAGCGTCGCTCTCACCCTCGGCGCTGACCCCACAGCAGCCGCAGCAACGTCAGCGCGGACAGCCCGAAGCCGATCCCGCCCAGAGTCTGCTCGCCGCCCACATATAAGATAGTGCTGCTGACAGCCATTCCCGCGAAAATCACCGCCCCGGCCAGGCGCGATACCGCCCGTTCCAGGCGGGTTACACGCAGTTCGGCATCCGGCGCGAAGGCAGCGCGCACCGTCAGTTCGCCACGGTCGGCGCGACGCAGCACGTCTTCGGCCAGGGCGGGCAATTGGATGGCCCGCCTCAACAGGTCTATGCCGGTGTCGCGCAGCAGGGCGACCTGTTGCCCGCTGAGCAGCGCGCGCACCGTCGCCGGATCGAGCAGGTCGCGCAGGGTCAGCTTGAGCGGCAACGGGCCGGGGGGCAGGTCTTCGCGTTCGGCTAGCAGTTCGCGGGCGAAGGGGGCGATCTCCCGCCAGGGATCGAAAGTGGGATCCAATCCCGTCGCCAGCCCGCTGAGGATGCCCACGCAGCGCGTCAGGTAGAGGAAGTCCTGGGGCACCTGGAAGGGCAGCGCAAAGAGCAGGTCGCGGAATTCGCGGCCCAGCGCGGCCATCTCCTGGAACTGCATGGCGCTGATCTCGGCCATGCTCATGCCCCACACGCGGTCGAACACCTGCCGCGACGCCTCCTCGATGCGCTCCAGGTCAGCGCCGGGCAGCAGAATGCCCAGCCGCTGATAGGACTGCACCAACCGGTGTGCGTCGCGGGCGGTGAGCGCGTAGAGCGTCTCGCGCAGCCCGGCCTCGATCTCCGGCGTCAGGCGACCGGCCATGCCGAAGTCCACGAAGATCAGATAGAAAGGCCGCCCGCGCAACGGCGTGCCGTCGGCGTGCGTCCCGCTGCCCGATGGCGAATCCGGATCGAGCGGGTAGACGAACAGGTTGCCGGGATGCGGATCGGCGTGATAGAAGCGCTGAATGAAGACCATCCACAGGTAGGTGTTGATCAGACGGCGGGCCACGTCGCGCCGGTCAATGCCCGCCGCCTCGATGCGCTCGAAGTCGGTGATCTTGATGGCGGTCACGTCTTCCAGGGTGAGCACGCGGTGCGTCGAGTGCTCGCGGTAGACGCGCGGGATGTAGATGCCCTTGTTGCTGGCGAACATGCGCGCAAACGCTTCGGCGTTGTCCGCCTCGTGCGCATAGTCCAGCTCTTCGAACAGCACGGCGCTGAACTCGTCCAGCAGGGCGGGCACGTTGGCGCGGCGGGCGACGAAGGGGATGTGCATGGCCCAGCGCGCTACCACCCCCAGCGCCTTGAGATCGGTCACCACCAGACGCTGAATGCCGGGCCGCTGCACCTTGACCACCACGCGGTCACCGTCGGGCAGGCGGGCACGGTGTGCCTGCCCCAGCGACGCAGCCGCGATGGGCGCGGTATCGAAGGAGACAAAGCGCTCCTCCAACGGCCCCAGTTCCTCGACCACCACCCGCCGAATCTGCGGAAAGGGCACGCTGGGCACTTCGTCCTGGAGCGTGGCCAGTTCGGCGATCACCTCTGGCGGCAACACGTCCACGCGGCTGGAGATGAATTGTCCGAGCTTGATCATCACGCCGCCCATATCCGCCGCCAGCAGGCGAAATTCGCGCGCCCAGCGCACCAGCCGCAGCGGTCGCCCGCGCGCCACGCGCTTTCGCCCGATCAGGCGGCGCAGCAGCAATTCCCAGAAGATGATGCGGGCGAACAGCCACGCGGCGAAGCGCAGCGTGCGCCGGTAACGTCGCCAGTCAATGGGCTGCGCAGCGAGCAGCGCCAGGCGCTCTTCGGCGGTGAAGGGCACAGCGTGAGCGCGCCCATCGGCTGAGAAGGGCGTCGCCGCTTCACGGGTGCGATCCTGCTCGCTGACGGGCGCAGCCGCCAGACGATCGGGCGCGGGGTCGGCCACTGCCGGTCTCCTGATGAGTGGTGCGCTGTGTACGGGTCGCGCCGGAGAGCGCTACTCCTCCGGCCTGACGAAGTGAATGTGCAGCCGGGCCTGCTCGAAGCGGGCGCTCTCCGTCTTCAGGTTCCACAGCGCATAAGGTAACACGATATTGCGCCGGTAGGGGCCGACGCGCAGGGTCAACTCGTCTGCCGCGCGGTACAGGTCGAGATCGCGTTTGTCGGCGAAGGGCAGCGGCACGATCAGGTAATAGCCGCCATTGCCGTCCGGCTCGATACGGTGTGTCTGCTCGCGGGCCATCACCTGGGCGGGATTCTGGTCGCCATAGAGCGCGTCCGCCAGGCGGCGCAGGGCGGACATCCCGCCCACCTCGTCGTCGAACATGGGCGCTTGCAGCAGGGGCAGTTCGCCGAACGCCTCGCGGATGTAGGCGATGTTCTCCGCCTGATGCGCCTTCCAGGTGTCGAAATAGGGATCGGTCACGGTGTCGGGGATGACGCGGTTGCACAGCACGGCGTCTACCGCGTAGCCGTACAGGTTCAGGTAGGTGTAAGTGCGCTGCGTCTCGCGGATCACCATGCGCTCCGGATTGACGACCAGGCGCAGGCTGCTGCGGTCGGGGTCGGTGAGAATCTCGCGCACGGCGTCGAGGGTATCGAACAGGCCGTTGATGCTGTCGAGCGTCTCGTCATCGGGCAGGTCGGCGCCGATCAGCGGCTTGGCGACGGGGCGCAGCAACCGCCCGCTGGTGCCGCGCAGCAGCGAGGTGATGCGCTGAAACCACCAGCGCGTGGTATCTGGCAGGCTGAGCAGGCGCAGCGTCTCGGCGGTGGGCGCGGCATCCACGATCAGCACGTCGAAGTTGCTCTCTTCCAGGTACTTGTTAATCCACAGCAGGTGTGCGCCCTCTTCCAGGCCGGGCAGGATGGTCACTTCTTCGGCGACGATCTCATTGACCTGCCGCTCGCTGAGCACGCTCAGCATCCAGCGCTGAATGCGTCCCCAGTACTTGTCCATCGAGTAGCGCGCGTCTACTTCCTGCGCCCACAGGTTGTCCAGGATGCGCACCGGCTCCGGCCCGATGCTCACTTCCAGCGAATCGGCCAGCGAGTGAGCCGTATCCGTCGAGATGACGATGGTGCGCAGCCCCAGGTCGGCGCAACGCAACGCGGTTGCCGCGGAGATGCTGGTCTTCCCCACACCCCCTTTGCCGGTATGGACGATGATACGCATGGAGCAATGCCTTCCTAACGGGTGCATGCAAAGGTTGTCAGCGACTTACTGGACACGGGAGTGTTTACCTCACCCCCAGCCTCGCTTCGCTCGGCCTGCTCCCTCTCCAGCCTAGACTGGAGAGGGGGCCACGAGGCGCGCCAGCGCCGAGTGGGGGGTGAGGTGAACCAGAGCGCACAAACAGCCTGACACATTTTGCACACACCCTTCCTGACGGTATGGGATGTGCACGAGCACACGCGCTCTACCATACCATACGCCATCCGCGCCCCAAACGGTGCGCTTCTATTGAGATTCTAGCGGATCAGGAGCGGACTTCCGAGGTCTGCCCGATGGGAAAAGAAGGTTGCACCGCCGAGGCGCAGAGAACGCAGAGGAGAAGACGAAGACAGCGAGACTCTGGCTTCTTCTCTGCGCCCACTGCGTCCTCGACGGTTTGCCCTTCGCTCTGGGCTTCACAGCAGAAGAATCTGCGGGCCGCTACCCGCCGGCGGTATTCGGGCCGCCCAACGCCGCGGGATACGACCCCAGCATCTTGACCATCGAGGCCTGACGCAGCAGGTCTACCAGCGCGGCTTCGGCGGCGGGGTCTTTCCAGTGCCCCTCGAAGTCCAGGTAGAACCAGTACTGCCAGGGCCGCCCGCGCATGGGCCGCGATTCGATCTTGGTCAGGTTGATGTTGCGCAGGGCGAACGCACCCAGCGCGTCATAGAGCGCGCGCGGGCGATGCCGCACAGCGAAGACCAGCGAGGTCTTGCTGGGGTCGCGGCGCTGCGCGTCCTCGACGCCGATGGCGAAGAAGCGCGTCGAGTTGTAGGGGTTGTCCTCGATGCCGCTCTCCAGCGTCACCAGGCCGTAGAGTTGCCCCGCCAGCGCCGAGGCGATCACCGCGGTATGCGGCTCCGGATGCTCAGCCAGCTCGCGGGCCGCGCCCGCCGTGTCGTAGGTGGCGACAGGCTCCCAGCCGCGCCGTCGCAGGGTCTCGGCGCACTGCGCCAGCGCCTGCGGGTGCGAGCGCACGCGCTTGATGTCTTCCAGCGTTGTGCCTTCTGGCGCGAGCAGGTGATGGGTGATGGGCAGCAGGTGCTCGGCCTGTACGCGGAAGTCGTGCTCGATGAGCAGTTCATAGACCTGGAAGACCGTGCCAGTCAAGGCGTTCTCCACTGGCACCATGCCATGCGTGGCCCGCCCGCGCCGGATGGCCTCGAAGACTTCCGGGAAGGTCTCGCAGGGCAGGGTTGGGGTGTCGTCGCCGAAGTGACGGCGAATCGCCTCTTCTGAATATGCGCCATGCTCTCCCTGAAATGCGACAATGCGTTCGCCCATAGTTCTCTCCTTGGTGATCGGTAGACAGTGATCAGTTGTCAGTGATCAGTTGTCAGTGATCAGTTGTCAGTTAGCAGTGATCACATAAAGTTGGCAACCAGTCGCTGAGGACTGATCACTGACAACTGATCACTCCCGCTCCAGCAACGCCTCCAGCGCCAGCCGATAGCCCAGCCAGCCCAGCCCGCTGATCTGCCCGATACAGACCGGCGCGATCAGCGAAGTGTGCCGGAACGGCTCGCGGGCGTGAATGTTGGACAGGTGCACCTCGATGGCGGGCAGCCCCACCGCGCTGACCGCATCGCGCAGGGCGACGCTGGTATGGGTGTAGCCGCCGGGGTTGAGGATTACCCCGTTTGCCCAGCCGCGCGCTTCGTGCAGCGCGTCAATCAGCGCCCCCTCGTGATTGCTCTGCACGATGCGCAGCGTCGCGCCGCGCGCCGCTGCATACGTCTCCAGCCGCGCGTTGATCTCGTCCAGGGTCAGCCGACCATAGACTTCCGGCTCGCGCGTCCCCAGCAGGTTCAGATTCGGCCCGTGCAAGATCAGGATGTTCATGTCCCCTCCCGCAGTGACTCCAGCACGGCGATAACCTCGTCGCGCGGCACGCCGTCTACCACACAGGGCGCGCCCGGCTCGCGCAGCAGCACGAAACGCGCCGTCCCGCCCTGCCATTTCTTGTCGTGACGCATGGCGTCCCACAGGGCAGCGGGTTCCAGGCCAGCGTAGCGGGCGGGCAGGCCGAGTGCGATCACTGCTCGCTCGACCGTCTCGGCCAGGGTGGGCGATGCCAGCCCCCGCCGGACAGACAGCCGCGCCGCCCCCACCAGGCCCACCGCCACCGCCTCGCCGTGCTTCCAGGCGTAGCCGCTGACCTGTTCGATGGCGTGCGCGAAGGTATGCCCCAGGTTGAGAGTGGCCCGCACGCCGCTTTCGAGCCGATCCTGCTCGACGATGGCTTTCTTGACGCGCACCGCCCGCGTCACGATCTCCTCGACCGGCTCCGGGCCGCACGCCAGCAGGTGATCCACCAGCGGCGGATCGGCGATCAGCCCGGCCTTGAGCACCTCGGCCAGCCCGCAGCGCCACTCGATGGGCGGCAGAGTGCGCAGCGTCGCCGTGTCGGCGAAGACGGCCAGCGGGTCTTTGAACGCGCCCACCAGGTTCTTGCCCTGGGGCAGGTCAACGCCTACCTTGCCGCCCAGACTGGCGTCCACCATCGCCAGCAGGCTGGTGGGAGCCTGCACGAAGGCCACCCCGCGCATGAAGGTCGCCGCGACGAAGCCCGCCAGGTCGCCGATCACGCCGCCGCCCAGCGCGATCACCAGCGACGAACGGTCGCAGCCGCCCGCCAGCAAGTCGCCATAGAGCGCCGTCGCCGTGCTCAACGTCTTGTGCGCTTCGCCATCGGGCACGGTGATCAGGAAGGCGTCCGGCAGGCGACCGACCAGCGCCTCCCCGTAGAGGGGGGCGAGCGTGTCGTTGGTGATCACCGCAATGCGCGAGAAGCGCCGCGCCCCCACGAACGCAGGCAGTGCGTCCGCCAACGCGCCGGCCCGGACGACGACCGGATATGTGCCGTCCGCGCCCCGGATGCTCAACTCTGCTGATGAGTCCACAGGTGTATCACCTCCCCGGCCACGTCCGCCGGTGTGCGCGCTGTCGTATCTACGGTGTGCGGCAGGGCCGCGTAGTGCGCCGCCCGCGTTGCGTAGAGCGCCGCCAGACGCTCGCGGTCGGCGCTGAACAGCGGGCGTGCTGGATCGTCGCCCACCCGCCGCAGAATCTCGTCGAGCGAGGCCGTCAGGCAGACGATCAGGCTGCTCTGGGCGAAGGCGCGGCGTGTGCTCTCGTCGAGCAGCGCCCCGCCGCCCACGGCGATCACCTGGCCGCGCCCTGCCGCGACCTGCTGGCAGACTTCCGCTTCCAGCCGCCGGAACGCCGCCTCGCCGTCCTGAGCGAAGATGGCCGCGATCGTCCGCCCGGCGCGGCGTTCGATCTCGGCGTCGGTGTCCACGAAGGCCAGCTCCAGCCGTGCGGCGACGATCCGCCCGACAGTGCTCTTGCCCGTGCCCATGAAACCGGCCAGCACCAGGTTGCTTGGATCAAAGCCACTTGTCATAGCCAAAACGCCAGGGTGTATCGTCCATCGGCAGGTCGTCCAGCCGGGCCTGACGCAGCGCCGCAAAACGCGGGCGCATTTCGTCCAGGCTGTCGCCGCCCAGTTTGCGCAACAGTTCGTCCGCCAGCACCAGGGCCACCATCGCTTCCAGGATCACCACGGCGCGGGGGGTGGCGCAGAAATCGCTGCGCTCGTATTCAGTGTGCGCGGGCGTCCCTGTCGCCAGGTTCACCGACTCCAGCGGTGTGAGGGTGGTGCTGATCGGTTTCATGGCCGCGCGCACGATGAGCGGCTCGCCAGTGGTGATGCCCCCCTCCAGCCCGCCGGAGCGATTGCTGGCCCGGCGGATGCGCCCCTCCTCGTCCAGCGTCAGCCGGTCGTGTACCTGGGTGCCGGAGCGACGCGCATTCTCGAAGGCCGGGCCGATCTCCACGCCCTTGATGCTGGGCACACTGCATACCGCGCCCGCCAGCCGCCCGGTCAGGCGACGGTCGTAGTGCACGTGCGATCCCAACCCCGGCGGCACGTCCAGCGCCACGATCTCGATGATCCCGCCGAGCGTGTCCTTGTCCACCTTGGCCTGACGGATGGCCGCGCGCATCCGCTCCGCCGCCTCCGAATCAGGACAACTCACGTCGGAGGCGAGCGCTGCGGCGAAGCGAGCCGGATAGTCGGGCGGGTCGTCGGTGAAGTGCGCCGTCTCCGCGCCGATGGCGATCACGTAGCCGCCGACGGTGATGCCAAACTCGGCCAGCAGCCGCCGGGCGATCGCGCCAATCGCCACGCGCATTGCCGTTTCGCGGGCGCTGGCCCGTTCCAGCGCCAGGCGCAGGTCGCGGTAACCGTATTTGAGCGCGCCGGTGAGGTCAGCGTGACCGGGGCGCGGCGTATTCATGGGCGGGATGTCGCGCTCGGCCCAATTCTTCCAGTCGCGATTCTCGATCACCAGGGCAATCGGCCCGCCGGTGGTGCGACCGTTCATCACGCCGCCGGTGATACGGGCCTGGTCGCGTTCGATCTGCATGCGTCCGCCCGCGCCATACCCCTGCTGGCGGCGGGCCAGGTCGCGGTTGATGTCGTCGGGCGTCAGCGGGAGTCCGGCGGGCATCCCTTCCAGAATGCCGGTCAACGCCGGGCCGTGACTCTCGCCCGCAGTGAGAAAACGCAGCACGGTTCCTCCAGGAGCTATCAGCCATCAGCTTTCAGCGATCAACGAGAATGATCGCATGGAGACACTACTCTGTGCATCCTACGCTTCAGACTTCCGAAGTCTCGCAGACTTCGGAAGTCCTTTGTCTCTACTCCACACGCAACAGGCGCTGTTTTCGCAGCCCCCGGTCCGCAATCCGCAATCCGAAATTCGCAATGCTCTCTCATTCCACGCGCACCAGGTGATATTGCTTCTTGCCCTTGCGCAGCACCAGGGCGCGCCCTTCCAGGGCATCGGCCAGGGTGACGCGGCGCTCGACGTTATCCACGCGGACGTTGTTCAGATATAGCCCGCCGCTTTCGATGAGTGTGCGCGCCTGCTTCTTGGAACGCTCCAGCCCACACGTCACGGTCAGGTCCACCAGGCTCAGCCCGTCGCCCTGCAGACTGGCGGCGGGCATAGCGCTCGATGGCACCTCGGCGAAAATATCCAGCAGGTCGTCGGCGCTCAGCCCTTCCAGGTCGCGTTCGCCGAAGAGCACGGCGGTCGCCTGCTGGGCCTTGCGCAGACCCTCTTCGCCGTGCACCAGGCGCGTGACCTCCTCCGCCAGGCGACGTTGCGCCGCGCGCAGGTGCGGCTCGGTGATCACGGCGTGCTCCAGCGCGGCGATCTCCTCGCGGCTCAGCAGGGTGAAGAACTTGAGATACTGCACCACATCGGCGTCGGGCGTGTTGATCCAGAACTGATAGAAGCGGAACGGCGAGGTGCGCCTGGCGTCCAGCCACACCGTGCCGGCTTCTGTCTTGCCGAACTTGACGCCGGTAGACGTGGTGACCAGCGGCACGGTCAGCGCGTAGGCTTTGCCGTCGGCCACCTTGCGGATGAGTTCTGTACCGGCGGTGATGTTGCCCCATTGGTCGCTGCCGCCCATCTGGAAGGTGCAGCCGTAGTCCAGGTACAGCCGCAGGAAATCATACGCCTGCAGCAGCATGTAGCTGAACTCGGTGAAGGAGATGCCCTCGTCGCTCTCCAGGCGCATCCGCACCGAGTCCTTGGCCAGCATATAGTTGACAGTGAAGTGCTTGCCGGTGTCGCGCAGGAACTCGATCAGGTTGAGGCGGCACAGCCAGTCGGCGTTGTTGAGCAGCAGCGCCGGGTTGGGCACCCCTTCGAAGGCCAGGAAGTGCGCCAGTTGCGCCTTGATCCCTTCCAGGTTGCGGGCGAGTTGCTCTTCGGAGAGCAGTTGACGCTCCTTGGTCTTACCGCTGGGATCGCCGATCAGGCCGGTGCCACCGCCCGCCAGGGCGATCGGCGTGTGACCGTGCCGTTGCAGATGCACCAGCACCATGATCGGCAGCAGCGATCCCACGTGCAGGCTGTCGGCGGTGGGGTCGAAGCCGATGTAAGCCGTCACCTTCTCTTTGGCGAGCACCTCCGCCGCGCCCTCGGTGATGTTGTGGATCATGCCGCGCCAGCGCAATTCCTCGAAGACGTTCTCGGCGATTCCTGTGCTTGTCGCAGTCATCGGATGAGTCATGATTCGCGCATTCCTGTTCACGGATTCGTAGGCAAACCAGTCAGGGCGGCCTGCGCCGCGTCCGTCATTATAGCGAGCGGCGGCGCAATCCCCACCCATTGCGCAAAAGACAGCGCCCCTTGCCGGACGAGCATCCCCAGCCCGCCGATGGCGCGCGCCCCCGCCGCCTGAGCCTGGCGCATCAACGCGGTGAGGGGCGGGTTGTAGACCAGGTCGTAGAGCGCGGCCCGTGCCGGAAAGGGCACTCCCTCTGGCCAGGGCGACTCGTCCACGCGGGGGTGCATGCCCACTGGAGTGCAGTTGACGATCAGATCGGCTACGGGCGCGAGCGTTAGCAGATCGTCGTATGCGGCCACCGGCCACCCCGCCAGCGCTCGCCCGTCGGCACCGGAGCGGCTGATCAGCGTGATCCGCGCCGCGCCCAGGTGCGTCAGCGCGTAGACGATCGCCCGCGCGCTCCCGCCCGTGCCCAGCACCAGACAGACCGCGCCCTGCACGGCGATCCCCTGCGCGCGCAGGTCGTCGGCGAAGCCCTGCCAGTCGGTGTTGTCCGCCCGCAGCGACCCGTCCGCCTGAAGCGTCAGCGTGTTGGCCGCGCCCATGGCCTGCGCCGCCGGAGTGACCGCCCCCACCTGCGGCAGGCGCAACGCCGCCGTCTTGTGCGGGATGGTCACGTTGAAGCCGCGATAGCCCGCCGCCAGCAGCCGCGCCACTTCCTGGTCGAAGCGGTCGGGCGGGACGGGCAGGGGATCGTAGCGCCAGTCCAGGCCCAGAGCCGCAAAAGCCGCGTTGTGCATGGCCGGGGAGATGCTGTGCGTCACCGGCCAGCCGAGCAATCCCACACGCTCAGTCATGGCTGCACCACGTCATCTCCGCGCCGAGCGCCTGCATCGTCTCCACGAAGCCGGGGAACGAGTCGTGCGCGCAGGCGGCGTCCTCGACGATGGTCTCGCCATCGGCGAGCAGACCGGCGACGGCCAGGGCCATCGCCACGCGGTGATCGTCGTGACCCTGCACCACCGCACCGCGCAAACGCTGCGGCCCAACGATGCGGAAGCCATCTGGCAACTCTTCGACCGTTGCGCCCATCTTGCGCAGTTCGGCGGCCATCACCGCGATGCGGTCGGTCTCCTTGACGCGCAACTCCTCCGCATCGCGCACCAGGGTTTCGCCCGCCGCCTGTGTCGCAGCGACCATCAGGGCGGGAAATTCGTCAATGGCCCGCACGATGAGATCGCCGCCCACGGTCGTCCCGCGCAATTCAGCCCGCCGCACCCGCAGATCGGCGACCGGCTCTCCGCCTTCCAGCCGCTCGCCTTCGCAGACGACTTCTCCGCCCATCGCCGCCAGGATGTCCAGCAGACCGGTGCGCGTCGGGTTGATGCCCACGCCGGTCACGCGCACCTCACCATCACCGGCCAGCAGCGCCGCAACCAGCACGAACGCCGCGGAGGAAGGGTCGCCGGGCACGGTCAGGTCGAGCGGGCGCAGCGGCGCGCCGGGCGTGAGCGTCACGCGGAAGCCGTCTACGGCGATCTGCGCGCCCATCGCCCGCAACATGCGCTCGGTGTGATCGCGCGCTGGCCCTGGCTCGCTGACGGTCGTCGGGCCGTCGGCGAACAGCCCGGCCAACAGGAGGCCGCTCTTGACCTGCGCGCTGGCGACAGGCAGGGTGTGCGCCATGCCGCGCAGCGTCGCCGGGCGGATGTGCAGGGGTGCGTGACCGTCGGTGTCGGCGATCTGCGCGCCCATCTGCCGCAGCGGTTCGGTGATGCGGCGCATGGGGCGGCGGCGCAACTGTTCGCTGCCGTCCAGGGTGCTGGCGAAGGACTGCCCGGCCAGCACGCCCGCCAGCAGGCGCATGGCCGTCCCCGCGTTGACGCAATCCAGCGGGGCAGGGGGGGCTTGCAGTCCGTTCAGCCCGCGCCCGTGCACGGACAGCGTGTGCGCATCCACCCGCTCGACGGCGATCCCCAGCGCCTGCACACAGTGCAGCGTGGCCAGGGTGTCGCCGGCGGGCAACCAGCCGCGCACCCGACTCGTCCCCTCGGCCAGTGCACCCAGGATCAGCGCCCGGTGCGAAAGCGACTTGTCGCCCGGCACGCTCACTGTCCCGCGCAGCGTCGCGCCGGGATGCACGCGGATGGCAGTCGGCTGGGCGGTCATCTTGACGCGCCATGAGTGACGTAGGCTGCTCATGTGATCAACCGCTCCCCATAGGTCGCTGTATAGGCACGGCGCGCGGCCACGATCGCGCTCAATTCCTGCTCCAGTCGCTCTGGCTCGTCGAGCAACGCTTCCAGGCGGTCCAGGTGCGCGCGCAGGCGGGCGGCGGTCTCGCGCAGTAGCTCGGCGTTGGTGCTGAACATGCCCACGATCATCGCCGCGTCGGTGCGGGCCAGGCGCGTCGCCCCGTCGAAGCCGCCCGCCGCCAGTTCCAGCAGCGCCGAATCTTCCGCCGCGCCGTCCATCGCCAGACGCATCAAGGCGAAGGAGAGCAGGTGTGGCAGGTGACTGGTGAGGGCAGTCAGGCGATCCTGGCGGGCGCGATCCATCCAGAGCGGGTGCGCGCCCACCGCCCGCACCAGCGCTTCGGCGATCAGACGGGCTTCGTCGGTGGTACGGCGCGTCTCGCACAGCACAAAGCGCGCGCCCTGGTAGAGCGTGGGGATGGCGTTGCGGTAGCCGTTCTCGGCCAGACCGCACATGGGATGCCCGCCGACGGCCATCACCTCCGGCGGCAGACGGTCGAGCGCCTGGCAGATGCGCGTCTTGGTGCTGCCCAGGTCAATCACCAGCGCGCCGGGGCGGGCAGGTAGTTGGGGGATCAGACGGATGATCAGGTGCGTGGGCACGGCCAGCACCACCAGATCGGCCTCGCTCACCGTCCCCGCCCCGTCAATGATGCCCCGCGCGGTAGCATCTTCGATCACGTCCGGCACAATGTCTTCGGCAGTCAGGCGACCCACCTTGCCGCGCAGGGCCATCGCCAGCGAGCCGCCCATCAGCCCCAGCCCGACGATATGCACCGTACAGGTCTCAAAAGAAGCGTCCATAGTTTCAGACTCGCTGCGGTTCGGCGACCCGCCGTCCAACGACCGGCGCAAGCTGACGTACCTTGGCCACCAGTTCGGCGAAACGCTCCGGCTTGAGCGACTGCTGCCCGTCGGAGAGGGCCTGTTCCGGCTCCGGGTGCACTTCCAGGATCAGCCCATCGGCCCCCGCAGCAATGGCAGCCAGTGAGACGCTTTCGACGTATTCCCAACGCCCCACGCCATGACTGGGGTCGGCGATGACCGGCAGGTGCGACAGGCGCTTGAGCACCGGAATGGCGTTGATGTCGAAGGTGTTGCGCGTATACGTTTCGAAAGTGCGGATGCCGCGCTCGCAGACCATGACGCGCATGTTGCCATGACTGAGGATGTACTCGGCGGACATCAGCAGTTCTTCGATGGTGCTGCTCATGCCGCGCTTCAGCAACACCGGGTGCTGGCTTTCGCCGACGGCGTGCAGCAGGGTGTAGTTCTGCATGTTGCGCGCCCCGATCTGCAACACGTCGGCGTACTGACACACCAGCGGGACAAGCTGCGGGTCCATCACCTCGGTCACGATGGGCAGGCCGGTCGCCTCGCGGGCCTCGGCCAGGTAGCGCAGCCCTTCTTCGCCCAAGCCCTGGAAGGCATAGGGCGACGAGCGCGGCTTGAAGGCTCCCCCGCGCAGGGCGGTTGCCCCCGCTTCGCGCACGGCGTACGCCGTCTCGATAATCTGCTCGCGGCTCTCTACCGAGCACGGCCCGGCGATGATCGCCAGGTCCGGGCCGCCAACCATGATCCCATTGAGCGGGATCAGGGTATCGTCCGGGTGATACTCGCGGCTGGCGATCTTGAAGGGGTGCGAGACAGGGATCACCGACTGCACACCGGGCATCAGGGCCAGTTGTTCGCGGTCAATGGGGCGGCCCCGCCCGATGACTCCGACGATGGTGCGCTCTTTGCCTTCCGACAGGTGCACATCGTAGCCCATGGCGCGGATGCGGGCGATGACATCGGAGATTTCGCGAGCGCTGGCGTTAATGTTCATCACGACGATCATGGCACTCTTTCTCCTGGTCTGGGTGACCTTCTAATAACTCCTGCCGGTCTCTCTATCTGGAGGGCGACTGAATGGCGCGGTCGGGGCGCAGGGCCTGCGCCTCCCGCAGGTACACATGACGAATCTCTTGTGGGCTGCGCGTGGTGTTCCACAGCACCATCACACGCAGGCAGCGCGGCATTCCCCCAGGGACGTTCATCTCGTGGCCGCACAGGATCGCCACGTCGTGCCAGCCCAGCTCGCGGGCGGCGACGGCGGGGTACTCGGCGTTGAGGTCAACGGTGGTGGTGAAGAACACGCCGCCGATGTCGTTCACGTCCATCTGATTGGCCTCCACCAGGGCGCGCAGCAACTCGTGCGTGGCGGCGCGGATGGCAGCGGGCGTGTTGGCCTCCACGGTGATCGCCCCGCGCACGCCCTGACAGCGTAGCGGTGTAGCGGATGGCTGCGGCAAAGTCACGGTCTGCAAACTCCTTTCGTGGCGCGATCCTGAACAAAAAAGGGCGCTGAGCCTGTGCTCAACGCCCTTGTGTCTGCGTTCTTTGGGTTCGCTTAGCCGACACCGGCAGAAGGCACGCTCAGACCCGCCCTATGGACGCCCCCAAAGTAATAATAAAAGCTAAACCAGACCCAGGCGCTGCCGGGGCGGTTGAGGTGCTGCGGGTGGGGACGGTGGCCGGTCATAGCGATACTTGTTCTCCCAGTGACACCGAACAGCTTAGCACAATGGCGAGGACGTGTCAATAAGTCCGCGGGCCATTCGATTTGGGATCATTGCACGAAAGCGGGGGTTGCTGTTGGCCGATCTGCTCGCTCCGCTTCATTCCAGCGCTGCGCGCAGATCGGCTTCGCTGAGCGGGCCGACGCGCACGATGCGCAGTTCGCCGCCTTCGAACGTCACCACTGTAGAGGGCACGCCACCCCGGCACGTGCCGCCGTCCAGGTAGAGCGTCACCGCCTCGCCCAGGTAGCGTATGGCGGCCTGAATGGTACAGGCGGGCGGTTGATCGGAGCGATTGGCACTGGTGACGGCCAGTGCTCCGCCCGCCGCCGCCAGGATCGCCCGCGCCTCGGCCAGGTCGGGCACGCGCACCCCGACGGTGGGCAGTTGCGTCAGGTTCGGAGGCAGATCATCGCGTTTGGGCAGGGCCAGCGTCAGCGGGCCGGGCCAGAAGGCATCGGCCAGCCGTTGCGCCTGCGGCGGGAATTCGCGGGCCACACGCCACACATCGTCGCGCGAGGACAGCAGCACGGGGATGGCACGTTCAGCGGGGCGGCGCTTGGCGGCGAACAGCCGCTCGATGGCCGCTTCCTCGATCGCCGATCCCACTCCGTAGACGGTGTCGGTGGGCATTACGATCAACTCACCGCTAGCGATGACCGCGGCAGCCATGGCAGGGGCCTGCGGATGATTGGCTTCGATAATCCGGCTCACGTCAACCTTTCCGTTCTACACTGAGTACGCGCGGCAATCCCGCGTAGTCCTGGTGTACCTGAATCGTTGCGCCGGGGAACACCTGCGCAGCGAGCGCCGTCACCTGTTCGCCCTGCGTCGCCTCGATCTCCATCAATAATAGCCCATGTGCGGCCAGGACGCGCGGAGCCTGCGCCATCAGTCGCCGGATGAGCGTCAGCCCATCCGGGCCGCCGTCCAGCGCCAGCAGCGGCTCGTGCCGGGCAACGGGCAGGTCCGCCAGAAGGGGGGCGGGAATGTAGGGTAGATTGGCGACGATCAGATCGAAGGGTGGGGTAGCGCCACCACAGGCCGTCAGCAAGTCTGCCTGCAGGAAGTGCACGCGCTCGCCCAGGCCATGACGGGCGGCGTTGGCGCGGGCTATCTGTAGCGCGGCGAACGACCGGTCAACGGCCCACACCTGCGCCCCTGGCAGATGACGGGCCAGGGCCAGCGCGATCGCCCCGCTGCCAGTGCCCACGTCTATCAGGCGCAGGCGTCCGCCGCGCGTGCGTGCCCACGCCAGTGCCAGTTCGACCAGATGCTCGGTCTCCGGGCGGGGGATGAGCACATCCGGCGTGACCAGCAACTCCAGGTCGAAGAAGGCACGCCGACCAGTCAGATAGGCGACGGGCACACCTTCGGCGCGGCGGGCGATCAGGGCGCGAAAGGTTGTTTCCTGTTCCGGAGTCAGCAGGCGTTCGGGGTGAGCCAGCAGCGCGGCACGGTCGCAGCCCAGCACATGGGCCAGCAGCACCGGCCCATCGAGCGGCTCGGCGACGTGAGTCTGCGCCAGGGCCTGACGCGCCCAGGTCAGCGCTGCCGCGACAGTATGCAGGTCGGTCATGGGTGCCTGCAGGCAGAACCGTCATACGCCGATGGCTTGCAGCCGTTCGGCTTCTTCGCGCGTGGCCAGTTCGTCAATGAACTCGTCGAGCTGCCCGTCGAGCACCGCGGGCAGGTTGTAGACAGACTTGTTGATACGATGGTCGGTCACGCGGTTTTGCGGGAAGTTGTAGGTGCGGATCTTCTCGCTGCGCTCGCCCGTGCCCACCTGACTGCGGCGGGCGGCGTCCTGCTCTTCACGCAGGCGTTCCTGCTCCATTTCGTAGAGTCTGGCCCGCAGGATGGACAGGGCGCGCAGCTTGTTCTGCAACTGACTGCGCTCGTCCTGGCAGGAGACGACAATGCCCGTGGGCAGGTGCGTGATGCGGATGGCCGTCTCGTTCTTCTGCACGTTCTGACCACCCGCGCCTGCCGAGCGGTAGGTATCAATCTGCAGGTCGTCGGGATCGATCTCGACCTCGACTTCGTCCATCTCGGCCAGCACGGCAACTGTGGCCGTCGAGGTGTGAATGCGCCCCTGACTTTCGGTGACGGGGACGCGCTGTACGCGGTGCACCCCGCTTTCGTATTTCAGCCGCGAATAGGCACCGTGCCCGCGCACCTGGAAGATGATTTCCTTGTATCCGCCGACGCCGGTCTCGTGCGCACTGAGCACCTCGACCTTCCAGCCGTGATCTTCGGCGTAGCGCGAGTACATGCGGAACAGGTCGGCAGCGAACAGGCCGGCTTCGTCACCGCCCGCGCCCGCGCGAATCTCGACGATCACGTTCTTGTTGTCGCGCGGGTCTTTGGGCAGCAGCATCCGGCGCAACTGCGCTTCCAGGTCAGGGATCAGCGCGGTGAGGCGTTCGATTTCCTCGCGGGCCAGGTCGGCCATGTCCGGGTCGTCGAGCAGCGCTTCGGCCTCTTCCAGTTCGCGCAATGCCTGCCGGTATTCCCGCGCCGTGCTGACTAGGTCGGCGATCTCGGCGCGTTCCTGGGCGTAGGCAGCGATTTTTTCATAGTCGCTGATGTTGGCCGGGTCGGCGATCAACCGTTCCAACTCGTCATAGCGCGCCTCAATGCCGGCCAGTTTGTCCAGCAACGTGTTCTCGGCCATCAACAGTCCTCAGAGGCAACTGCCCTCAGGGGGCGGATCGTGCGAAAGGCGGGTGAGACTGCGGCGATTATACCAGCGATCGGAAGGTCTGTTGAGGCCGGAGTTGACTGGCAGGTGATTTTCGCCCCGCGCTATTGTGGCCGATAATGAGGGCAACGCAAAAATGTTTTGAGCTGGAGGAGGTCACATCTTATGGCCGAACGCAAGAAGATTACGCTGCCCTATCTGTACGACAAGTATCAGCGTGGCGAGCCGATCACCATGCTCACCTGCTACGACTATCCCACCGCCTACCTGCAGGAACAGGCGGGCGTGGAGATGATCCTGGTGGGCGACAGCCTGGGCATGACCGTTCTGGGCTACGAGAGCACGCTGCCGGTCACCATGGCCGACATGATCCGTCACGCGCAGGCAGTACGGCGCGGCGCGCCGACAGCCTGGGTCATCGGCGACATGCCCTATATGACCTATCAGGCGTCGGTCGAAGAGGCCATCCGCAATGCCGGTCGCTTCATGGCCGAGGCCGGTTGTGACGCGGTCAAGCTAGAGGGCGGGCGCGAAATGGCCGACCGGGTGGCGGGCATTGTGGCGGCGGGCATCCCCTGTATGGGTCACCTGGGCCTGACGCCGCAGAGCGCTTCCAGCCTGGGCGGGTTCAGAGTCCAGGGACGTGACGCCGCGCGCGCCGTGCGCATCGTCGAGGATGCGGCCATCCTGGAAGAAGCGGGCGCATATGCGATCCTGCTGGAGATGGTGCCCGACCGCATCTGTCAGCTCATCACCGAGCGCGCCCACATCCCGATCATCAGCCTGGGGTCTGGCCCGCACGCCAACGGACAACTGCTGATTTTCCACGACATGTTCGGGCTGTACCCTCGCTTCAAGCCCAAGATGGCCAAGGTCTACGGCAACGCGGGTGAGGTCATCCTCAACGGCCTGAAGCAATACGTGGCCGAAGTGCAGGATAGGTCGTTTCCCCAGCCAGAACACTGGTTCACGCTGAAAGACGATGTTTATGCCGAGGTGCTGGCGCTGCTGCACGACAAAGAAAACGATTAATCCCCCCTATCAATTAGCCTTTTTAGGGAGAGAAACGGAATGCGCAGTTTACACGACGTGCGGGCCATGATGGAGGCGGTCGGCATCCCTGGCCGCGACGCCTACGATCTGCCGACTTCGGGGCGTACTTTCCCCGACGGCGGGCACTACCGTATGGAAATCTCCGGCATCGAGCGCCCGCAGGTGCTGGAAGCACTCATTGACGAGATGCGTAAACGGCAGATCGCCATCCATCGCCTGATCGCGGTGGTCATGGGATCGTCGCTGCTGGACGATGCCGAACTGCGCGACTTCGCGCAGATGGCCGCCGACGCCCGTCTGGAGGTGATCATGACTCCCGGCCCGCGCTCCGGCTGGGACGTGGGGCGGCAACTCGTCACGCCGGAAGGCGGGCTGTCGGGCCTGCGTTTCCGCGGCTCGGATCAACTCAGCTACGTTGTTGCGGAGATTCTGCGCCTGGTAGACCTGGGCTTTCGGGGTTTTCTGGCCATTGACGAAGGGTTGTTGTGGCTGCTCAACGAACTGCGCCGGCGCGGTGATCTGCCCGCCGATGTGACGATTAAGGTGAGTATCTTCGCCGGACACGGCTCGGCGGCGGGGGCGCGCGTGTTGCAGTCGCTCGGTGCGGGGACATTCAACCCGCTGGGCGATCTGTCGTTGCCGCAACTGGCGAGCATTCGGCGGGCGGTAGACCTGCCGCTCGACCTGCATATCATGCTGTCGGACTCGTTTGGTGGCTTCAACCGCTTCTACGACGGCGCAGAGATGGCACGGGTGTGCTCACCGTGCTACTTCAAGATCGAGCCAGGGCCATCGCTGGTCAGCGGAGCGGGCGCGCTGTACAAGCCCTGGGTGAGCGCCGACGCGCTGGCACAGTTCGCCCGCGAGAAGGTCAAGTACGCGCAGATCATTCACGAGCTAATCCAGGCCACACAGCCCGATCTCAGGCTCTCGCCCGCCGGTTCGCCCGACCTGGCCGTCCCCAGGCCCTGAGCCAGAACGCGGAGAGGGCCAGCGCGTGTGAGACTGGCCCTCTCCTTGCGGCAGTGCGGGGGGAAGCTTTAGCGGCTGCTCAGGTAGTCAATGACGGCCTGACGCTCGTCGGCGTTCAGTTGCGCGCCGTAGCCGATCATGCGATCCACGGTCGCTTCCCAGCCGGCGCGGTCTTTGCGGGCGTTGTCAATGCGTTCGGCGCTATGGCAGACGGTGCAGCGCTGTGCTACCAACGCGGCCCCATCCAGGGCGGGTGCGGCAGGTTGCTCTGCGCCCATCGCCCCCATGCTCTCCTCCGGGCTGACCACGAACCAGACCTCGCCCACGTTCTGGCCGGTCGCATCGCCGGGGACGACATCCTTGATCCAGTAGTAGAGCGGCATATCGTTGTAGGTCACCTGATAGGTGCCATCCTGGCGCTCGGTCACGCCCAGCTTGCCGGTGACGCCTTCACCGGCGGTCGGTTGCTGCCCCTCCGGGATCAACAGCGGCGGCCAGCGCACAGCACAATCGTCGTAGCAGTTGCTGACGCCCGGCGCATCTTTGGTGAACATGTACAGCGTCATGCCATCCGGCCCCACCAGGAACGCCCCCAACTCGTCATTGCTGCCCACCCGCACGGTCGGTGGCTGAATGACGAACCAGACATCGTTGACCCCCTGACCGGTGGCATCGCCTGGCTGCTGATCGTTGACCCAGTAGTAGAGCGGCATGTCGTTGTAGGTCACCTGATAGGTGCCATCTTCCCGCTCGATGGTGCTCACCGTGCCCGGCAAACCCGGCTGCAGGGTGGGCTGCTGCCCTTCACTGACCAGCAGCGGCGGCCACTTGGCCAGGCAGTCACCGGAGCAATTGCTGACGCCAGGGGCATCTTTGGTGAACATGTAGAGCGTCATGCCGTTGGGACCGACCAGGAACGGCCCCAGTTCAGCGTTGCCGCCCAGCGATACGTCCGCCGGTTTGGCGACGAACCACACGCCGCGCACGTTGTGCCCTGTGGCGTCACCGGGTTGCTTGTCGTTGACCCAGTAGTAGAGCGGCATCCCGTTGTAGACGACCTGGAAGGTGCCGTCGTCCGGGCGCTGAATGACGCCCAGGCGGCCTGGAATGCCCGCCGCCAGGGTAGGCTGCTGCCCTTCTTCGACCAGCAGCGGCGGCCAGTTGGCCAGGCAGTCGCCAGAACAGTTGCTGACGCCGGGCGTATCGTTGGCAAAGATGTAAAGCGTCATGCCGTTGGGACCAACCAGGAAAGAGCCGAGTTCGTCGTTGCCGCCCCACTGCACAGTGGGCGTCATCTCTTGCGCCCCGGCTCCCGGCAATGCCAGAACCGCCAGCGCAACGACCATCACTAATGCCCATAGAGTTTTGCGAGACATGATGTTTTCCTCCATCTGCCTGAACAGCTACAGCCAGCGCAGGGCTGCTACTCTTGCATACGCGCAGTAGCGGGCCGTTGGATCTGTTTTCTCCAAAAAAGATCATAGTTATCGCAAATATGCTCTGTGCTGGGCGGGCGTTCCTGTGCTATAGTCTGTGCGGCTGGGGCGCGGCCTGGCGCACCCGGCAAGGGTGGCAGGGTATGGGCGAGTCCGCCGAGCTTGAACTGCTGCGGCGCATTCAGCAGGGCGACGAAGAGGCGTTGGTGGCGCTACACCGGCGTTATGCTGCGCTGGTGTATTCGGTCGCCTACCGGGTGCTCAACGAGCAGATGGCCGCCGAGGAGGTGACACAGGATACCTTCCTGCGGCTATGGCACCGCGCGGAGACGTTCGATCCGGCGCGGGGAGCCTTCGTGCCCTGGCTGCTGACCATCGCCCGCCGTCAGGCCCTCGACACCCTGCGCAGGCAACAACGCGATGCCCTGCGCGACCCCGTCTTTCTGGACGACAACCCTGAGGCATGGGAAAACGCTCTGCCAGCAGACGACAGTCAGCACGCTGCCCATCATCTGCTGCGCGACGCGGCGGCAGCGCTGCCCGACGAGCAACGGCAGCCCATCGAGATGGCGTACTTCGGGGGCATGTCGCACAGTCAGATTGCAGCGCGGCTGGGGTTGCCCCTGGGCACGGTCAAGACGCGCATTCGCCTGGGCATGGATAAGCTCCGCGCCGCGTGGCTGGGGGAAAAGAGCGAAGATCCAACTCCCCCTTCCGGGACGTAGTAGATAGCAGAGGATGTGAAAACTGGAGCAAAGCGGGCGCTGTGGTGAGCAGAAATTGAGCGATGATGAATGGGATGAGTCGTGACGAGTTGCTGGCGCTGTTGCCAGCCTATGCCCTGGGAGCGCTCGATCCGGACGAGCGAGCCGCCGTGGAGGCATGGCTGTCTGCCGACGCGGAGGCGCAGGCGATCCTGGCCGAATACCAGGCGGTCGCCGATCGGCTTTATGTGCTGGCTCCCATCCGGCCTGCCCCCCCGCATCTGGAGGCCGATCTGC
>DDBP01000257.1 GCA_002332795.1 Anaerolineales bacterium UBA2029 | reverse complement strand
GTCTACCAGCCGGTCGTAGAAATCCAATCCGGCGGGGTTGGTGGCGCCGGTGCCCTGGGGGATCACGCGCGGCCAGGAGATGGAAAAACGGTACGCCTGCAAGCCCAGGTGTGCCATCAACGCGACGTCCTGCTGGTAACGGTGATAGTGGTCGCAGGCCACGTCACCGGTGTCGCCGTTGAAGGTGTTGCCAGGTGTGTGCGAAAAGCGCGTCCAGATGCACTCGCCCCGGCCATCTTCCAGCGCCGCGCCTTCGATCTGATAGCTGGAGGTCGCTGCCCCCCATAGGAAATCATCTGGAAACCTCATAAGCGTCATTTCCCCTTTCAGGCGACCCACATGTCGAAAGTGAACAGCGTGACAAGCAGTCCCATGAGTAACAGGCTGGCCGTCGTCCAGGCCCGGTCGAAAACGACAGAGCGCCCCAGCCGACCGGCCTGAATGAACACTGAGGGCACCATGAGCACGTAGCGGATCAGGCTTTGCGGCGCGCCGCTGAAGGCGGTCATGGCCAGCACGGCCAGCCCGAACAGGGCCGGGCCAGGGTAGCGGCGCAGAGTCAGCAGGCAGGCGATGAGCGCCAGGCCCAGCGCGACGAACTCCAGGGCGTAGTAGACGCGCATCTGACTGACTGTGTCTGCCGAGCGCAGGCTCTCGATGGCTTTCTGCCAGCCCCAGCGGGTGCGCTCCCAGTCGGTCAGGCTGCGCCCGAACCAGTTGTCTTCTACCAGGTGAAACTGATCGCCCAGCGTCAGCCACCACAGGCCGAAGGACAGCGCGGGGAGCAGCAGGGTCAGCCCCAGGGCCAGTTCTCGCCGCGTGAACGGGCGCTGACGCAGCCTTTGCAGCCAGGCTATCCCCAGGGGAAGCAGCAGCAAGACGCCCGCACTGCGCACCCAGACGGCCAGAGCCGCCAGCAGCGCCGCCCACGTCAGCCGCCCGCGCGCACTGAGGGCCAGCGCGCCAAAGGCCAGGGCCACGAACAGCCCTTCGGAATAGACCTGCGCCAGGAAGAATCCCGACGGGAAGATCAGCAGATAGAAGGCGGTGCGCAGACCGCCGTCCGCTCCCAGTTCATCGCGCACCAGGTCATGGAGTGCGATCAGGCCGCCCAGCGTCCCCAGCAGCGCCACGAACACGCCCGCCAGGGTTGCCGTGGCGATGTCGTTGAGGGCGAACAAGGCCCGGAGCGGCAGGCTGACCGCCCGCATCATCAGCGGGTAGAGGGGGAAGAAGGCGTAATTCATGGACAGCGGGCGCTGTCCGGGAATCTGCACCAGGCGCACTGCCGGGTCGTCGTAGCCGACTACGGCAATGGACAGGTAGAACTCAGAATCCCATGACACGTGCCGGTTCATGAACGGCTCGATCAGATAAGGCTTGTCATGCTGACTGGTGCGTCCGGTCTCGCGCGGCGTCCATTCCAGGGCGTAATCGGGGCGCTTTGGCTCCATGCGCGCCTCGACCAGGTTCTGGAAGCCGATCAGAATGACGGCCCAAGCCAGCCACATGCTGCACAACAGGGTGAGACTGCGCCGATCGAGTCGCATAGGCCGCTCAGCGAGTGATGGGAATGAGATACAGGGTGACGGATTGACCGGGCACGCTCAGGGGGCCGTCGCGCAGGTCGAGATCATCCAGGCGCTCGGCTCTGTGTTCTGCATCCAGCCGCCAGACTTCTGCCGGTCCGGTCATGGTCGCGCCGTCCAACGTCAGTGGGTATGCTTGCGGTTCGTCGCCCAGGTTGACGACCATCACCGTCAACACCCCGTCCTGGCGCAGCGCGGCGTAGAGGGACAGGTCGTGGATGGACGAGGCCGCGTAGACCAGTTCCGTCCCGAAGCGCTGATAGAGCTGATAGGTGTAGTAGGTGGGGCGGACTTCGTAGCTGCCCAGCAACCCCCACCCGCCGCGGCTGGGATTGCTCTGGAAGTCGAAGTAACCGACGATGAAGGCTCCATCGCGGATCAGGCGGCCCAGCACGTCGGCCCACCAGATGGCATTGTAGAGCGAGTCCGGCGTGGCCTCACCGCCGATGCTCTTGCTCCAGTGCGAGTTGGCCTCGGTGATGGCGACGGGCAGGTCCTCGCGGCCCGTCGTCTCGCGAATGACAGCGCGCAGGGCGGGCAGGATGCGGCTCCATTCCGGCGCGTTCTGACGCAGGTCGTCAATGGTGGTGACGGGATTGGCCATGCTGCGCGGGAAGGGGTAGCGGTGCACAGCCACGATGTCTACCAGGTCACCGTTGGCCCGCAGGAACTCGCGTACCCAGTCGCGGCCCAGGCTATCGCGCGGATCGGTGGCCGGGTTGCCGCTGTACTGCGAGGTATCCGGCCCGATCAACAGGATGGTGGGGTCAACGGCCAGCATGGCTTCGGCAATGGCACGCCATTGGCGGTTGTGATCTTCGGTGGTGTAGTCATCGAACAGGTTCGGCTCGTTGCCGATGGCCCAGTAGCGCACGTGATAGCCGCGCTCGATGTTGGTGTAGCGCACCAGTTCGGCGGCGGCTTCGGGCGTGCCCCCCTCCAACCGCACGCTGATGCTCGGCTCGGCCCCCAGTTGGCGGGCCAGCTTGATGAACATGTCAATATGGAAATGCTGGAGATTGTTCAGGTCACCCCAGCGCCCGCCGGGGAAGCGCAGGAAGCGTATGCCGGACTGTTGCGCTTCGTCGGCCAGGTCGAGAGGGACGGTCTGTAGGGGGCCGTAATTCGCGCCATAGACGTAGGGGCTGATTGGCCCCAGGGAGCGGTTGACGTCTATGTAAAGCGCGGGTTCTCCCTGTGCGCCGACTGCGCTCACCAGCGCCAGCAGGGGGCAGAGCAACAGGATCACCGCTCGTTTCATCGCGCTTTCCCTCCCCCATCGTGCAGCGCCTGCCGGTAGCGCTGATACAGCCGTATGGCATGCTCATTAGGGGCGCGATAGTACTCGTCGGCGTTGATGTCCAGTTCCAGTTGCTGGCGGGCGGGGAGCACCCGTGGCTGTGTGGCGGCAAATTCTTTGATCACCTGGGCGTGTGGCTTGAGCGTGCCGTCGGGGCGCACCAGCCCGAAGAAACGCTCGTGACGCGACTCGGCGCAGGGAGGCCGGTCCCACAGCTCTGGTGCGTAATCGGCGAAGCACCACAACATGGCTCCTGTCGCGCCGACATCGAGCAGACGCGGCAACACAGCGCGCACGTATTCCGCCAGGTCTTCTTCGGACGCCATGAACTGTCGCTGCGGCTGACCGTAGCCCGTCCACTCCCACGTCTGCGAGGGCTGGCCAGGGGCTGCCGTGCACCCGCCCCATTCTTCCATCAAGGTAGGTTTGCCGCACAACGCCGTGACCAGAGCGCAGGTGTAGGGCACCAGGTCAGGGTCGAGCGGGTGCCGCGCCCAGGGAGTGTACATGGGGTAGGTGTGCATCACGGCTACGTCGGTCTCGGCGTAGACCTGATCGACGCGGAAGCCGTTGTCGGTGGTCAGGCTGGCCATGTGCAGCCCACAGGTGACCGGATGGGCGTCGTCCAGCTCTTTGATCACGGCGGTCATATGGCGCACCCAGGCACGACCAGCCTCGGCGTTGGGCGGCCAGGCGAACAGGTCTGGCTCGTTGCCCAGGTTCCACATCCAGATCGCCGGGTGATCTTTGCACGCGCCGACGACCGTGCGCAGCAACAGGCGCTCCGCGTCCAGGGCGACGACATCGGTGAACGGGTTGCGATAGTGGCTGGCGACGACCCTGCCCCCGCTGACGACCTGGCGAATGCCCGGCGCGGCGGGCGCGGCGGAAGAGTCCAGCAGCCAGCGCGGTGCCCAGTTGGGGCCGCTCATGTGACCGGTGAAGAAGGTGACATCGAGCTTCAACCCGTTGTCGGCAGCCGTATCGCAGACGGTGATCAGATGATCCAGGCACGCCGGGGAGACCGTATCGGGGGTCGGCTGCCAGTCGTCCCACAGCAGGAAGATGCGCACCACGTCCAGCCCCAGGCTGGCAATGATGGAGAATTCCTCGGCCACCTCGCCGGGATCGAAGTCCCCCCACCAGGTCATGGCCTTGCGGCGCGGCCAGTAGTTGACGCCCAGCACGAATCGGTCGGCCATCGGCTACTTCTCCACTCCGGTGATGACCACGCCTCGCATGAAGAAGCGCTGCGCCGCGAAGAAGAGCGCTACAGGCAGAATCAGCCCCAGCAGGGCGGTGGCCTGGATGAGATGCGGCTGCTGATCGTAGATGAAGTTGAAGCGCTGAATCCCAACGGTGATGGGCTGTAGCTCCGGCTTGCCCAGCAGGTAGATCAACGGCTCGAAGTAGTCGTTCCAGGCGTACACGAAATGGAACAGGCCGACGGCTATCAACACCGGATAGGACTGTGGAATGATGATCGAGCGCAGGACGCGGAATGGCCCCGCGCCGTCAATCATCGCCGCCTCGTCCATCTCGCGCGGCAGGGTCAGGAAGTATTGCCGCAGCAGGAAGACGTTGTATGCGTTGGCGAAGAAGTGCGGCACGATCAGCGGCAACCAGGTTCCCGTCCAGTGAATGCGCGAGAAGAAGGCATAGGTGGGCACCAGCGTCACTTGCTTGGGCAGGATGATCGTCCCGATCAGCACCATGAAGAGGACCCGCTTGCCGGGGATGGGAAAGCGGGAAAAGGCATAGGCGACACAGGTAGACGACAGCAGCGTGCCGATCATGCCGGTCACGGCGATGATCAGCGTGTTGCGGAAGAGCAGGGGGAAGTTAATGCCTTCCCAGGCAGTCTTGAAGTTGCCGGTGCGCGGGCTGAACTTCATCACCGGTTGCAGCGTGCGCCAGCGCCCTTCCCAGACGATGGGGCCGGCTTCGGGGTGATCGGGATCAATGAAGGTCGAGGTACGCCGCCCGGCGTCGAGCAGCGCCAGCTCGCGCGTGCCATCTTCCAGGGGCACCTTGTAAAGGTCGAGGTCGCGCGTCAACAGGGTGGGGCTGACGCCTTCTACCACGCGCCCGCCAACGATCGCGGTAGTGCCGGTGAGGGAGATCGGTTCGTCGGGCTGCGCAATGTTGACGAAGGTGCTCTGCCCGGAGACCTCGTTGCGACCGATCAGCGCCCACTGCTGCGTCTCGCCTTCTATCGTCACTTCGTAGACCTCGCGCGTTGCACCGTCGTATTCGAAGGTGGGATAGCGGTAACGCACCGGATCCAGCGGGAGGATCGATCCCTTGGCGCTGCGCACGATCTGTTCTTTGTCCTTGAACGCAGTGACGAAGCCATAGGCAAACGGCGTCAGAAAGGCCGACAGCAGCATGAAGGCGAACAATGTGACCAGCGAGACCGCCGTGAATCTGCGCAGTTGCCTGGTGAAATACGGAGAGGCAAGGACCGATCGGGCGTAGGCTGTTTGTGTGGCCATCTCAGAACGTCTCCCCTGCCGCATAGTAGACCCAGTAGCGAGCGCTCAGGAAGAGTAGCAGCGTCGCAGCGAAGGCCATGGCGAACAGCAGCCAGGCCAGCGTCGCGCCATAGCCCATGTCCTGGAAGGTGAATGCTGTCTTGTAGAGATGGATGTTGAAGAACATCGTCGCTCCGGCAGGGTTGCCCGTGCCGGACTTGAGGATGTAGGGAATTTCGAAGTAGCGGAACAGCCCGATCACGCTCAGCACCAGGTTGTAGAAGATGACCGGCGAGATCATGGGCAGGGTGATATAGCGGAACGAACTCAGCCAGCCCGCCCCGTCAACGCGCGCCGCCTCGTAGAGTTCGGTGGGCACGCCCTGCATGGCTGCCAGGGTGTAGAGCATGGCGTTGCCGATGCCCCACAGACCGATGATGTTGAGCGCCGGGTAAATCCAGGTGGTGCTGTTCAGCCAGTCGGGGCCTTTGAGGCCCAGAAATTCCTCCAGGATGCGGTTGAACCAGCCGGTTTCGGGGTTCAGCACGCCCGACCAGATGTAAACTGCCGAGACTACCGGAACAATATAGGGCATGTAGAACAGGGTCCGAAAGAGACTCTTGCCCAGCAGATGCCTGGAATTGAGCAGCGACGCCAATCCAATCGGCAGGCTGATAGCCAGCGGCAACGCGATCAGCGAGAACTTGATCGTCGCCCACAGCGATTCGCGCACGCGCGGGTCGGTGTGCAGGCGGGCGTAGTTGTCCAGGCCGACAAACTGAATATCTTCAGGGTGAGTCAGTTGAAAGTTGGTGAAAGAGAACAGCAGCGAGGCGATCATCGGCAACGCGGTGAAGGCAAAGAAGCCAAAGATCCAGGGCGAGAGGAAAATCCAGCCCCAGGTCTGCTGTTGGCGCTGCAACGAACGGCTCTTGCGGCTGACAAGTTTTTCTTGGACTGAGGTGGTTTCGCCTGCGGTCATAGCGGGGTCTGCTCCCTAGCACGGGCGTACACGCCGGACGACGAGAGAAGGGGGGTGGGGGACAACGGCGGAGCGCGCTGCCCCCCACCGGCGTGAGCGAGTCTGGTGGCGCGCTACTTCACTTCGTCGAAGACGGCCTGCAAGTCGGCAACCAGCTTGTCGAGTTCGGCGTCCATATCCAGACCGGGCGTGCTGCCATAGAGCGTGACGAAGTTCCTCAGCAGATCCTGGGCCTTGTTGAAGTTGGGCATCCAGGATTCGTGGCTGGGGATGTCCGGATAGTTGAGGCTATCCATCACCACCTGCCAGTTGACGCCCTGGGTGTACTTCTGATTCAGGTTCTCGAAGAAGGCAGCGCGATCCGCCTCACGGGCGGGCATGCCGCCGTAGACCGAGAGCAGATCGAGCGACGCTTCGCCGATCAGGTAGGTGAGCACCTCAAAGGCCGCTTCCGGATTCTTGCTGGTCTTGAGGATACGGAAGGTGTCCGCGTGCAGCTTGGCCGTCACCTTGCCATTGTACGACGGGATGGCCGCGGCCTGCCATTCGGTGTCGGCGATGCAGCAGGTGTACCACAGGTGCGTGGTCGCCATCGCCACATTGCCGGAGGCGAAGGGGTTGCCCGCGCCGAGCAGGTCACTGCCGACCTGCGCATCGTTGGGCATGAAGTGATCTTTCCAGATGCCGTCATAGATCCACTTCCAGGCGGTGCGGAAATGCTCTGGCATGACCGCGTTGCCCTGACCATCGTAGACATGACCAGCGCCGAACAGGGTCGGGACGCCGAGCGGATCGCTCCACTGAATGGTGAAGCCCCACTGCACAATGTTCTCCGGGTCGAATTCCGGTTCGGTGGCGTCGTAGCCGTTGGCGTCCACGGTCAGTTGCATGGCGACTTCGCGCAGCTTGTCCATATCCCAGGGGTCGCCGTCGGCATAGGGTTCGCCATAGGCGGCGGGAGGATAGGGCAGCCCGGCTTCGTCGAACAGGGCAGGGCGATACCACAGGAACGAGGGGAAGGTAGCGAAGGGCAGGCCCACCAACCCTTCCGGCGTGCGGTAGAAGTCCACGGCGGCCTGCGGGAACTGACTGAGGTCGTAGCCGGTCTTCTCCACCAGCGGCTCCAGGTCGAGCCAGTTGCCGGCGAAGGCATTCGCTCCCGTGTTGCCCACGGGACCGACGATGTCTGGGCTATCGCCGGAAGCGATCAGGGTGCTGAGGGTGTCGCGGGCCACATCGTAGTCGGCGACGACGATCTCCAGCTCGATATCATCGTGGGTGGCATTGAACTGCTCGACCACCTTGTTCTGCATTTCCTGCTGTTCGGGTTGGCCGCCGGTGCCCAGGCCGATGAACCAGACGACCTTGACGGGTTGTTGAGCGCTGGTTGGGAGCGCTCCCACCACAAAGACGAACACCAAAACCAGGGCTGGGATCAGCCGCAACGCTTTACGAGACATTTTTGAGAAACCTCCTGCCTGAAAACCTCGGACGATCTAGTCGGACGAACGGATGGACTCTTGCGCCAGATGGCGTTACGTCGTTAAGAATATGGGCAGTTGACGACGAGCGTGAGTGCGATCTCTTTGCTACCAATCACTGCATAGGCCATTGCTCCTTCCAGGTTGCACGTCAGGTTCAGGTCGTGCTCTTGCTCGCACCGCAGGACTGACGGATGACCAATTGGGTGGGCAGCAGTATCTGTTGCGGCCCATGTAGCGAGCCTTCGATCAGGCGGATCAGTAACTCTGCCGCGCGAGCACCCTTTTCCTCGATGGGTTGCCGGACAGTGGTCAGCGGGGGGGTAACCTGTGTGGCGGTGGCCAGGTCGTCGAAGCCTACCACGGCCACGTCGTCGGGCACGCATACGCCCGCTTCCTGCATCGCCAGCAACGCGCCGCGCGCGGTGATATCGCTGGCCGCAAAGAGGGCATCTACCCGCTGCTCCAACAGACGCTTCATGCCCTCGTAGCCGGAGCGATGGGTGAAATCGCCTTCCACGATCAGGGCCGGGTCGAGGGGGAGACCGGCTTCATACAGGGCGCGGCGATACCCTTCCAGGCGATCGCGCCCGTCCGGAATGGCCAGTTTGCCAGTGATGGTGCCGATGCGCCGCCGTCCCAGGCGGATCAGGTGTGTCACCGCCTGTTGCGCCGCTGCGATGTTGTCCACACTGACGTAGCTGATGCGGTCGCGGTGCCGCTCGGCGCGCTCCACCATCACGAAGGGGGTATCGGTGCGCAGGAAGTGTTCGATCAGAGGATCATCACTGGGAGCAGAGGCCAGGATCACCCCGTCCATCAAGCGATTGCGCTCGATGCGCTTGTAGAAGCGCTCCTCGTCCTGATCCGACTGCCCCAACCAGAGCAACATGGCGTAGTCGTGCTGATTGGCGACGCGCGACACGCCCTGCAACAGGGTGGGGAAGTAGTAGGCATCTTCGAAGACGACGGCGGGAATCTGAGGGATGACGACGCCGATAACCTGTGTGCGTTGTGTCACCAGGGCGCGGGCGGCGGGATTGGGCGCAAATCCTTCTGCCTCGATGACTTCCAGCACGCGCTGACGGGTCTGAGCGCTGACGTTGGGCGAATTGTTGATGACGCGCGAGACTGTGGATCGCGAGACACCAGCCTTGGCGGCGATATCTTCCAGATTCAGCGAGCGGTTATTGCCAGGGCGAAAGGGCGTCATCAACTGAGACCCTCAAGAAAGAACTCTACGAGCGCCGTCATGGGAGCGCTCCCAATAAGTTGATTTCATTATAGGGTATAATTCAACGGGCTGTCAAGTACCTGGCTGTGCCGGGTGCTTGCCCCCTCAACGCGCCTGGCGCTGTGAGCATGGGTCGCGGACACGCACAGCGCCAGGCTATCTTTGCTCTGCACCCGACCGTTGGGCAAGGTGGAGCCAGAGGAGTCAGCCAATCTCGACCGCGCTGAAGAACGCCCTGGCCGGGCCAACGGCAGTGGCCGGACCGGCAATTTCGAAAGACCCCCGGACGCGGATGTCTTCCGACGAACTGCCGATCATGACCTCTACGGTGCCCGGCTCGATCACAAACTCCTGGCAACGGTTGTAGAAGCCCAGCAGGCTAACGGGCAGGTGAAAGGTGACGCGCTTTGTTTCGCCAGGGGCCAGGGTGAGGCGCGCGAAGCCTTTCAGCTCCTTGACCGGGCGGGTTACGCTTGCTACCGGAATGCGTGTGTATAGCTGCACGACTTCATCGCCAGGCCGATCACCGCTGTTGGTGACGGTCACGCCGACGGTCACGGTGTCACTGGCGCGCACCTGCGCGGGCGCGATGGTCAGATCGCCGTAGCTGAAGCAGGTGTAGCTGAGACCATGCCCGAAGGGGTACAGGGGCCTGGTGCTCAGTTCCACATAGTCGCCTTTCCAGTGCGAACGTCCCCCAGAGACCTTGTGATTGTAGTACACCGGCACCTGTCCCACTGCGCGGGGGACGGAGATCGGCAGCTTGCCGCCGGGGGTATGATCGCCGAAGAGCACGTCGGCGATGGCGTTCGCCCCTTCTTCGCCGGGCAGCCAGGCGTGCAGCACAGCGGGGATGTGTTCGGCGATCCAGGGCAGGGCCAGCGGTCGCCCATCTACGAGCACCACCACGACGGGCGTGCCTGTCTCGTAGATGGCCTGCACCAGTTCTTGCTGCACTCCAGGCAGGCCGAGGTCGGCGCGGTCGCGCCCCTCGCCGCAGGTGCAGTCGTCGGTCAGGCCGGACTTGCCGCCCAGCACCAGCACGGCAACTTCTGCCTGCCGGGCGGCGGCCACTGCCTCGGCGAATCCTTCGCGCGAGTCGCCCTGCACGTCGCATCCTCTGGCATAGTACACCTGCGTCTGTGGAGATACCTTGCGCCGGATGCCTTCCAGCACGCTGATCATCGGCACCCAGTGTTCGACCAGGTCCACCCTGTCGGGCAACGGCTGTCCGAAGGGGTTGCTGTGCGCGGTGGCGATGAGCGACTCGATGTGCGCAATGTAGGCATAGTCGCCCACCAGGTTGCGCACGCTGTCGGCGTTGGGGCCGATGACGGCGATGGAAGCCAGGTCTTTGCGCAGCGGTAACAGGCTGCCTTCGTTCTTGAGCAGCACAATGGACTTCTGCGCCAGCGAACGCGCCAGCGTGCGCTGATCGGGCGTGTCGAAAACCTGCACAGCCCGGTCTGCGTCCACGTAGGGATGCTCGAACAACCCCAGCAGGAACTTGGTTCTCAGCACGCGCCGCACAGCGGCATCAATCAGGTCTTCGCTGACCGTGCCCGCGCGTACTGCCTGCAGCAGGGGAGTACCAAAGCAGTCTGTGCTGGGCAGCTCGATGTCAATGCCCGCGCTGAGCGCCAGCGCCGCCGCCTCCTGCTTGTTGCGCGCGACATGATGGTAACTGTGCAGTTGATCTACGGCGAAGTAGTCGGAGACGACCAGGCCGTCGAAGCCGAATTGCCCCCGCAACAGGTCGTTGAACAGTTCGCCCGCCGCGCCGCAGGGGACGCCATCGAGTTCATGGTAGGCGTTCATCACCGACCACAGGCCGGCTTCTTTGATGGCCGCTTCGAAGGGGGCGACGAAGACTTCGAGCAGTTCGCGGCGCGGGATGTGGGCCGGTGCCCAGTTCAGCCCGCCTTCGGAGTTGCCGTAGCCGACGAAGTGCTTGCCGGTGGCGACAATCCCTTCGCGCAGGCTGTGACCCTGCAAACCCTTGATGTAGGCCGTTCCCAGCCGGGCCACCAGATAGGGGTCTTCGCCGAATGTCTCTTCGACGCGCCCCCAGCGCGGATCGCGCGTCACGTCGAGCACAGGAGCCAATGCCTGATGAGCGCCCACCGCGCGCATCTGTTCGCGAATGATCTGGCCCATTTGCTCCACCGCCTGCGGGTCCCAGGTGCTGGCAATGCCGATGGCCTGCGGAAAACACGTCGCGCCCAGGGCCATGTAGCCTGCACAGCTTTCTTCGTGCACCATGGCCGGAATGCCCAGCCGCGTCTCGCGGATCAGAAACGACTGAATGGTGTTGGCCAGTTCGGCGCTATCCTTCGGCCCCAGATTGCTCGCACCGCCGATGCGGGTGATCTGCCCGATGCCCTGGCTCAGCAATTGGCGTGCTTTGGGCAGGGAGAAGCGCTGATTTTCCAGCAACTCGAAGACCCACCGGCTGCCCAGTTGCGCGCACTTTTCTTCCAGCGTCATCCGTGCCAGCAGATCGCTGACGCGCTCCTCGACCGGGCGTGCCGGGTCCTGGTAGGGCAACCTGCTGCCAGTTGCTTGCGACACGTGAGATTCCTCCTGTAGATAGGTCTCCTCAACGCACCCCCACGTTGAGGACGCTGCGAAAGCCTGCTCCGGCTGTCTGCTGCTTCAGGAACAGCGCTTCCTGAGGGACTGCGCACCTTCAGTCCGCAGGAGCGTAGATGCGGAACTGTCCGCTCAGGTGGAGCAGGCTCATCATGTACAACAGGCCGCTATAGTACCGCCACTGACCGGTGGGCAGCGGCGTGTTCCAGAATTCTTCGATGAATTCCCAGGCGATCGGCTCCGTGGCAGCCAAGCTGGCGACCGCATTGGTGGCGACCAGCCCCTCCGAATGCCAGGGCGACAACGCTTCGCTGCCGTCAATCGGGTATTTGTCGGAGTATCTGCCTATTCCCTGCTTGTAGAAGAAAGCCTGCAGGCGGTTGCTCTGCTCGATTTGCCAGGGGTCGGCGGCGAACCAGGCGTAATCCACGGCCACGTTCATCCCCACGCGCCAGGCATCCGCATAGAAGTACTCACCGTAGTTGCTGAGGGCGTAAGGCTCACCCTCGAACGTGGTGTAATTGGCCATCAGGCCAGTCTCTGGGTGAGCGGCCTTGCGCAGGAAGGCGCGGCTGGCAGTTGCCGCTTCTGCCCAGAAGTCATTGTCTTCGTCCGCCCAGCGCGCCCATAGCTCATAGTAGTGGGGCAGGTGATACGATGGGTCGGTGAACGTGCTTTCGCGGCCAAAGCTCGGTACGAAGACCACCAGCTTGTTTTCGCGGTTGAACATGTTGGTCGAACCCGTGCGGGGGTCGTCTTCTTTGTGCAGCATGGTGTGCAGGATGGCGTTGGCTTCGGCCTGATAGTTGAAGATTCCCTCCCCATTGCCCCAGCGGCCCGCCGCAAAGAATAGCGCCATCACAAACCATTCCTCGCCATCGGAGGCGGGATTCTGGTCAATCTTGGTGCCATCGGGGCGGCAGTGCCAGGCGAAGTAGCCTGCGTACGCGCCACTCTCGTTGTACATGTACGTCTTGGCCCACTTCCACAGCCGGTCGAATTCCTCTTTCCTGTCCAGTTGGACGGCGATCATCATGCCATAGGACATGCCCTCGGTGCGCACGTCGTTGTTACCGGTGTCCAGGATATAGGCCATGTCGTCGCCGACGGGATAGTAGACGCGCTCGGTGTTGTCGTTGCCGTAGAAGAGTTGATCCCACGTCTGCTGGATGCGCGCCTCGATCTCCGCCTCGCTCAGCCCCCACTCCTTGAGCATGTTGCGATACTGCCCGGTGAAAAACGCGCCTTGCGACGGCGGGACAGGGGCCGGGCGCGTCCCCTGGGCAAAAGCGGCAGATAGCAGCGGCAGCAGCAGAGCGCAAACGGTTGACAACGCGATCAGGTGCTTCATGGAAACGCTCATCCTTTGAGTTCTCCGCCGGTCAGGCCGGTGACAATGTACTTCTCTGCCACGACGTAGAAGATCAGCGCCGGGATGATCAGGATGGTGACGTAGGCCATCACCCGCGCCCAGTCGGTCCCGTACTGCCCCTGATAGCGCATGATCCCCAGAGGGAGCGGCCATTTGTTGGGGTCGTTTAGAACCAGCAGGGGCAGGAAATACTCGTTCCAGCCGACAATCACCTGCAGAGTTGCTACAGCAGTGAGGGCCGGGCGCGACAGCGGGAGCAGAATGTGGCGGAAGAAGCCGAAGGTGGAGCAGCCATCAATATAGGAGGCGTCTTCCAGCTCGATGGGCACCGCCATAAAGAAGCTGCGCAGGATCACCACACTGCCCGGCAGGCCAAAGGCCACCATGGGCAAGATGACCCCCCACAGACTGTTGATCAACCCCAGGTCGCGAATCTGAATGAAGACGGGCAGGATGGCAACCACGATCGGGAAGAGCAGCCCGATGGACAGGATGTTGAAAAGCAGTCCGCGCCCGAAGAAATACACCCGGCTGAAGACGAACGCCAGCAGACTGGCCAGGCTGACGTTCAGGATGGTGATGCCCGCTGTGATGACGAAGCTGTTGCGCGTCGCCTGCCAGAACTCCGCACTCTTCAGGACGGCGGTATAGTGTTGCCACTGAATGCCCTGCCGGGGCAGGTCAAAGGGCCTGGAGAGGAATTCTCCATTGGTGCGCATGCCACCCAGCACCGCGGTGAGCACCGGGCCGGCCACAATGACTGTGAGCAGGATCAGGACGGCGTAGCGGATGAGCAGCGCCAGTCTTCTTTCGTTGAGCAAGGGGGTGAGCATTTTCAGCGTCCGTGTAGATTCCATGGTCATCCCTCTCTCCTGCCCGGACTAGAACACCTCGGCGGAGTAATCCTGGCGCATGACCAGGCGTTGATAGCCAAGGGAGAACACCAGCGTGATCATGAAGAGGACGACGGCTACTGCGCTGCCATAGCCCAGGTTGAAACGCTGGATGCCATATTTGTAGAGGTAGGTAGCCAGGACTTCGCTGCCGTTCACTGGCCCTCCCTGAGTGAGCACCCAGATGGTCACAAACTGCTGGAAGGAACCCAATACCGAAAGGAAGACGGTCAGGCGGATGGTGTTGCCCATGAGGGGCAGGGTGATTTTCCACAACACCTGCCGCCAGTTCGCGCCGTCTACACGGGCGGCTTCTTCCAGGTCCCTGTTGACCCCTTGCAGCCCGGCCATGTAGAGGATCATGTAGAAGCCGAAGTATTTCCAGGTCAGCACCCCAAAGACAGAGTAGAGCACGATGTCGCGGTCGCCCAGCCAGGCCACGCGATTTGTCCCTGGGAGAAGAGCGTCCAGAGTGAGGTTGGCCAGGCCAGACTGAGGGTGCAACACATAGAGCCAGATGATGGCGGTGATCGGTTCGGAAAAGACGTAGGGTACAAACAGCAGCAGCCGAAAGAGGCGGCTGCCGGGCAGTGTCCCACGGCCTACCAGCAAGGCAATAGCCAGCGCCATGGGCAGTTGAATCGTGATGGACATGGCCATCAGCATGAAGCTGTGCTGAACGGCCAGGCGGAAGACGCTGTGATTGTAGAGGCGCTCATAGTTTGCCAGCGCCACATAATTGGTCAGCGGGCCGAAGCCGTCCCATTTGTACAGGCTGTACCGCACGGAGCCGAGCACAGGGATCAGCAGGAAGGTCAGGAAGATGGCCATGCCGGGCGCAACGAACAGGAAGATCAGCAGGGCCTTGTGCAGGGTGTTGCGCAGCTTGTCTCTGGAGACCTGCGATCGAGTGGCGGTGGATGCGTGGGATCGGAGCGCAGACATAGAGAGTTCCTTTGCGAAGCTCAGCGGCGTCTGGGATAGGGGTGTGGGGGTATGGAGCGGGGTGCTCCACACCCCCACCAGGCGAGGACTGGCCCGGCCCTAGTCGAGTTCCATCGCTGCCGCGTCTTCGATCATGGCAGCCGCTTCTTCGGGTGACGCCTGACCAGCAAAGAGCGCTTCTACGGCGTCGTTGACCATTCCGCCGACAGCGGGCGGCAGGAACTGATCGTAGTAGAGCTGGAAGTAGGGGGCTTCGTCGCGGAACTTGATGATCGTCTTCTTGATGGGATCGGTGATCACCTCGTCAGCGCCCTTGACCGTCGGCACGATGCCCATGGCGGGGTCTTCTGTGCCAGCGCGCTGCACTTCCAGGCTGGTGATGTACTTCAAGAATTCGACCGTCTCGTCCGGAGCATTCGCGCCCACGGCGAAGCCATCGCCGCCGCCCAGCACGTCACCGGGGTTACCCGCGCCCCCTTCAACGACGGGGAAGGGGAACCAGCCCAGTTTCGGCAGCAGCACGGCGGCCTTTTCGGGGCTGTTGCCCTGGTAGGCACCCGTTGCCCACTGGCCCATCAGTTCCATGGCGGCGGCTTCATCGAGCATCACCGTCTGCTGATCGCCGTAGTTCATCCCCAGGTATCCTTCGGGGAAGGGATCGAGGTCAATCAGTTGCTTGAGATACTCGCCGGCCTTGACGAATGGCTCGTCGGTGAATGCGCCTTCGCGGTTGTACGCCTTCAGGAAGGCGTCCCCGCCACCGATGCGCAGCGCCAGGTAGACCCACCAGAAGTGACCGGTCCACTTGTCCTTTTCACCGAGCGCGATGGGGGTGATGCCCGCGTCCTTCAGGGCCTTGACCGCGGCCAGGAATTCATCCCAGGTCTGGGGCGGATTCTCCGGATCGAGGCCCGCCTTGGCGAAGAGGTCTTTGTTGTAGAAGATGCCGACTGCGCCCCACGTCCACGGCACGCCATAGTATTCACCATTGCGACCGTAGAGTTCCAGGGCGGCTTTGGCAGCGAACGAATCCTTCCATTCGCCTTCCAGTTCGGGCGCGATGTTGCGCACCAGGCCAGCATCGGCGTATTTCCACAGCACGCCGCCGCCCCAGCTCTGGAACAGATCGGGCGGGTCGCCGGCCTGCATGACGGTCACCAGGCGGCTCTTGAAGGCTTCGTTCTCCAGGATGGTGATCTCGATGTTGACGTTGGGGTGCTGCGCCATGAACTCATCGGCGACGCGCTGCCAGAAGGCAGCCTGGGCTTCGGCGGTCTGAATGTGCCACCAGCGGATCGTGACCTTCTCCTGCGCCGAAGCGGGCACCCTGGCCGCCATGCCCAACACCATGACCAGCACCAGGCTCAAGAAAAAGAAACGACGAAAGACTTTCATTGCTGCTTCCTCCTTATTACTTTTCGGGGCAGGGGTATTGACCTCCGCCCGTCTGACGGTTAAAGTATCTCCTGTTTTCAGGGGACGACTCGGAGCCAGGCTTGCCACGGCTCGCGCTCCGGGTCGCCTCCCCGCCTCAGGAGGAATACCCTATTTGAGCCGCTTGCGGCGCACTGTGGTGTGCTCTCTGGCTGCTCGCGGCGGCTGACACGACTGGCGTATGACCAGCTCGGTTGGTAGTTCGATCCGCTCCCCTGTGTACTCCGGGTCTTTGATTTGTCGCAGCAACATGCGCGTTGCCAGCCGTCCCATCTGCTCCAGCGGCTGCCGGACGGTCGTCAGTCCGGGATGAACATGCGCCGCTTCTGGGATGTCGTCGAAGCCGATCACCGAAACATCTTCCGGAATGCGCAGCCCGTGATCGCGCACCGCATCCATCACGCCAAACGCTGATACATCGTTGGAAGCGAAGATCGCCGTAGGCGGATCGGGCAGGGCGAGTAAAGCGTTCGCGCCCGCGTAGCCGTCCGGTTGCTGGAAGTGCCCCTCCACCACCAGCGCCGGGTCGAAGGCGATGCCGTGATCGGCCAGCGCCGCTTTGTAGCCATCCAGACGATCCACAGCGCATCCCAGGCGCATTTCGCCGGTGACGAAGCCAATGCGGCGGTGTCCCAGTTCGATCAGGTAAGCGGTGGCATCGTAGCTCCCCTGGCGGTTGGTGGCAGCGACGGCGGGGCAGGCTTCGTTGGTGCCCTGGTGATCGATCAACACATAGGGGAACCGTTCCTGGTGCAGCGACTCCAGATACGCCTGGGGATTCAGCGGTAGCAGCAGCAACAGGCCATCGGTCATGCCGCGGGTGAGGGTGGCAACGTAGGTGGACTCTTTGGTCTTGCGGCGGTGCGTGGTGTAGAGCATCAGCTCGTATTGCGCGGCGACCAGTTCCTCTTCGATGCCCCGAATGATCTCGCCGGTGTAGCTGACGCCCACCTCGTGTACCAGCAGCCCGATGACGTGCGACCGTCCACCGGCCAGGCTGCGCGCCTGCTGATTGACCACATAGCCCAGGCGGGTCATGGCGGTGAGCACACGCGCGCGCTTGTCGGGTCGGACGTGATCTTGATTGTTGAGGACGCGAGAAACCGTGGTGGGGGAGACGCCAGCCTCGCGGGCCACGTCCATGATGGTGACATTGTGCGAGCGCGAATTCTTGCGAGGAGGCATGACCAGGTCTCTCCAAAGACTAGTTGAAAACGCTACCAATCACTGAGACAGAAAAAGAACACATTTTCACTAACTCGCCAGCGAAAGAAACGGCTGTTCGAGGCGCTCTGACGAATATTCAAATTGGTAGCGCTTTCAAAAATCACGATAGCAGGATTCCGTTTTGATGTCAAGATGGTCGGACGAATTTCAGAAGGGGATCGCGGTGAGGAAGATGCGCACAGGGTCGGTAGGTGGTGATTCACTCCATCGCAGCAGGGCTGGGGCACTTGCCGCTACGCGCCGTGTCAGTACAATGACAGGAACAGTGGCCTTTGGCGACGCGCTAAGCGTGCGGCACCAGGTTCACGCGGATACGCTGGGGAGGTGGACCTACATGAGCAATATCGGCCTCTTACTCTGTCTGGGCGCAACGCTGCTGGTTGGTTGGGCATTGTTGACCTGGGCCGCGCGTTGGAGCGAAGCGCGTGCAGCGCGATCTGCGGGCGGTGAACCCCGCAGACAAGGGATATCCTACTCCGGCATGGAGAACCTGTCCTCGTCCGAGTCCTGGTGGGACACAGTGGCCGATGAGCGCAGCGGTTGGACGAACGGGGACTTCCTGGCCGCGCTGGATGTGCTGAATATGATGAATGACGAGGGCTGAGCGGTGAATCCGCTCAACGCAAGGAGTCGGCCTCCGTGCCCACGTACAGTCGCGGCACGCGCGGCAGCAGGGCCGTAACGACCTCGTAGTTGATCGTCTCGGCCCAAGTGGCCACTTCTTCGGCGGTGATGCGCTCTTTGCCCTGCGAGCCGATCAAGACCACTTCGCTGTTCAGCTCCACCAGTCCTGCCTGCGACACATCCACAATCACCTGGTCCATGCATACCCGGCCCACGATGGGCGCGCGCCGCCCGTTGATGAGTACGGCTCCCCGGTTGGAGATCAGGCGATGATAGCCGTCCCCGTAGCCCACGGGCACCAGGGCGACGGTCATCTCGCGCGGAGTGATATAGGTGCGCCCGTAGCTGATGCTGGAACCGGCAGGGAGCGTGCGCACGCGGGCGACATGGCTCTTGAGCGACAGGGCAGGGCGGAGCGGCACCGCCGGTTCGACTTCGCTGGAGGGCGGCAGCCCGTACATGGCAATGCCTACGCGCACCGCGTCCAGATGGGTTTCTGGCAGGTCGAGTGTGGCGGCACTGTTGGCGGCGTGACACAGGGGGATGCGGTAGCCTGCTGCGCTCAGGCGGTCGCGCACCTGCTGGAAGCGGCGAAACTGCTGCCGGGTGTAGTCTTTGTCGGCCAGGTCGGCGACGGCGAAATGTGTGTAAAGTCCCTCGACCTGTACCCCTGGCAACGCGGCCAGCTCCTGCATGAACGGCAACACTTCGTCTGGCAGCAGACCGAAGCGTCCCATGCCAGTATCTACCTTGATGTGCACGGTCGCAGCGCGCCCCAGGCGGCTGGCGATAGCCGAGATACTGCGGGCCGGTTCCAGATCGGAGAGGGTCAGGGTCAGGTCATGCCTCAGGGCTTCTTCGATCTCGCCGAGCGGCGTGTAGTTCATGACCAGGATCGGCGCGACGATCCCTGCCTGCCGCAGGGATATTCCCTCATCGGCACGGGCCACAGCCAGCCAGCTTGCCCCGTGACGGAGCGCTGTCTGTGCCACTTCCAGCGCGCCGTGCCCGTAGGCATTGGCTTTGACTACGGCTATCAGCTTCACATGCGGGCCAATGTGCATTTTGATGACCCGCACATTGTGCGCGATGGCGTCCAGGTCAATTTCAAGGTAGGTGAGGGGAGACACCAAGCCGCCTGCCTTTCGTGCAATTGTTCACAAAGCACAAGGGAAAACAGCCAATTTTCGGGCATTTCTCACACAGCATACACCGGGAGACAGGCTAAAGTATACCCTGCTCAGACCACCCGCATGGTGCATGATTTTCTTCGACCTGTCCGTAGCGGGATGAGCATCTACTCTGTGACGACAGGCTACAACGCTGCTGCACACGACGCCTTTCCTGTCAGATTGCTTGTGATGTAAGTTATTTGCACCTATAATGAGCTATATTGTTATGCCAAAACACGATTTACACATGTTTTTTCAGTCTGGACCTGTCGCACAGCGAAACGTAGATACCTGTTCCAGCCAGGGCAACGGGGTGAGCAAGCGTCTCTTCTCGACCGCCCACGTCGTTGTAGAGGGACGCGAGTTTCATCCACTCCCCATTCCCCGCACAAAACTATCCATAGTGAAGGAGGTGGTGTGTAGCACCTTGTCCGACCTAAGTTGACCATCATTTCTCCCTCGACGATCTAAATAGCAACAGGAGGCAGATAGCGCCATGTTCAAACGTTCCCTTTCTTCTGGTCTGATTCTGGTAATGATGGTGGCTGCATTCGGCACATTGCCAGTGATCGCGCAAGAGGACTGCGATTTCGCTGGCGAAGTGGTGATCGGCGTGATCGCGCCGCTCACGGGCGATATTCCCAAGGTAGGCCAGAGCACCGTCGAAGCGGCGGAGATGGCGGTAGATGAGATCAACGCCGAATGTGGCCTGCAAATTGACGGCGAGAATTATGAAGTGGTGATCATTGTCGAGGACAATGAAGCCAAAGCCGAGTCCTCGGTGGCGGTGGCGACGCGGCTGATCGTCGAAGAGCAGGTAGTGGCGATCATCGGTCCGCAGGCGAGCAAGCAGGCTGTTCCCACCGGTCAGGTGGCCAACGACCGCGAAACACCCATGATCAGCCCCTGGTCCACCAATCCGGCCACCACCAAAGATCGTCCCTGGGTCTTCCGCGCAGCCTTCCTCGATCCGTTCCAGGGGCCGGTAGTGGCTGGTTTTGTGGCCAAGGAATTCGGAGCCAAGACCGCTGCTGTGCTCTATGACGTGGCCAGTGACTATCCCAAAGGGTTGGCAGAGAACTTCCGCGATGCGGCGGAGGCGTCGGGCATCAAGATCGTGGCCTTCGAGAGCTTCACTACGGGCGACACGGACTTCAGCTCGCAGCTCACCAACATCATAGCTGCCAAGCCGGACGTGCTGTTCACGCCGCAGTACTACAACGAAGTTCCACTGATCGTCCAGCAGGCGCGTCAGTTAGGGTTTACCGGCCCGATCGTCGGCAGCGATAGCTGGGGCACGCCTGACCTGATCGATCTGTGCGGTGATGCTTGCAACGGGCTGTTCTTCAGCACGCACTACGCGCCGGATATTGCTACCGAGGTCGGCCAGAAGTTCATCACCGCTTATGAGGAGCGCTATGGAGCCAAACCCGACGACGTAGCCGCGCTGACCTACGATGCCTTTCAGTTGCTGTTCACGGCCATCGAGAATGCCAATTCGCTGGAGCGGGCCGATATCCGCGACGCGCTGGCCAATATCGAACTCTTCGAGGGCGTTACTGGACTGATGAGCTTCGACGAGCAGGGCGACCCGATCAAGTGCGCGGTGATCATTCAGATCAAGGACGGCGCGTTCACCTACTATGACTCGGCCTGCCCGGCGGGATTCCCTCCCGAACAATGAGTGTCGGCGCCTGCTGAGCGTGTGCCCCATGGTTGCATGGGGCACTTTTTCGCTCCCCAGGTGTGGCGTCAACAACGGGCAACCGTTTCGGGTCCGTAGTGACAAGACAGCGGAGAAGCTGCTATGGAATTTTTCGTGCAACAACTCCTCAATGCCCTGCAACTCGGCAGCCTGTATGCCCTGATTGCACTGGGCTATTCCATGGTGTACGGCGTGCTGCTACTGATCAACTTCGCGCATGGGGATATTTTCATGATGGGGGCGTTCTTCGGCGTGTTCGGCTCGATCACGCTGGGGCTGCCCTTTGTGCCAACTCTGTTGCTCTCGATGATCCTGACCGGTCTGTTGGGCGTCACCATCGAGCGCGTCGCTTACAAACCGCTGCGGCAGGCGTCGCGCCTGTCCGTGGTGATCACCGCGCTGGGCGTCGGCCTGCTGCTCGAAAACGGGATGCTGGCTCTGACGGGAGCGAACCCGCGCAGTTACCCCCAGAATTTCGTCAAGACAGAGGTCTACGATCTGGGCGGGGTGAGCATCAGCAACGTGAAGATCATCATCATCGTGCTGGCAGCGTTGCTCTTCGCCGGGCTGTACACCATCGTGCAGCGCACCAAGTGGGGGATGGCCATGCGCGCCATTTCCTACGACAAATTTGCCGTCCCACTGATGGGCGTCTCGCAGGATCAGATCATCTCACTGACCTTCTTGCTGGGTACGAGCCTGGCGGCGGCGGGCGGCATCTTGTGGGGCGTGGCCTTCCCGGTATTGAATCCCTACATGGGCCTGCGGGTGGGCTGGAAAGCTTTCATCGCTGCCGTGGTCGGTGGCATTGGCGACATCCGCGGGGCTGCCGTGGGAGGGCTGCTGCTCGGTTTCATCGAGATCTTCGTGCCAGCCTATGGCAACAACATTGGGATTTCTTCCACCTGGCGCGATCCAGTGGCCTTTGGGTTGTTGTTGATCATCCTTGTCATGCGCCCCACCGGCCTGTTCGGTGTGGCTCGCCGCCAGAAAGTGTAGGGAAGCGACGCCATGTTCGGTTCTGCGAATCGCTCATTTTCTCCCGATAATCTGGTGGCGCTGGCCTGTGCGCTGGCCGTCCTCATCAGCGTGTTTGCGCTGCCCTGGCTGGCTCTGGAAGATGGGTCTACCGCCACCGCCTATGAACTGCTG
>DDBP01000260.1 GCA_002332795.1 Anaerolineales bacterium UBA2029 | reverse complement strand
CGCCCCGCGACGCAGTCGCGAGGGAGAGGGGAGTGAGGGTGAGGGGCAGATACTGCGCGAAAGTTCATAGCAGCCTCCACAGAGCACAGAGGTCACAGAGCCAGTCTACACACGCTCTGTGGTTTAGTCCTATAATGGAACGGGGATTGGACGACCGGTCGGTCGCGGCACGCTGTGGGGAGAGTGACCAATGCCCGACCAGATTTGCGAGCATTGCGGCAAAGTCAACCCTGAGAACGAATCATACTGCCTGGGGTGCGGGCAGCTTTTGCCCGCCGGACGCGCCATGGCCACCCAACGCCTGGCCGTCCCGCAACCCAAGCCGGAGTTGCGCTGGGGCACTGCCCTGTTCGATGAACATACCCTGCTGCAATTCGAGATCAAAGAGACTGGCGAGAAGATCACCGTGGAACTGCACCAGGAATGCGTGCTGGGGCGCACTCATCGGGAAGTCGTCGCCGACCTCGACTTGAGTCCCTACCGGGCCATGGAGCGCGGCGTCTCGCGTCGTCACGCCAAGCTGACGCGCCAGAGCGGCACGGTGATGATTCAGGACCTGGAGAGCGCCAACGGCACCTTCCTCAACGGAATGCGTTTGCTGCCGCATCAGCCGCGCGTGTTGCGCAACAACGACGAACTGGTGCTGGGACGCCTGGCCCTGCGTGTATCGTTCCTGCCCACCCCGCAAACACGCCCCGGCGACACCGGCCCGGTGATCACGCCGCCAGACGCGCTGCTGCCTTCCACTGGGCCGACAGAGCCGACGATCCGCCCACCCTCCGACGGGCGCACGCGCTAACTCAGCGCCCGCATTGGTCAGCTCGCTGCATCGGGGCGCATCAGGTGTGGAGTCCGACGGGGACGCACGCGCCAGGCCAGACGCAGCAGGTAAGCATCGGCGACCAGGGTCAGCGGCACCAACCCGACCAGCGTGACCATGGTAGAGACCGGCTTTGTCATGGCTCCGAGCGCGATCAGCAGCACACCAGAGGTCATGTAGAACAGCGCATAGCGGGCGAAGCGGCGCGGGGTATAGTGCAAATGGCTGTCTGCGTCCGGCCAAACCATACGCCCCCGGTCGGCGCGGGCAACGGCGCTCAGCAGCCAGAGGCTCCCGCTCACCAGCGCCATCCCCAGCAAAAACGGGCCAGGGCCGGGCAGGGCTGCGGCATTATAGGGTGTCAGCAGCGCGTAGAGCGCCAGAATCAGCGCCCACACGATCCAGCGCTCGCGGCGGGTGAGTGCCATAGCATCCGGCGTCAGCAAGGGAGCGCGGCGCGCCTGTCGCTGATAGAGCCAGGCTGCGCCAGCAATGGTCAGCAAATTGAGCGGGATACCCGCCAGCGCTGGAGCGATCAGGGCCGTATCCTGGATGCTGGCGCTGAACCACAGCGTCAGGGGCAGGACGAGCAGGACACGCCACGCCTGCCGCTCCCTCAAAACCCGGCTTTGCCCGAAGCAGGTCAACGCCAGGGCAAAGGGCAGGGCCATGCTCAGCCAGGTGTGCCACACTGGCACGACGAAACCCGTCGCGTATACATGCAATCCCAGGAAGTGCCCTCGCTCGCCAGTCTCCCAGCCGGGATTCCAGATCACCTTGGTGATCAGGCTTTCGGTGGTAAAGCCGACGATCAGTCCGCCGACGGCCAGCGCGCGCAGGGTCAGCGCCCGACGGCGAGCCAGGTAGTCCAGGATCAGCAGGTAGTGCAAACCGTAGATGAGGAGGACAAAGGGATCGACCAACACGATGGGAGTAGCCCACGACTGCCCCTCGGTGCAGACTGTGCCGATCACCGTCAGGAGCAGGTACCAGGCCCAGCGCGTTTTGCCCATGAGGAGCCTTTCTACTCAAAGGGTATCTTGCTTTTGTATACGCGCCGGGCTACGGGATGGTTGCCGGGATCAGGCTTTGCCTTTGCGGGCACGCTCGCGCACGCTGATGCGGATCGGCGTGCCGGTGAAGGGGTACGCCTGGCGAATCTGGTTTTCCAGGTAGCGCTCGTAGGTGAAGTGCAGCAGGTCTCTGTCGTTGACGTGTAACAGGAAGGTCGGTGGGTCTACGCGCACCTGCTGCGCCATGAAGATTTTGAGCGGACGCGCCTGTTTGGTCTGCGGCGGGTGAGTGAGCAGCGCCTCGCGGATGATGCGGTTCAGTTCGCTGGTGGGAATGCGCACCAGCCGCTCTTCCTGGACGCGCACCGCCGTTTCCAGCACGGTATGGATACGCTGACCGGTGAGCGCGCTGATGAACAGCACCGGCGCATAATCCAGAAAGTCCAGCTCGCGGGCGATGGCCTGCTGAAAGCTGGTCATGGTGTAGGCGTCTTTTTCGATGGCATCCCACTTGTTGACCACCAGCACCACGCTCTTGAAGGCGTCGCGCACCATACCGGCGATGTGCGCGTCCTGCTGCGTGACGCCCTCGGTGGCATCCAGCACCAGCAGCACCACGTCGGCCCGTTCGATGGCTTTGTGGGCACGCAACACGCTGTATTTCTCGATCCCTGGCGCGACCCGTCCGCGCCGCCGGATGCCCGCCGTATCAATCAGGGTGATGGGCAACCCGTGCCAGGTGATGCGCGTGTCTATGGCGTCGCGCGTCGTGCCTGCGACCGGGCTGACGATGGCCCGCTCCTGGCCCAGCAGACGGTTGAGCAGCGACGACTTGCCCACGTTGGGCCGCCCGACGATAGCGATCTTGATGGACGTGTCTTCGGCGTCGTGATCTTCGGGCGTGTGGAACGGCAGCGCGGCGACTACAGCGTCCAGCAGATCGCCGGTGCCGGTGCCGTGCAGCGCCGAGACCGGGAAAACCTCCCCCAATCCCAGGCCATAGAACTCCACCGCTTCGTCGAACAGCCCCACATGGTCGGCTTTGTTGGCAGCGACCAACACCGGCTTGGCCGTGCGGCGCAGCAGCGTGGCGATTTCCTCGTCCGCGGCAGTGATGCCCTGCAGGGCGTCCACCACGAAGACGATCACATCCGCCTCCTCGATGCCGATCAGCGCCTGCGCGCGGATTTCGTCAATGAAGTGCGCGCTGCCTTCTTCCAGCGGGCTGCCTTTCGGCTGATAGACTTCCAGGCCGCCCGTGTCCACCACGTCGAAGACCACGCCGTTCCAGTCGGCCTGATCTATGATGCGGTCGCGGGTGGTGCCCGGCACTTCAGAAACGACGGCCTTGCGCATCCCCACCAGCCGGTTGAAGAGCGATGACTTGCCCACGTTGGGCCGTCCGACGAGGGCAACGAGTGGTTTTCGCATCGGTATTTCGCAGTCTCTAGAGCTTTGGTATGCGCGACGATTGTAACAAAGACCACTGCCGGTGAGAAGGCCGGGATGGCGGGGGTGCACGCAAAGGTTGTCAGCGACTTTGGTACGCCGGATCGTCCTCAGCCCTCCCCCGCGCGGCGGGCGAAGAGGGGTGCCCAGGCAAGCAGGCGGCTTCCCCCAACTCCAGACTCTAGACTCCAGACTTCAGACTCCTCAGGTGTACCCAGGCAAGCGGGCAGCTTGCCCTCGCCCCGCGACACGGTCGCAAGGAAGAGAGGACCGAGGGGTGAGGGCCAGCAGCGCGCGGACAACTGCCCGACACCTTTTGCACGCACCCTGGCGGTGCAACCGCCGGCCCGGCGATCATCTCTCCGATGACGAGCGTTGCCCCCAAACCCGAATGCGCCCGTTGATCATCAGGGCAATCCTGGCACACAGCGCAGATGCGCTATAATACGGGCGTGCGGGTCACGGCACCGTGCACCTTCCACCTGTAGCGAAGGGCGCCGCCCGCGCCAGCATTGTGGTATTATTGCGAAATTGACGTATACTCAAGCGTAATCATCCGGTGAGATGGTGTTGCGTGGACTCCAGTCCCGCAGGGCACCGGCACACGATGCGGAGGGTCTGGCACCATGCCCCCTGAGAAGAGTGGGTTCTATTATCCTAACAAGTTCGCCCGCATCACCTTCAATGCCCTCGAAGCGGTGATGGGCAAGAACGGCTTTCACGCCATCCTGCACCTGGCAGACCTGGCCGAGTACATCAACAACTACCCGCCCGACAACCTGGAGAAGGAGTTCGACTTCGCCTACTTCACCGCTCTGTGCGTGGCGCTGGAGGAAATGTACGGTCCGCGCGGCGGGCGTGGGCTGGCGCTGCGCGCCGGTCGCGCGACCTTCGCCGACGCGCTGCGCGGCTTCGGGGCGCTGGCGGGCGTAGGCGACCTGGCCTTCAAGGTGTTGCCGCTGGCCGCCAAGCTGCGCATTGGCCTTCCAGCCATGGCCAACATTTTCACACAATTTTCAGATCAGATCTCCAACGTGCACGACGACGGCGACAAGTACATCTACACCCTGGAACGCTGCCCGATGTGCTGGAATCGCAAGGCCGATCGCCCGGTCTGCTATGTGGGACAGGGCCTGCTGCAAGAAGGGCTGCGCTGGGTCTCTGGCGGGCACGAGTTCAAGGTAGACATGGCCACCTGCATCGCCAAGGGCGACGACATGGGGCGGTACTACATCTACAAGGAACCCATCGGCTGAGCGCACCTACCCGCTTCGCCTTCACGCCCCCGCCCCTGCGCGGGGGTTTTTCGTGCCCGCGCGGGGCGCGATCACAACTTACCGGCCCCCTGTGCGTAATAGAACATAGTCCGAGTTGCAGCGCGGGAGGAAGCCCATGCACCCATTCGACGAGCATTATATGGCGCGGCGCGAGAAGCAGATCAAAGAACTGATCGAGCTGCGCGCCATGACCCTGGCCAGCCTGGTGACCGGCGTGGCCCTGGGCGCAGCCGGCATCGCGCTGCTGAGCAGCGGCAGCGGCACTGGGGGGACGATTCTCCTGGTCTTCGCGGTGCTGTTCGGCATGGGGACCATCTTCATGACCGCCAGCTATTTCGCCCAGCAAGCCGCCGACCGCGCCATCCAGAAAGAATACGAGTTGCTGGCGCTCTACGGCCTTGCGCCGGAGAAGGCCAAGCGCGCCGATCAGGGCCTCCCGCTGACAGGCGACGGCGAAATCGCTCTGGAGAGCCTGGCCGAGGAACCAGAATACCGGCGGGCGCAAGACGAGTGACCGGCGAGCCGAGGCCACAATAGCACCGCTCCGCTCCTGCCCCCAAAGAAACGGCGGTGCCCCGCAGGACACCGCCGCTCTTCAACTACTGCCAGCAGTCAGCGACTAGCCGCCACGGGCTGCCAGTTGCGCTTCCTGATCGATCGTGTAGTAGTCGAAGTGATTGCCACCGAACAGGCCGTCCGTCTCGATGGGGAACGAGAACCACGGCTTCAGCAGCGAGTAGCGCAGACGCATGAAGATCGGGGCGATGGGGTACAGACCCTCAGGCCCGAAGAACAGCTCTTCGATGCGGTAGTACAGCTCGATACGGGCATCCGGGTCCGGCTCGGCCATCGCCTGCAGGATCAGGTCGTCCACCTCGGAGCACGGGCGCTTGAAGTCGTTGTGCGCGGACTCGCAGTGCAGCACGTCGTTCACCCAGTTGTTGGCATCCGGATAGTCGGGGCCCCAGCCCAGCGTCCACACGTGCGGACGATCGGCAGCCTCGTTCTGAGCGGATACCGTTTCCAGCAGCACGGAGAATTCCTGCTGCTCGATGGTGAACAGGTTGGGGTCGCAGCCCAGTTCGCGCTCCAGCGCGGCGGCCAGGAATTCAGCCCAGGTGCCCGCACCCGTGTAGGTGACGAACTCCATGTTGGGCAGGCCCTGGCAGTTGGGATAGCCGGCGGCTTCCATTTCAGCGCGGGCATATTCCGGATCGTAGCCCACACCCACCTCATTGATCGGCGGCGCGCCGAACATGCCGGGCGGGGTGAAGTGGATCATGGGGATGCCCAGGCCAGCGCGGATTTCCTCGATGAAGGCGTTGCGATCAATCGAGGCCGACATGGCGCGGCGGACATGCACGTTGTCCGTGGGCGACTTGTCGAAGGCGAAGCCGAAGTAGAAGACGGTCGGCTCGGAAATCTGATGCAGTTGGTCGGCGTAGGCCGGATCGGCCAGGATGGACTGCAGCTCGGCGGTGGGCACGCCCACACCCTCGATCTGATTGTCCTGATACAGCGCGAAGGCCGTGCCCGCGTCCTCAACCACGGTGAAGACCAGGCGCTCGACATTGCCGGGGCCAACCAGGTCGGCGGGGATGTGCGGGTTGCGCACCAGCACGTGACGCACGCCGCGGATCCACTCGTCCATCATGTAGGGGCCGTTGGTGGTCAGGTTGCCAGGCTCGGTCCAGTTGTCGCCGTATTCCTCGATGATTTCGCGGGGCACCGGGCGATAGACCCACATGGGCGTCTCGCTGAGGAAGTAGCTCGCCGCGAAGGTGAGGGTCACCTGCAGGGTGGTGTCGTCGAGCGCGGTCACCTGCACCAGGTCACGATCGGCGTCGGTGAAGGTCTCGGCATCCATCGCCAGCGTGTCGGCGCAGCCAGCCACCACACCGGAGACCACATAGCCATACTCGGCCAGCACGCGCGGATCGCAGGCACGCTTGATGCCATATTCCACGTCGCCGGCGGTCACCATACGCAGGACCTTGGCCTCATCGTTGACCGGATCCCACTGCACCCAGGGCACGTCATTGCGCAGGGTGAACGTCCAGACCAGGCCATCTTCGCTCACCGACCACTCGGTCGCCAGTTCGGGGTTGATCTGGCCGGGGACGAGCGCATCGGTGTTGGTCAGGCCCAGGAACAGGTTCTCGATGTAGTCAATCGAGACCGAGTCGGTCGCCAACTGCGGGTCGAGCGTGCTGATCTGCGAACTTTCCAGCAGGTAGGCGGTGATCGGCTCGCCCTGGCGCACCGTGCTCACCAGGGTGACATCCGCCGTGCTGGCGAAAGCGAAGTTCGTCGGCAGCAACGCTACCACCATCGTCAGCGCCACAGCCAGCGCGAAAGCACGATAACTCTTCTTAAACATTCAGCTCCTCCTGTGAGCCACTTGAGATTTGAGAACAACCGCTAAGTCGTTGAGCGGGTCAACCCTGTGCCGACCACCTTGCCTCGGCGAGCGGGGTCAGGTCGTTGGCGATGAGTGTGTCCCTCCTTTGCTGTACCATAACACTTTTTGCACCATTAAGGTTATAAAAAATAACTTCCCCTTTTGCCTATTCAGAGCTTATGACAGCGCCATCCGGTCAATGGCATGCGGCCCTGCTGGCAGAGGGAATGTTGTGGGCTGGGGAATGCTCTCCGGGCACATGTAAGCAGTAACTATTGTACCTGGTGCCTGCCCAAAATCTCCTGAGAAAATCTTCCGAAACCACAGATGGCTGGTCATGCATATGCTCTACATATACATCACATGACAGCCGTTTGGCAAGTTATTGCTGTTCGTTTAGGGCCTGCGTACCACAACGATCCAGAAGGTATTCTCACCCGTTCCTGTCAGCCCTATCTCCTTGAAGATATGGTTGTGCCTTTCTATGTATGTTACTTTCCAGCAGGGGAATCGGTTCAGTGAAAGGCCATTTGAAAACCTCACCCCCGGCTCAGTGCATGGAAAGGGGGCGGACAGGGCTAAATGGTCAGTTATCAGTTGTCGG
>DDBP01000134.1 GCA_002332795.1 Anaerolineales bacterium UBA2029 | reverse complement strand
GCCAGTACCACCAGCCAGCGATGAGGATGGTCAGTCCGCCAGAGATCAGCCCGCCGAGCACGAACGGTCGCCAGTCGCGGGTGCGCAGAGAAATGGCCAGCAGGGTCAGGGCGATCAACGGTAGCAGAAAGCCGATCTGATATTTGGCGAGCATGCCCAGCCCGGCCAGGATGCCCAGCCCGACGTAGGTGCGCAGCGGTGGCGGGGTTGCGCTCCGCCGGATCAGCCGGGCGATCATCAGCAGCAGGGCGCTGGCGAGCAGCGTCGAGAGATTGTCGTTGTTGATCACCGCGCTGATGAACAGGAACATGGGGTTGAAGGCGGTGAAGGCTGCCGCGGCCAGGGCAATGGCTGGCGTGCTGGGAAAAAGCTCGCGGCCCAGCGCGTAGGTCAGCAGGACAGTGCCCAGTCCCATGAGGACGGACAGGAAGCGCACCATATGCATGGCCAGGGCCGTGCCGCGCCAGGGGAAGGCTTCGCGCGTGGCATCGTGCACCACCATATTGACGTTGCCGTCCGGCACGACGACGCCAATATCCGCGTGTGGATTGATGCGACGCACCGCGTCCATGTCGGAGGTGTCAATCCAGCGGGTGAGCAACGCGCCCAGGTAGTAGTAGAACGGCGGTTGCCCGCCTTCCTGTCGCCAGGGGCCGGGGTTGGCCGGGTCTTGCACCGGCAGGTCAAAGTTGTGGTCGGCCACATACTTGACCATGGGGTAATGCCACAGCTCGTCGGACGCCTCGAAGAGCGGCGTCGTCACGCTGTAGATTACGGCCAGGACGGTATAGCCGATCGCGATGAGTGCCAGCAGCGCTCGCTGCCGAGGCGCGGAATCGTTCATGAACCTTCTGGAATGCGTGCAGAACCGCGTCACAACGGAGGGGGAGTTTAGCGGATCGCAGGGGGCTTTGCCAGGGCGAGTGACGGGCGCTCACCCGACGGGAAAGAGCCTTGAACTGCGGAGACGCAGAGGACACAGAGAAGTAAAAACTCTGCGCTCTCTGCGCCTCGGCGGTGATGATTTACTCGGTGCGGCCCAGCCGCGCCGAGAGCGCCCCGCTGGCCTGACGCACGCTCTGCCGCAGGCGGGCGCGGATGCCCTGCGAGCGCCCGGCCATCTGCAAGGCCTCGATGTAGAGCCGTTCCAGGCGGGCCATGGTGTCTTCCCACGACAGGCGGCTGGCGTAGGCGCGCGCCTGCGCGGCCATGGCGCGGCGTCGCTCCGGTTGATCGCGCAGCAGACGCACATAGTGGGCGTAGTCTGCCGGGTCAATGGCGCAGACGAAACCGTTGACGCCGGGCGTCACGTAGTCCACGATGCCGCCCGACGCGGGCACCAGCACCGGCAGGCCGGAGGCCATCGCTTCCAACACAACCTGTCCGGCGACTTCGTTGGTGCCGGTGAAGCCGAAGACATCGGCGCTGGCATAGGCGGCCCAGAGATCGGGGCCGGTCAGAAAGCCGGTGAAGGTAGCGCGGTCTCCGAAGAGTTGCTCCAGTTCCGGGCGCAGCGGACCGTCGCCGACGATGGCCAGTGCCACGCCGTCCAGACTGGCCACGTCGCGCAGCAGTTCCACCCGCTTCTCACGGGCCAGCCGTCCCACGTAGAGCACCAGCAGGCTATCGTCCGGGCGACCGCCCAGCAGGCGGCGGCGCATTTCTGCCGAGCGGCGGGCGGGGTTGAAGCTCACCGTATCGCAACCGCGGTACCACAGCCGCAGGCGCTGGAAACCACGTTCGCGCAGTTCGCGCAGGTTGTGCTGCGTGGGCACCAGCGTGAGCGTGGCCTTGTTGTGCAGATGGCGCACATACGCCCAGGCCACACCTTCCAGGAAGCCCAACCCATAGCGGTGCGTATAGCCGGGCAGGTCGGTCTGATAGTTGGCGATCAGCGGCACGCCGTGATAACGGGCATAATGAACACCCGTCCAGGCCAGCGCCGCCGGACTGAACAGGTGAATCAGATCGGGCTGGAAGCGCCACAGTTCATCCAGCTTGAGGTAGGGAAACCCGAAGCGCGACTCCGGCGGTACCAGCGGCGGGTGCATGGACGGCACGGCGATCACGCGCGCGCCGTCGAGCATGTCGGGCGTGCGCAGGTCGCCCACTTTGAGATAGGGGGCGTAGATCAGCACCTCGCGGCCCATATTGAGGTGATGACGGGCCGTAAGGGTGGTGAGCTTGCTCACCCCGTCTACCTTGGGCAGGAACGCCTCGGTGATGAGGGCGACGCGCCGCACGGGAGCGCGCTCGGCCAGCGAGTCGAGGGCATTCACACGCCAGTCGTCACCGGGCAAGGCAGCCATGCTTCACCCCCCAGGCAACTATTGTGCAGCCTTATTTTTATTATAGCCGCTCATGTTAATGTACGGCTGATGAGGGGTAAAAGTTTCTTGTTGGGCGGTCGTCCTCAGCGCGGCGTATCGAGCAATTCCTGATAGTAGGCGGCAGTTTGCGCGGCGATCGTCTCCCAGGTGAAGCGCTGCGAGAGTTCGCGGGCGTTGTGGCCCATGGCTGCGCGCAGGTCGGGGTTTCCGGCCAGGTCTTCGATGGCGATGGCCAGCGCGGTGGGCGAATCCGGGGGGATGAGGCGGGCGTGCACGTCCTGGATCAGCTCTGGCATCTCTACCTGCGGGTGCGTGGTGATGATGGGGCAGCCGTGCGCCAGGGCTGCCATCAGGCTCCCGCGCCGAAAGGACACGCCGTCGCGGAAGGGCAGGGCGATCAGGTCGCAGGCGGCCAGGTGCCCGCTGACGGCGACGCTATCCACAAACCCGGTCCAGCGGATATGATCTACCAGGTGCAGGTCTTCGACCAGCGTCTCGATTTCGCGAGCGTAGATGATGTTGGCCGGGTCGCTGCTGCCGGTGCGCCCGCCGATCATCAGCAGTTTGGCGGGGAGGCGGTTGTTGCGCACGATGCGCAACGCCTGCAACAGCGTATCCACCCCTTTGCTGGCGTTGAGGAAGCCAAAGTAGCCGATGACAACGTCGTCTGGCTGAAAGCCGAGCGCTGCCCGCCAGACCGAACGGTTGTAGTCCGGCGGGAGGCAGGGCTTGATATTCGAGCCGATGGGGATGTGGCGCAGGCTGGCGATGGACTTCTCGGTACACAGACGCTGTTCGTCGGCGCGGTTGGTGACGATCACTCCGTCGCTGCTGCGGGCCAGGGTCAACACGGCCTGATAGCGCAGCGGGCCGGCCTTGGGGAACAGGTAGGGCACCAGCAGATCGTGAAAGGTCGTCACCACACGGGTGTTGTCCAGGCGCATGGGCAGGATGTGAATGAAGGCGGCCATCTGAAACGCCGCTGCCTGATACTGGATGTTGACCACGTCCAGCCGCTGCGCCCCCGCCCAACGCCGGATACGGCTGAGTGTGCCCCAGCCCCAGGAGTGCGCGTCGGCGGTGACGTGCGCTGGATCGTCCGGAGCCGGGCCGTCCGGACGCTGTGCGCGGTGATCGGTGAAGACGAAAAGCTCGTGTCCCAGCGCGGTGAGTGCGCGCGCCAACTCCTGGGTGAAGGCTCCCACACCGCCCTGCATGGGCGGGTACTCGCCGGTGATCTGCCCGATGCGCATGATGCGTGTCACTCCTGCGGCTGACGACCCAGAGCCAGCGCGCGCAGTACAGCCCAGTAGGTTCGTACCCGTGCCCGGCGCAGCGCTCGCCTGTGCCCCAACAGGCCCTTGGCCGCCTCCAACGCCAGTTGCCAGGAGTAGCTTACCAGCAAGAACAGTTGCAGGGCAAACGCGAAGGCCCGCCCGTGATACTTGCGAAAATAGCGCAGCTTGCTTTGCTGAAAGTGAATGTGCTTGCGCGTCTCCACCTGATCGGTGCTCTTGCCGCCATAGTGCGTGATGCGCGCCGTGCCCACGTAGTGCACCTGCCAGCCCGCCAGCCTGGCCCGGCGGCACCAGTCCAGCTCTTCGGAAAACATCACATAGCCTTCGTCCAGGCCGCCGATCTGCTCGTACACTGCGCGGCGGGCGAGCAGGGCGCAACCCTGCACCCAGTCCACTTCGAAGACGCCGTCGTCGGGCTGATCGGTCACATAGTAGCGATCCAGGATGCGGCGCGGGGCGTAGCCCTGCAACCAGGTGCTCTCGAAGAAGGCGGTCAGCGGGGTGGGGAAGCGTCGCCGCGTGGACTGCGTGCTGCCGTCGGCGTTGAGCACGCGCGGCCCGGCGATGCCAGCCTGCGGGTGCGCGTCCAGATGACGCACCAGGACGGGCAGCGCGTCGTCGTGCACGACCGTATCGGGGTTGAGCAGCAGCAGGTAGCGCCCGCGTGCCCGCGCCAGCGCCAGATTGTTGCCGCGCGTGAAGCCGACGTTGTGTTCGCAGGCGATCAGCGTCGCCCAGGGGAAGCGCTCGCGGACCATGGCAGGAGTGCCGTCGCTGCTGGCCGAGTCCACGACGATGACTTCGATGCGCAGATCGCCGTTTCCGTGTAGCGCTCCATCCGGCGCGACACAGGTCACCGGCCCGGCGGCGATGCTCTCCAGGCAGGCGGCCAGCAAATCGCGCACATTCCAGCTCACAATCAGTACGGAGAGATCAATAGCAGTTGCAGGGTGTGTCTGGGAAGCGGCGCTCACGGCGCGATCTCCTGAGGAATGGGTTCGATGCTCAACAGCGAGCGAGTCGGCCCGTAGTAGGCGCGGTATTCGCCGGGCAGGGTGACGGGCAACCGTTTCCAGCGGCGGTAGGGCACGCGCAGGATGACTGTGCCCACAGCCAGTGCCGGGTGAGCGGGGTCGCCGGCCTGTTGCACTGCGCCGCTGACCGCCTGCACCTGCGGGCGCACGACCCGATAGGCGGCGATCAACCAGCTTCCGCCCAGGGCCAGCAGCGCCACACAGGCGATGGCCAGTAGCGTCTGATTGAGGGGCGTCCGGGCCAGGGGAGTGACCGAGGCGATCAGAGTCAGGCTGAGCACCAGCATGACCAGGCCACGCACCAGGTAGCCGACGCTGTGGTAGAACAGGTCCTGGCGCTGCTCGTCCGTCAGACGACCGGCGCGATTGGCTTCCAGGGCCTCCGGCGAGAAGCCGAACAGCTCCGACAGAGCAGTGACAGGCAAGGGATGCTCGTTGGCCGAGAAGGATTTGCCGGGCAAAAAGTCTGTGTTCATCCTGGGGGCCATTTTACCAAAGTTTTACACCCTGGCCGTAGTTGGATGATGAATGCGTAACAACCCTGCTGGAGAATGGGGACAGTTCAGCAAGGTATGCGCACACAGCGCAAACAGACGATGAGGACGAAAGGAGCTTCAGATGAACAAGTGGACTATGCGCCTGGCAGGTGCAGTGCTGGCAGTGGCAGTGGCTTTGAGCGCGATCGGCGTGGCGGCAGCGCAGGGGCCGGGCGATCGCGGGCGTCCCTTGGCGCGGGGCGGGTTGCGGCTGGAATTCGCGACGATCGTCATGCAGACGGTCGAGGACATGACCGATCTGACCTGGAGCGATGTACTGAGCGCCCTGCGCGACGGGCAATCGCTCAGCGAGGTGTTGGAAGCTAACGGGGCCGATCCGCAGGCAGTGCGCGAGGCGGCGAAGGCAGAGGCGACAGCGCAGATCGAGCAGGCGGTCGCTGATGGCACGATCACGCAGACGCGGGCGGACGCGCTGCTGGCGCAGCTCGACACGATGCTCGATCGCGCGTTCAACAACACCTGGCCGATGTGGCCCACGCCCATCCGCGACCGTATCCATCAGCGCATCCAGGACTCGCTGGAGAATACGCTGGTGGGCGTGATCGCCGATCAGGCTGGCCTGGACACCGCCGACTTGCTGCGCGAGGTGCTGATGCCCCCGACCCTGGGCGAAGTGATTGCCAGCTACGGTCTGGATCAGGATGCGGTGATCGCTGAAGCGGAAGCACGCCTCACCGAGGAGATCAATCAGCGCGTGGCCGATGGTTCCCTGACGCAGGATGAGGCCGACGAACTGCTGGCCGGTCTGCACGATTGGCTGGTCAATCGTCTGGACGCGCCGTTCTGGTTCATGGGACGCGGCCTGGGCTGGCCGGGTGGCATGGGCGAGATGCGCGGTCGCATGGGCGGGCGCTTCGGCGGTATGGGCATGATGCCCGCCCCGTCGTCCGGCGGCATCTTCTAACCGCCACGCTGAAGAATCCGAGAGGGACAGGGTGAGTTTCCTGTCCCTCTCTTCGTTTGGTCAGCCTGGTGCCGAAACCGAGTGATCGGTCGCGCGGATGCTATTGGCTGGCTGCGGTATCTGCGGCGCGTTGCAGGCGCAGTCGTCGCCAGACCAGGTAGCCGAACGCGGTCAACCCGAAAGCCAGCCAGAATTCGATGGATTCGGCATATTTGGTGACAGTGAAACCCGATTTGCGCCAGATGAACAGGCGGAATAGCCGGTAGGCCAGGACGACCAGGAACGTGCTGGCCAGGAAGAAGGGCGGTACCAACAGAACATCGGCGTTGTCCCACAGGCGCTCGATCTGCAGGCGCTGATTGAGTACATAGGCGGTCGAGCCTCCCAGGCCAATGGCGATCATCAGGGCGCGGAAGAGATTCAGCGATTCGCCGATGTTGTGCAGATTGAACTCGTCCTGCCTGTTGATTTCGAGCAGGTCTTCGGGCGTGTCGAAGTCCACGACGCGCTGCCCCCACGAGATTTCTTCGCCTGCCGAAAAGAACATCAGCAGCGTGAAGAGCAAATAGAGGGCGACTCCCAGCCGGTCGCGCGCCTGCCAACGGTTGTGGACGATGACCAGCCCTACCAGTGTGCCGAGCACGAAGCAGGTGAACGTGGCCCACTCGAACAGCCGATCTTCGTCCAGCAACAGCTTGTACAGCTCTTTGTCCAGACGTATGGGAATCAACAAGGCGCTGACGACAAGGGGGGTGAGAAAGATCAGATAGGCGGCGGAAAGAGAGACGCCCCACTCCTGGGCGGACTTGACCATCAAGCGACGAACAAGGTGCATGGTTCCTCCTTGGCTACCAAGAACTGTGATGTTGGGGAGAACCTGCGCCTGTCGCCGGAGAATATGCAGCAGCGCTGTCAGGTTATGGCAGACACCGCGCTTTTCGTCCCCCATCCACCCGTTGCAAAACAGGCTCGTGAACGAGCGGCTATCGTACACTCAATTCTACAGTATCCGGTCGCACTAGGCAATTGTTAATTTCATGATGACCGGAGCATCAGCCGTGTTGGTCGTCCGGCAGGGCGAACAGCCGCTGAGCATTCAGGGTGGTCTGCTGAGCCATATCCTCGAACGGGATGCCGTGCAGGGCAGCCAGCCGCTCCGCAATGAAACGCACGTAGGCCGGGTGGTTGGGGCGGCGACCACGGTAGGGGTGCGGCGTCAGGAAGGGGCCGTCGGTCTCGACGAGCAGCCGGTCGAGCGGGACGCGCGCCGCGACGTGACGCAGGTCGTCGGCGTTTTTGAAGGTCAGCGGGCCGGTGAAGCCCAGATAGAAGCCCAGCGCCAGCGCGCGCTCGGCTACGGGCAGCGGTGCGGAGAACGAATGCAGGACGCCGGGACGGTCACGCAGGGAGGCGGGCAGGGTACTCACCCAGCGAGCCAGGATGTCCAGCAAATCGTCGCTCGCTTCGCGGTTGTGCAGGATCGCCGGCAGACCCAATTCGGCGGCCAGGGCCAACTGAGCTTCCAGGGCGGCCCATTGAGTGGCTTTGGGCGCAGTGTCCCAGTGGTAGTCCAGGCCGATCTCGCCGATGGCGACCACTTTGGGGTGAGCGGCCAGGGTGCGCAGCGTGACGACGCTGGCGGGCGAAAAGTCCGTCGTGCTGGTGGGGTGCACGCCAACGGCTGCATAGACGCCAGGGTAGGTCTCGGTCAGGCGCAATACGGCGGGCGCGCGG
>DDBP01000024.1 GCA_002332795.1 Anaerolineales bacterium UBA2029 | reverse complement strand
AACTGAGAACTAAAGACTGATAACTTAGGCTGGGGCCACGAGGCGCGTCAGCGCCGAGCGGGGGTGAGGTAAACACTTCTGTGTCAAGTAAGTCGCTGACAATCTTTGCACGCACCCGCGGTGAAGCCAGCGGTAGGCAATCGGCCCCATTCGTGCTATATTTTGGGGGCAAACTAATTGTGCGGGTATTGCGCGCAAGGGGCAGACGGTCAGCGTTGCCCCGCTGTAGGGGAAGGAGCCAGCCAGGAATGGGTTCGAAGACGTTTGAAGTGACCGAGGCCACCTTTGAACAGGAAGTGCTGAAGTCCGAGCTGCCGGTCCTGCTCGACTTCTGGGCCGAGTGGTGCGCCCCGTGTCGGATGATCGCGCCGCTGGTGGATCAGCTTGCCGAGAAGTACGAAGGCAAGCTGCGCGTCGGCAAGGTGGACGCCGACCAGAACCAGAATCTGCTGATGCAGTATGGTATCATGGGCATTCCCACCCTGATGCTCTTCAAGAATGGCGAAGTGGCAGAACGGATCGTCGGTTTCATGCCCATGCCCGCCCTGGAGCCGAAGATCGCCCGGCATCTGGACTGAATTCATTCGGATACCTCACCGCGTGACACACGGCTTTGCCCGGCTGGGCTGAGCCGTGTTTTTGTCTCCGCGTCGCCGCTACCGGCTGACGAACGGCCCGGCTACCACGCGGAAGAACCAGCCCGTCGGGGCGGGGAGTTCTGGCCCCTCTCCTTGTTGTATGTGAAAAGTGGCAGACTGATAGCCCACGCGCAGCCCGACCATCAGCCCCAGGTTCCAGAGAGGCAGCATCAGATCGATCCCGATCCCACCCCGCAGCAACAGCGATCCCCAACCGGTGCTGTCCGGCGCGCCTTTTCCTTCTCGCGCACGCAGCGAGATTCCGCCGCCCATACCGCCTACACCCGCCAGCGTATAGATACGCAGGAAGCGCTTTCTTATCAGCATCACCCCCAGGTCGAGCGCGCCTTGCCCCATGCCATAGGACGCCGAACCCTTCTCTGTCTCGTGCATGCCCCCGCTGCCGGAACCACTTCCTTCCAGCGTCAGCCGCCCGGCAGTGAGCAAAGCGCCGCCCCCGCCTCCGCGTAGCGGCGCTGCGCCAGGCACGCCCATCCCTTCCAGCCAGGGTTGGATATCCGCCAGCCGGAGTGTGTTGTCGCGCAGCGTCGTATAGCCTGTCAGGGTGGCCCTTCGTTTGGGATGTTCCGGCGAGGTGCCGGACGCCCTGGCGCCGAAGAGCAATGCCCCCAGCAACCGCCCTAATGCGATCATGATCGGCTCTCCTTCCTGACTTGTGCACAGTTTTCCACAGGCTATGCACAATCCATCGGCAGGTTACGCCTGCCCTTCTGCACACGCTATCTACAGCTTATTGTACTCGAAGGCGAGAGCGCTTCTGCGCCCCCTGGGGTGAATTGAATTCCTGCTTCTGGAGCAAGCCCACGTCTCAGCCCAGCCACACCAGGTACAGGATGATCTCCTGGTCGCGGTAGGCGAAAGGTTGCGCGTCGTCGAGCAGAGGGGAAGTGTAATAGATCGTCCGCACCTCGCCGCCCTCCAGCGGCATGAGAGATACCCTGCTGCGCCGGGCAGCGCTGTCGTTTTCTGACCAGACCAGGCGAGTCTGCGCGGGATCAACCGCATAGGCAACGCCCAGGGGCGCTCGGTCCGCATCGTCAGGGGCTGGATCGGGTTCCACAGCCACCAGGCGACTGGGAGTCTCGCCTGGCCTGCCGACATACAACCCGGACTGCCCCCTGGCGCAGGCTGCATCGGCGATGGCCCGGAAGAGGATGCGTCCGTCCTGTAGCCAGGTGGGACGATCCATGAACAGCCCCTCGACGGCAAAGGCCAGCGGACGCGCTGCCCCCTGTGAAAGGGAGTAAGCGGGCAGCCAGCTATCGTCGGCCAGACCCAGCGGGCCAGTGCGACACGCCCCGCGAAAGCGCGCATTCTGCCAGGTGCTCACCGCGTAGACTTGTTGCGTTCCGTCGGGCGAACGCCAGGGTGCCCAGGGCTGCTGCACCTGTTCTGCTTCGTCTGGCGAAAGGGCGACGAATTCCCGCGCGACCGGATCATAGACGCGGTAGTGCGGCTGCAGGCCACCGGCTGCCCCCAATCCCAGGTACAGCACCACCGGACGCCCGTCGCGCAGCCAGCCCACGTCAACATCGAGACCGGCGGGCACGCGCAGCAGTTCGACCGGCAGGGCCGAGCCATCCGCAGGGGCGTAGCTGGCGACCGCGTGATGTTCGCTCTGCACCACGTAGGCCACCGCGTCCCCCGCCGGTGACCACTGCGCCCCCACCAGACGACCGCCCGCGGGCAGTTCGCCGACGATGATCGCCCGTCGTGCCGTCGCGTCGAACACCATCACCGCGCCCGCGCTACCATAGAGCAGGCGCGTCCCGTCCGGGCTGGGCAGCAGTGGCCAGACCTGCACCCCGCGGTCAATTTCCAGGGGCACGCCTGCCCCGCTCAGGGGCAGCAGCACCAGTCGCCGCGCTTTGAGACCTTGAATCAGTGCCAGGGCGGGCAGAGGGGAATCGGCTGTAGGAGAAACTTCCGGCGCAGGCGTGCTGAGCGTCGGGAGGATCAGGCGAGCGGCAGGCGCAGAGGGTACGTCGGCGGGCAGAAAATGCAGGGCTGCCCCGCCGAACAAGGCGACGCCGCCCATCACGGCCAGCCAGTGCAGCGCTCGTCTGGCGTTCACGGCTGCCTCCCTACCCCAGTTGCGCGGCGAAGGAGTCACCGCCCCGGCACGCCGACCCCTTCTTTGACGCGCGTGCCCACCAGCCGTCCGTCGCGCAGTTCGTGCACGATGTCGGCCTCGGCCATCACCTGCGGATCGTGCGTGACGATCACCAGCGTGACGCCGCGCTCTTCCACCATCCGGCGCAGCAACTCCAGGATGCGCCGTCCGGTGCGCGTGTCGAGCTGACCGGTCGGCTCGTCGGCCAGCACCAGTTCGGGGTCTTCTGCCAGCGCCCGCGCGATCGCCACACGCTGTTGCTCCCCGCCGGAAAGCTCATAGGGCCGATGGTGCGCGCGGTCGGTCAGCCCCACCCATGCCAGCGCCTCGTCCACGCGGGCCTCGCGCTCGGCGGGCGGCAGACCGCGCATCCGCAGCGGCACGCCGACGTTTTCGCGCGCGCTCAGCAGCGGCATCAGCCCGAAGCTCTGGAAGACGAAGCCGAGCTTGTGCAGGCGTAGCGCCAGCAAGTCGCGCTCGTCAAGCTGATTGAGGTTGCGGCCCAGCACCCACACCGTGCCCTGCGTGGGCTTGTCCAGACCGGCAATCAGGTTGAGCAGCGTCGTCTTGCCGGAGCCAGAGCGCCCCACGATGGCCGTCATGCGCTGCGGCCAGATATCGAGCGTCACGTCGTTGATGGCGTGAATATCCTCACCGGCCAGGTGATAGACACGGTGCACGCCCTCCAGGCGCACCACCGGTTCCAGGCTGCTGGAATAACCGTGTGTCTCGCTGCTCATCGCTCGCTCACTCCTGGCCCTCGCGATCCCCGTTGCGGTGCGCATGTTCTGGCCATACGCCGATGTGATCCTCATACAGATGCAGGCGCACGCGGTCTTCGAGATCGAGCGCCTCGATATAGGCTTCGGGCAGTTGCAGCCGTCCGGCGCGGTCGAGGATGGCGTACTCCTCCTCGTGAACGGCGATATCGCCCTCGCGCCGCCGCAGAATCTCGGTACTGGTACGCCCGTCGCGCATGCCCACCACACGATCCACCCTGGTCGAGACGGTCATGTCGTGCGTGACGATGATGATCGTCACGTTGAAATCAGCGTTCAGCGCGCGCAGGGTGTGGAAAATCTGCTCGGCGGACTGATTGTCCACCTCGCCGGTCGGTTCGTCGGCCAGCAACAGCCGCGGACGGTTGGCCATCGCCACCGCAATCGCCACGCGCTGCTGCTCCCCGCCAGAAAGTCGGTCCGGGCGGTGCTTCATGCGGTCGGCCAGTCCTACCCGCTCCAGCAGGTCGGCGGCGCGCGCGCGTCGCTCGCGGGCAGGCAGGCCCGCCAGCGCCATGGGCAGCTCCACGTTTTCCAGCGCCGTCAGATAGGGTAACAGGTTGCGCGCCGTCTGCTGCCACACAAAGCCCACCATGAAGCGCCGGTAGCGCACCTGATCGCGGCGCGTCAGTTCCAGCAGGTTGTAGTCGCCCACGCGCACGCGCCCGGCAGTGGGAAAGTCCAGTCCGCCCAGGATGTTCATCAGGGTGGACTTGCCCGACCCCGACGGCCCGACCAGCGCCATCATCTCGCCTTCGCGCACCAGCAGGTCCAGCCCCTGCAGGGCGACCACTTCCAGGTCGGCCACCTTGTATATCTTGACCAGATTGTCGCACTCGATGAACACCGGTCGGGCGACCTCGGCGCTCAGCGGTGCGGTTTGTGAGCCTGGTTGAGGTTGATTCATCGCGCCCTTACCCTATCTTCCCCACAGTAACCGCCGATTTTGAGACATCGCATTTCACAATCCGCAATCCGCAATCCGCAATCCCCTAATCCCCCTTCATTCTTCGCCCAGCCGCAACACCTGGTTGACGCTCATGCGCCGCAGGAAGATCGCAGCCACGCCCATTAGCGCGGCGAAGGAGATCAGCAGCGCCAGCAGCAGCACGGCCAGGTCGGCCAGCGGCAGGCGCAATGTCTCGTTGCCCACCAGCGCCAGGAATGGCAGCAGCAGATAGGCCAGCCCTGCGCCGATCGCGCTGCCAATGAGCAGGGCCGGCAACACCAGCGCCATCTGTTCGATGAACAGCAGCCGCCAGATATTGCCCGCATTCCAGCCCAACGAGCGCAACACGGCGAAAGTGAACAGCCGTTGCCGGGCTGTCACCACCAGGTAGAAGGCGAAGTCCAGCAGCGTCAGCGCCAGGCTGATCCAGAAACCGGCGAAGAGCATGCCTGCCACCGCGCTGGGCAGCGGTTCGCGCTGCAACTCACCGTAGCGATCCCAGGCCCACAGCGCCCCCGTGACGCCCTCGCCCAGCGCGACGATGGCCGATCGCAGCGCGTCGGGCGGGGCCTGACGGGGCAACTCCAGCCAGGCTTCGTTATCGGCGAAGAAATGGACGGTAGACGCCGCCTGATTGATCACCGGCTGCAGCAGATCGCGATGGGTGATCAACACCGGCACTTTGCTGTCCACCGACGGGAAATCCTCGAAGACGCCCACCACGCGGTAGCCCAGTTCCACCGAGCCGCTGCCCAGGTTGAGCACCAGGTTGCGCTCGTCGCCGACGGCGAGTGGCTCGTCGGCAGCGGTGCGCGCGCCAAACTGTCGGGCGAAGGTGGCGTTGATCAACACCGGCAAGCGGTCAAGGCGCGGCTCGTTGACGGTGATGCTCGGCTCGCGCCGCCGCCCACCCAGCTTGCCCATGCTGTAGTCCAGGCGCAGCGCCGTCGGCCCGTCCACCTCGATCACCTCGCCCCGCACGCGCTGCATCTCCACGCCCTGCACCAGGCTACCGCCGGTGATCTGCGTCCACGAAGCGGCGTAGGGGTTGGCGACGGTCGCCTGCGCCCAGGCGTTAGTCTCGTCCTCGAAGCTCTCCAGGGTGCGCGTCGTGCCGAAAGCGTCCTGTGTCGCCAGGCGATCCAGGTAAACGGTGTGCCGGAAAGCGTCAATATTGCCCTGCTCGCTCGCCAGCGCCAACCGCATCAGCCGATAGGGTTTGTGCCCACTCTGCGGCAAGTCCCCGGCGAAGGTCAGCCATTCCTCCACTGGCGTGGGCGGCAGGGTCTGCGCCTCCCCCGCGCCCGGCGCTGCCGAGACCGGCGTGACGCCCGGCGGCGCGAGGCGCACGCGATGGGGGATGCCCAGCGCATCCTGTAGATAGGCGACCAACTGCACCGTCACCGGCGGGTCTTCGGCGATCCACTGCGGCATGGAATAGACCTGCACCGACAGGCGCACCGCTTCTTCGGGCAGTTCCAGGCCAGGGGCTGGCGGAAGCGTCACATCGCGCAGCGGGGCGATGAGCGCGTTCAGATCGGCGAAGGCAGGACTGACTGTCTGCGGGTCCACGCCGAAGAGATGGACACTGGCCCGCGTCGCCGTGCTGCCGGGGTCGCCCACCACGTGCATCAGCGTCAGCGCGCCTGTCACGCCGGGCAACTGTTCCCAGCGCACGTCTCGCGCGTCGAGTTGCGCCGGGTCGAAGGTGATGCGCGCGCCGCTGCCGACCTCTTCGCGGGCCGCGCTCCAGGCTCCCCGGTCGCGCGTGTCGGAGATGCTCAGCGAGGCCGTGCCCAGCGCCAGCGTCATGATCAGCAGCAAGACCAGCATGGCGTAATGCCCCGGATCGCGGGCCACACGCCACACGGCCAGCGGCAGCGTCAGGTGACGGGTGCGCTGCGCCACCCGCGAGACGATCTCCATCAGCCAGGGGAACAGGCGCATCCAGGCCATGCCCAGCCCCAGCACGATGCCGAACACGGCGGGCACCGTGTCGAGCACGAACACGGGCAGGTTGTAGTCGCCGATGACGTGATAGCTGCCCCGCTCGGCGGCGAAGCTCCCTTTGGTCAGCTCCTGGCTGATCTCTCCGATCACTTCGCCGGGTGCCGCCAGCAGGTTCTGCAGCAACACCCCAAGATCCCCGCCGACCAGGTAATACAGCCGCAGCGTGAACAGGGCGCCCACCAGCAGCGCGACGCCGTCCAGGTAATAGCGCAACCACCAGGGCGTCTCCTTGGGGCGCGAGGCGATCTGCTTCAGCCGCGCCAGGCTACGACGGGCGGCAGGCACGGCGGGCCAGGTCAGCCGCAAAATGATCGGCACGGTGATCAGCGCGCTGAGCACATAGGAAATAGTGGGGATGGTCGTCGCGCCCAGGGAATGCCCGCCCAGCGCTTCGGCCAGAGGACCGTAATGTTCCATCAGGCGCAGAAAGACGATGCTGAGCAGCGGGCCAAGCGCAAAACCCACCAGCGCCAGCAAAGTCACCGTGATCAGTTGCATCAGCACCAGTTGGGGGGCGCTCCCGCCCCGGCTGACGATGGTGCTCCATTCCTGGCTCTGCTGTTCGAGCACCAGGGCGGTCGTGCTGGCCAGATGTTGCGCCATCAGCCCGGCGATGAGCGCGGAGAAGGCGATGATCACCAGTTCGTTGTCGGCCACATCGCCAGCGTACCCTTCCAGCAGGGCGGTCAGGCCAGTCAGCACGCGCAGGCTGGGATGATAGGCCCCCAGCCGGTTCTGCAACAGGGCCAGCCGATCCTGATAGTCGCGGATGTTGTCCGCCGTGATGACATCTGTGTTGGTATCGAGCACGTAGAAATAGCGATCGCCGGGCGTGACGTTCGCCAGCCAGTCGTTGTACGCTTCGGGAATGGTGGCAAATCCAAAGTCGTAGCGCGTCTGACCAGGCGCGATCTCCACGTCGGCCCCATAGAGAAAGTTGCGATTGCCTTCCCAGAAGGGGTCTTGCGGATTCTTCGGTTCGACAATGCCCACGATCACCACGCTGGCGACATGGCCGCTGCCGTCGAGTTGCTTGTTGCCCACCACGAAGCGCTGCCCCACTTCCAGGTTGGCCCGGCGGGCTACCTCCGCCGTGACCACGATCTCCACCTGCCCCCGATTGTAGATGCCGATCTGTCGCGCCTGCTGTTCGGCGTCGCTCAGGCCAGTCGGGTCCACGACGTCGGGCGGGGGCAGGCGCACCGGCCAGCGCCCCTCGATCAACGTCAGGCGATCGGGCATGTCGCTGAAGGCATAGGGTTGGAAGGTATGATCCAGGCGCGTCGAGCGCGCTGTCACCGGCTCGCCATAGCGGTACATATAGCCGCCAGTCGCCAGCCCGGCAGCTTCCACACCACCTTCGGTCGTCGGCGGGGTGTAGTCGGCGCGGATGAAGAAAGTGTAGTCCGTCGCCAACGGTCCCAGTTCGCGGCTTGCCACTTCCAGCGCGGCGGGCGAGAGCGGTTCGTCCTGGATCACCAGGGTGATCTGCAAATCCTGCGGGGCGGCCCGCTCCAGCGCGAAGCGCAGCCCCACGCCCGTCACCGCGCGGATATAGAACGGCCCCAGCGCGAAAAAGCCCGTCAGCAGGCAGATCGCCAGCAACAGGATGGCCAGCGAGCGCCATTCGCGGCGCATGCGTTTGAGGATCAAACCCAGAGTCATGCCGTCACATTCCTGCTCACGTCGCCCGCCTCAGCTTTACCTCACCCCC
>DDBP01000325.1 GCA_002332795.1 Anaerolineales bacterium UBA2029 | reverse complement strand
GGGCCGAACGGCGCGGGCAAGTCTACGCTGCTGCGCACGCTGGCCGCCATGCAACCGGCGCTGGCGGGCACGGTCCGGCTGGGAGACGACGACATCTTCGCGCTCGACCCGCGCGAGCGCGCCCGCCGCATGAGCGTGGTACTGACCGAGCGAGTGGAGGCCGGGCACCTGACGGCTTACGCGCTGGTGGCGCTGGGCCGTCATCCCTACACCGACTGGACGGGTCGGCTGAGCGAACACGACGAGGCCATCGTGCGCTGGGCCATTGAGACAGTCGGTGCCAGGGCGCTTGCTCCCCGCCTGGTAGAGGAACTGAGCGATGGCGAGCGCCAGAAGATCATGATCGCGCGGGCGCTGGCGCAGGAACCGCTGGTGATGCTGCTCGACGAGCCGACCGCCTTCCTCGACGTGCCCAACCGCGTGGACATCATGCGCGTGCTGCGTGCCCTGACCCGCCTGACAGGCCGCGCGATCCTGCTCTCCACGCACGATCTCGACCTGGCACTGCGCACCGCCGACCGGCTGTGCTTGCTGCCGCGCGGCGGCCCGCTGTTCTGCGGCGCGCCCGAAGACCTGGTGCTCAATGGGGCGCTGGCGAGCACCTTTCAGGCCGAAGGACTGGCCTTCGACCCCAGCACGGGCACCTTCACCCTCAACAGGCCGCGCACCGACTATGTGGCGCTGGCGGGCGAAGGCCTGGCCATGCTGTGGACGCGGCGCGCCCTCGAACGCGAGGGCTACCAGGTGGTGGGAAACGGCACGCCCGCGCTGTGCCAGGTGACCGTACTGAGCGGCGATCCGCCCCGCTGGCGCGTTGAGCGGGGCGAGCACCGCCAGGAACACGAGTCCATCGCCGCGCTGATCGCCGCGCTGCGTCAGCCAACCTCCTGAGACGGCACCCCGTCCGTTGCACTACGTCCACTCTGCGCCTGGGGTACGTTTCGCCCACGCCCCTATTGCGCGTTTTTGTCATACTACTCATAATTAAAGAAAATAGAAAGGCGAACAGGCCAGCCCGTGATGGGGCTGACCTCAAGAGGGCACAGCCCCAGGAGGAATCTCTCATGTCTATGCGTCGTGTCGTTACTATATGCGCCGTGTTGACGGTGCTGGCGCTGAGCATGCCTGCCCTGCCTGGCGCCCGCGCCGCTGGCGGAGGTGCCATCGCCTACGGTGATGTGGTGCAGGGCACCATCAACAACGTCAATTACTACGAGGTCTGGTTTTTCACCGGGACGAGAGGCGATCGCGTTCAGATTCTGATGGAGGGCGACGGCAACCTGGACCCCTACCTGGGACTGATTGACGGGGCCAGCGAGCAGTTGTTGCTCGAAGACGATGATAGCGGCGGCAACGGCAACGCCTACATCGAGATGACCCTGCCCGGCACCGGCGAATTCGTCATCGTCGCCACGCGCTACGGCCTGGATACCGGCACCAGCGCCGGACGTTATACCCTGACCCTGCGGGGAGGCAGCAGCGCGACCAACGTATCTACGACCACCACGACCGGCCCGCAGGAAGTCAGCCCCGGCGTCTTCTACATGGGCGATCTGACCCTTGGCGAGCCAGTCAGTGGCACGCTCAGCGACAGCGCCTATGCGCAGGTCTATTCGGTGGAACTGCAGGCGGGCGATGAGTTCGCGGCGGTCATGTATGCTGCCGAGGGCAGTCTGCTCGATCCCTATCTGATCTTCGCCACCGAAGCGGGCGACGTGCTGGCCGAAGACGACGACAGCGGCATCCAGGCCGAAGGAGGCAAGTTCGACGCGCTGCTGCAGGTGACCATCTCTCAGAGCGGCGTCTACCTGCTGGCGGCCACTCGCTCCGGCATTGACGCGGGCAAGTCCAGCGGTGACTACGTGCTCTACGCGGGCATCCTCAACGAGACGCCGGTCGTCCAGGAGCAGCCCGTCCAGCAAGACCTGCCGCCGGGCATGGCGGCCATGGGCGAGATCGCCATCGGCCAGACCATGAACGGGCAGATCACCGCAGATACCTTCGTGCACCTCTACGAATACATGGGCACGGCGGGCGAACAGATCACCATCACCATGACCGGCAGCGGCGGCCTGGACGCCTACCTGGGCATCCTCGATCCCGACAACAACGTGATCGCCGAGGATGACGACAGCGCGGGCGGCACCAACGCGCAGATTTCCATCCGCCTGCCAGAAAGCGGCAGTTACCTGATCGTCGCTACGCGGGCGGGCCTTGACCAGGGTTCGACGACCGGCCCGTACACGCTGGCGATCGCCGCTGGCACGCCGCCGCCTCCCGTCGGCACCACTACGACGACGGGTGGATTTGGCGGTCTGCCGGGCCGCGCCATCGAGTCCGAACAGGGGACGTTCTATCTGCGCGGCTTCGGCGCTTCGGACAACGACGCCAAGTGCACAGCGCTGGCTGTTTTCAGCGGCGTATGCGTCAGCAGTGCTGTGCCAGGCCGCGCAGAGGCATTGCCCCTGCGCCAGAGCCGCATTCACATCGTCCGCTAGCCTGCTGCGACGCATGCCATAGCCTGAGACGGGGGAACCAGTGACGGTTCCCCCGTTTTGTTCTCACCACCCCAGCCGGGCCTTGAGGCGCTCGATCACGTTGAAGACGATCGGGCAGCGCCCGGCGTCTTCCAGGATGTAGTCGAGCAGCCAGCGGAAATCGGGCGTGAAAGCGGGGTAGTGAAGGCAGGCCAGGGGTCGGTGCGCGTAAACGCTACACAGGTTGTCGCGCAGGAAGGGGCAGGGCACGCCGCGCAGCGTCGCCCACTCGCCCAGTGCAGCGCCCGCCGCCCGATCCACGTAACGCGCCAGCACTTCAGGGGCAGAAGCGCCTGTCCCCGCGGCCAGGCGGGCTACATCGTCCGGCTCCAGCCCCACCGTCAGCGTGCGGCAACAATTGGCGCACCGCGTGCAGTCTATGGCGCGGCTGACATCGGCGGCGATCTGTTCGACGAGGGCGTCTAGCTCGGCATCGGAGCGGCCCTCGCGCTCCCACATGATATCTATGAAATGGGCAAACGCCCGGTTATCGTCGCGGCGCTGTTCGGCCAGCGCTGCGATCCGGTCGAGATCGGTTTCCAGCGAAACCATACATCCGTGTTAGCGTTCGTCGGTTCCGCGCTCGCTTCTGGTTCTTTCGGCCCGCAGGGCCAGTTGATCGAGAATCTCGGTGAACGTCTCGCTGAGGAAATGGGTGATTTCGTCCGATTCCTCCAGTTCCTCGCGGGCGACCTCACGCATGGTGGCGATGAACGTCTCTTTCTGGATGATCCCCTGCTGGATGAGCAGGCGGGCCAGCGCCTTGGCGATGACAAATCCGTCAACGCCGCGCGCGCCCAGGCTGGCCAGCCCTCCGAACAGGTCGCCGAAAATCTCTTGCGTGGTGCGAATGTCTTCTTGCACGCGCCTTCTCTCCCTGCCAATTGCCATGTGGCGGACGTGTGCGCCTGATTGTAACGCGAAGAGCGCGATTCTGGCGAAGGAATGGTGAGGGTTCAGGGGCGGACAGCCATTGAGCGTATCTCGAACAGGAAGCTGTCCTTAACTTTACCTCACCCCCGCTTGGCGC
>DDBP01000173.1 GCA_002332795.1 Anaerolineales bacterium UBA2029 | reverse complement strand
CGATCACGCGCTGGCCCGTCGCCTGAAAAGAGCGCTTCGGCCCTGGCTGCGAAATCGCAGTGCGACATCAGCGCTGATGAGCGCAGTTGTGCCCTTGCTGTTCGTGTGGTACGCGCTCAGCGTGGTCAAGATGCCGACCGAGGGGCGTCTATTCGGCTGGCTCAGCGACAGGCTGGGGCTGTCGTCCAGTTACGGCGCTCGCTATGCCTTCTACGATTCCGCGGGCTGGACGCAGGGCTATGCCTCGATCGGACACGTGCCTTCGCAGACCGACATCAACAATGGCTGGCGCATCGTGGATATCGTGCGGGCGTCCGACCGCCCCGTGATGAGCGAGGAGGCGGCGTTCAGTCTGCGGGCGGGCAAGGACGTGATCACCAATCCTACTCAGTTGAAGAATCTGTACGAGAATGGTCTGTTCAATCCCGCTGCTCTGGTTGAGGCCTTGCGGGCGCAGGAATTCGGCGCGGTGATCTTCCGGGCACAGTTCTACCCGCCGCCCGTGCTGGATGCCGTATACGAAGCGTACTATCCGGCGCAGACGATCCCCATGAACGGTTTCGCCTACGAAATCTGGTTGCCAGGGCCACCTGCAGAGCAACGCGCGGCTCTGGCACAGGCCCTGGAGTCGGTACAACCGGGGCAGGCGCGCGAAATCGCGCTGACGTTGCCTTTCGGTGAGGCACTGACCTGGCGATGGCATGCGCTGACCTATCATGGTTGGGAGGCCGCGCACGGCAAGCCACAGCCGTCGGGCGAAGGGGGGAGGTGTATTGTTTCTGATTTTCGCCAGGGGCGACGCACTGTTACTGTCGAGCTGTGCCCTGACGGTGCGGCTTCCCGGCTGATTGTCTCCGGATAGGGCGATGAGGACACTAAGCCGTGCCGGGCGGCGGAGGCTTTGGCTCTCCGCCCTGTTGTTGTGGGCGGCGACAGCGTGGCTGGTGCAGCAGTGGCCAGAACGCGGCTTGTGGTATGACGAGACGGTCAACGCCTACTTCGCCACGCAAAGCTGGGGCGATCTGTGGGAATGGTGCACGCGGGTTGACAATCAGATGCCGCTGCACTTCGCGTTGCTCAAAGGGTGGGGCATATTCGGCGGGACGAGTGAATTCGCTCTGCGCCTGCCTTCGGTCTGGGCGGCGCTGTTGGCGCTTGCTGCACTGATCGCCCTGGGACAAAGGCTTGGTTCGCCCTGGACAGGCTGGCTGGCCGCTGCTTCCTTCGCGCTCACGCAGAGCTTCCTCTACGCCGCCTTCGAGGTGCGCCCCTATGGCCTGGCGCTGGCGTTGACGGGCTGGGCCAGCGTCGTGCTATGGAGCCTGTGGCGGCGCTACGCCGTGTCCGGTCGTCCGCACGACCGGCGCTATACGGCGCTGCTGATCGCTTACTGGCTGCTGGCCTGGGGGCTATGGTACACACACTACACTGGCGTGCTCGCCCTGGCCGTGCATGCGGTGCTGGTAGGGTGGGCGGTCATGCGCAGTGCGGAACGTCGCCGCACTGTCATTGCCTTGCAGCTTGCGGGGGGAACGGTCGCCGGGATGGTGCCCTGGTACCTGGCCCTGGCCGGGCGTGACGTGCGCGCAGGGACCGCCTACGCCGGGCGCGTAGACCCGCTGACTGCGCTCAAGACATACGCCGATTTCTACGCTCACGGGCAGCGCGTCGTTCCGGCTGATGCACCGCCTTATACCTGGGCGATGGTCGCTGTGCTGGCCTTTGGTTGCCTGCTGTGGTGCGCGTTGCGCCGATGGCACCGGCAACCTGTCCGCTCGTTGCTCGTACCGCTGGCAGCCGTTCTGCTGCCCCTGGCTGGTCTGATCGGGCTGGTCTACGGAGTGCAGGCCAAGCTCTCCGGACGGCATGGCTGGATGATATGGCTGGGGGCGGCCTTGCTGTTCGGCGCGGGTTACAGCGCTCTGGTGCCCTGGCGACGGTTGCGCTGGGCGGCCTGGCTGGGCGCGCTGGCGGTGCTGTGGCTGCCTGCGCGGGCGGCTTATGCTCCGGTCTACAACAGTTACCTGCGCGAAGCGTTCGCTTACATACGTGAGCATGCGGTCGCTGGCGATGTCTTGGTGCTGCGCGATGGCACGCTGTTCACGGCGGCGGGCTATTACCGGCCAGGGGTGCCCTGGATCGGCCTGCCGCCGGAACCGCTGACCAATGTGAATCGGTTCCTCTTCTTTGACGAGGCTGCAGATGGCCTGCAAGCTTTGATCGAGGCACAGCAGGCCCATCGAGTGTGGGTGTTGAGCTGGCAGGGCGACATCATGGACCCGCAGAATCTGGTGACGGGGATGCTGGAGTACCTGGGCGAGCAAGAGTCGCTGCCTGGCGCGTTCGGCTTCGGCGATGTGTCGTTGACGCTCTACCGCCTGGAACGTTCGGTGCAGGAGTGGCGGGAGCAGGTGAGGGCGCTGCGGCCCATCGAGCAGTATCCGCCCGACGGCCCCTGGTATCTGGGAGGATATATCCTGCAGCAAGGGCCAGCCGTGCCGGGCGCTACCGTGTGGATACACACCTGGTGGCAACGCGGCGACGCTGTTCACCCCGGCGCGCGGCTGAGCCTGCGGCTGTACGCTGCGGACGGGGCATTGGTCGCGCAGCACGATCAGCCGCCTGGGGGGCTATCGTTCGGGCAGGAGAATTGGGCGCCGGATACGCCAATCTTGACTCGCCTGGTGCTGCACGTGCCGCCGGACATGCCCGCCGGAGTTGCGGAGGTGCGCCTGATTTTGTACGAGATGGAAAGCTCGCTTGAACCCCTGGACATTGAAGTTGGGCGGCTGGAGATCGGGGGATAACACAACAGGCCCGGCCTTCTGCGGGCCGGGCCTGCCAGACGGGAGATCCACGCTCTTGAGCGTCAGCGGCGCACTGCCAGGATCAGACCCAGCAATGCCAGCACCGCCCCTACCACGATGGCGGCAATCGGGATCGTGGTACCGAACAGTTGGAGCTGATCCTTGGCATCCTGCGCATCCTGCCTGGCATCCTGCACCGATTGATCGGTGGCTTGGTACTCCAGGTGGAAGACGGTGACGGGCAGGAACTGCGCCACGATCTGCGGATCAACCAGCCCCAGCGCCTGAATCTTGTCAATGAGCGGGGTCATCAACTCGTCGGAAAAACCGACACTGCGGATTTCGACCTTGTGTGTGTCAATCAGCACGCCCGTGGTCGGTTCGACCCAATATTCGGCCTGGTATTCGTAGACATAAGAGAGCGGCACCGGATCGGGCCAGCCCGCCTGCTTGATCAGCGCGGGCAGCGCTGCCGCGACCATGGGGTTGATGTCCAAACCGCCGACAAGCTGACCGATCTGCGCCTGAGTCAGTTCAGTGGGCAGGCCCATAGCGGCTACCGCTTCGGGGGCGATGGGGCGCGGCTCGGACGAAGAAGTGAACAGGTAAGTCTTGATGCCGGCGCGAGGGTGCTCGACTTCGCCGGAGAAAGTCAGTGGCACAGTCGAACGGTAATCGTCGCTCCAGCCTTCGTAGTCTTTCTTCTCGGTATCAATGGGCCAGCCCAGGACCAGCCCTGCCCGGTCTATCAAACCTTCTTTGCCGCGCCACGCTTCAGGATAGTCGGCGCGGAATTCCATCGTCTTGCGGTCAATGGCGTGCCGTTTGGTCTGGGTGAGCAGGGGGGTGCCATCGGGCAGCCGCAATACCTGTTCTTCCAGCACCAGAGCCAGCCCGTCGGATGTCTCTTCGGTCTGGAAGTGACGCTCCAGTTCGACGGTGAGGTCGGTCATGAATTGCAGCGTCTCGCGGTTGAGCAATACTGGCATCGTGCCTTCGTAGAGTCGGGTGGTGTCTACGTCGTCAGGGAACTGCTTCATGCCCGGCACGATGACCAGCATGAGCACCAGTCCCGCGACGACCAGCACCAGGCCGACGAGGAGTACGATGACTCCTGCCACTCGACGGTTCATGGGCTTTCCTCCTTGTCCGGTGTCCCTAAACGGATGCAGGCGGTGCGTTCGCGCACCTGCTAATGATACCCGTGACGGGGGTAAAGCAAAAAAAGCTCTCAGCCAGCGCAAATGACTGGACTGAGGGAGAACAATGCCGCTTTTGCCCGCGCGCGTTTGTGGTACAATCGCGTCGGTTTGTGAGCCGGGCCTGTTCGGGCATCGCCGGCGTGATCATTGGCCATAGTTCAGGATCGCTGAGAGACAATGAGCAACCACTACGAACAGCAAGGATTCACGCTCTGGTTCACCGGTCTGTCTGGGGCGGGCAAGACGACGGTGGCGACTGCGCTGGAAAAGGAACTGCGCGCCCGCGGCCTCAAGGTTGAGCGGCTCGACGGGGACACGGTGCGCAAGAGCCTGACGCGCGACCTGGGTTTTTCCAAGGAAGATCGCGACAAGAATATCGAGCGGGTGACGTTCGTCGCCAAGCTGCTTTCGCGCAACGGCGTGGCGGTGTTGGCGGCGTTCATCTCGCCCTATCGTGCCACGCGCGCGATGGTGCGGGCCGAGACGACGAATTTCATTGAAGTCTACGTGCACGCGCCGCTGGAAGTGTGTGCTCAGCGCGACGTGAAGGGGCTATATGCCAAAGCGTTTGCGGGCGAAATTCCGGATTTCACTGGAGTCAGCGATCCCTATGAGGAACCGGAGAACCCGGAGATCGTGCTGCACACGCATCTGGAGACGGTCGAAGAGAGCGTGGCCAAGTGTCTGACCTATCTGGAAGAGCATGGCTTCATCCCGGTTGCAGAGACCGCGCGCTGATCCCCGCCCTCTGCTCGTCGCATCCAAGCCCCAGGCGGGGCTTTTTCGTTGTATGGGAAGGCGAGCCAATCGGCGCTGTCAACGGCGGGGACGAACGCCAGTGACCCGGTAGATTTCCGTGTAGATCGGATAATCCCTGTGTTTGCGGGGAGGTAGCGGCTCGGCGATGACGATCTCGCGCACGTGCTCATACGTCTGCGGGCTGATGAGAATCTCGCCGGGTAGGGCGTTCTCCTGCAGGAACTTGGCGCGGTTGATGGGCGTCCCGATAGCCGTGAACTCCTTGCGGCTGGGGCTGCCTACGTTGCCCAGCACTGCGATGCCTGTCTCGACGCCAATGCCGTAGAACAGGCGATGTTCCGGCGGCAGGACTTCGTGAAGCGCCTGTACGTCATAGGCCATCGTCAGAGCGGCGCGCACCGCGCGGATGGCGTGATCGTCCTGCGGGTTCAGTTGGGTGTTGAACAAACCCACGACCGCATCGCCCATATATTTGTCTACGATCCCCTCCTGGAGCTGCAGAGCGTCGGTGCAGACGGTGAGATAGCGGCTGATGATGGACATCAACAGTTCAGGATCGAGATGCTCACTGAAGCTGGTGAAACCGCGCACGTCGGCAAATACTACGGAGATCTCGCGCTCGTCGCCGCTCAGGCCCAGCCGATCGATGCTCTGGATATTGCGCACCAGTGAGGGCGGCAGATAGGTGTGCACCACTTTGAGCGTGGCATCGCGCCGGCGAATCTCGGTGAGATCGTCCACCACCAGGGCTGTGCCGACAATCACGCCTCGCGCATCCTTCAGCGGAGTCAGGCGCAGGCTCAGCGTCACCGCGCCACGGTGTGGCAGCACCGGTTCGATCTCGAAGACGTGAGGTCGGTTCTGCAGCAGGACGGTTTGTGTCACGCTGTTGAGACTGGCGAATACGTCGGGCAACACGTCGGTGACCGCTCGCCCAACCGCCTGATCGTGGGGAATGCCCAGTATCTGCTCTGCCGCACGGTTGTAGATAACAATGCGATCGCGGCGGTCTGTCGTGATCACGCCACTGGCGATCGATTCCAGCACGTTGTCCAGCAGGTGCTTCATCTCCGTGATGGAGGCTAGCGTCTCACGCACCCGCGCGAACAGGTGCGCGTTCTCGATGGCAACGGCGGCCTGATTGGCAAAGGCCAGCAGTAGCGACGCTTCGCGCTCGCCGAACAGGTTCAGCGCCCGCCTGTTGTCCGCGTAGAGCACGCCGATTACCTGTCCTCTGGATAGCAAAGGGACACAGATGAGGGAGCGAGGGCCGTGTGTCATGATGCTGGTCTGCAGACCGAAGCGAGTATCGAGCAGGGCGTCACCGGCGATCACTGGCTGGCCGGTGCGGGCCACCTGCTGGACGACACTCTCGCTGACGGTGAAGTCTGCGGCTTGCAGCGGTCGGCGCTGCGCATCGCGGGCGATGCGGAACTCCAGGGTTTGCCTGTCAGCGGACTGCAAGACGATGTAAGCCCGTTCCGCGCCGGTGATGGCGATGGCTGTGTCAATCACTTCAGTCAGCACGGTATCGGGGTCGAGAGAGGAATTGAGCAGGGCCGTGGTCTGAGCCAGCGCGCGCAGTTGATCGAGGGTGATGCTGTCTTCAGCCAGGCTGTGCACGATCTGTTCGAGTTCTGCGCGGGCTGTCAACAGTCTCTCCAGCGCACCCGGCGCGAGGGTCATACCGCGCTGACGCAACGCCTGATCCTGTTGCTGCGCCAATGCAAGCAGCCCCTGAGCCTGGCGTTCCAGGTGGACCAGTCTTTCCAGGGCCTGGCTCTTGATGTTGAGGGTGTTGAACATGGGTGGCGTACCTCTGGTGAGCCTGCTACCGATCAGGGTTGGTGGCTGCGGCGGATTTCGAAGATGCGCGTCGGCTGACTGCGCCCCTTGACGAGCAGTGTGCCTTGCTCGATGACCTGCAGCCCGAAGGCCGGATCGTGCAGGAAGTCAGCACAGGCGGCGTAGGCCTCTTCGCTGAGGATGATCTGACCAGGCGCTGCGCTTTCTTGCAGGCGCTTGGCCAGGTTGACCGTGTCGCCGATGGCGGTGAAGGCGCGACGTAGCGGGCTGCCCACATTGCCCAGAGTCGCCACGCCGGTATGAATGCCGATGCGCCAGTGAGCGACTGCTTCTTCGCCCAGGCGCTCGGCCAGGGCCTGGAATTCGTCGGCCATAGTCAGCGCGGCCAGCACTGCCTGCCAGGCGTGATCGGCGCTGGGGTTAAGCTGAGTGTTGAACAGGCCCATGATCTCGTTGCCCATGAACTTGTCAATCACCCCATGGCGGCTGTGAATGGCCTCCGCCCCGGCTGTGAGGTAGAGATTGAGCCGCTCCATGAGTTCCTGAGGGCGCAACGTATCGGGGAACGTGTGAAAGGGGCGCGTCTCCACAAACAGGGTCGTGATCGTGCGGCGTTCACCACCCAGCCCCAGTTCGTCGAGACTCTGAATGTTGTCCACCATGCCCGGCGGGAGATAGCGCCGAACCAGTTCCAGCGTGGCTTCGCGCTGCCTGATCTCGGTCAGATCGTTGACGACGATCACCACGCCGACGATCTGCGCTTCGTCGAGCAGAGGAGAGAGCGCCAGTTGCAGGTAGACTTCGCCTCGTTCTGGCAGGGTCAGGCTGAGATCGAGCCAGTGACTCTGTCCTCCCCCCAATACGTCAGCCTGCAGATCGGAGAGGACGCGCGCCAGCGCGGGCATGACCTGCGCCAGGTTGAGGCCCTGCACAGCGGATACGGGCACGCCAAAGATACGCGCCGCGGCCTGATTGCAGGTGAGGATGGTACCCGCGGCATCGAGCGTGATCACACCGCTGGCGATGGAGGCGAAGACATCGTCCATCAGCTCCTTCATGGCCGTGACTTCGCTGAGGGCGGCCTGTGCGCGTGCGAAGAGCCGGGCGTTTTCGATGGCGATGGCAGCCTGGTTGGCGAAAGCAGTCAGCAGGTGTAGCTCTTTCTCGCGGAAGACCCCATCCTTGACACGGTTGTCCACATAGACGACGCCCGTCACGCGATCCTTGAGCATCAGGGGAACGCACAGGATGGAACGCAGGGCGTGAATCACGACGCTTTCCTGCGTGCTGTAAGCGGGATCCGCCTGGGCATCGGTGGTCAGCACGGGTTCACCGGTCTCGGCGACCTGACGGACGACCGTGCGGCTGACAATGAACTCGCCGCGTTCGAGCGTCGCGCGATCCAGGTTGCGCGCCACGCGGAATTCCAGTTCGCCGCTGCTTTCGTCGCGCAACACAATGTAACCCCGCTCGGCACCTGTCAGCCTGATCACGGTGTCCATGACCTCGTTGAGCACCTGATTGAGATCGAGCGATGAGTTGATCAGGGCGGTAGTTTGGGCCAGCGCGGTGAGTTGTTCCAGCTCGACATAAACGGGTCGCAGAAAATCGGCCAGGCGGCGCAGGTCGCCCGTGAGGGAATCCAATCCCCTCAATACCTCAGGAGTCAGGGCCAGTCCGCGCTGACGCAGCAGGCTGTCCTGGGCGTGCAGCGTGTCGCTCACTTCTTGCAGGGCACGACTCAACACGGCCAGTTGATCGGTCAGCCCTTGGCTGGTGATGGAGCGGATCATTTTACGGCGGTGTCCCTCAGGCGGGTGCATGTACGAGTGCGCTGATTATACCCGCCGAACGCGGGGCGGCCATAGCGCGGAAGGCCCATGGGTTGGGGGCAAGGTTGGCGGCGCGGGCAGCATGATTGTGTTTGGTCGGTTTGCTCAGGCGAAGGTATTGCCTGTTTGAGGGGCTGTGTGATAATCTCTGGCGAACTTTCGCCAGGAAGCTGGCGCTGGTTGACTGATCACAGACAGGCCGGGCAATGGTGGCCTGGGCACTGTTCGAAGGGGAGACGGAACGGCATGTTGAAAACGCACACGTGCGGTGAACTGCGGGTTGAACATGTGGGGCAGCAGGTCACGCTCGCGGGGTGGGTGCATCGCTGGCGCGAGCACGGCGGGCTGATCTTCTGGGACCTGCGGGATCGCTGGGGCATCACGCAGGTGACCATCAACCAGGAGACGGCACCGGAGGTGCACGCGCTCGCCCGCGACGTGCGCGTCGAGTGGGTGGTGCAGGTGACGGGCACTGTCGTCCGGCGTCCGCCAGGCATGGAGAATCCCGACCTGGACACCGGCGAAATCGAGCTGGAGGCCAGCGCGCTGCGCATCCTCAACCGGGCCAAAACTCCCCCCTTCTACATCAACAAGAATGAGCATGTGGACGAAGCCGTCCGCATGCGTTACCGCTACCTGGATTTGCGCCGCCCGGCCATGCAGCGCAACCTGATTCTGCGCCACAACGTGATCCGCTTCATCCGCAACTACCTGTCCGACCGTGGGTTCATCGAGATCGAGACGCCGATCCTGTTCAAGACCACGCCGGAAGGCGCGCGCGACTACCTGGTGCCCAGCCGTCTGCACCCCGGCAAGTTCTACGCCCTGCCGCAAAGCCCACAGCAACTCAAGCAGTTGCTGATGGTGGCGGGCTTCGAGCGTTACTTTCAGATTGCGCGCTGTTTTCGGGACGAGGATCAGCGTGGCGACCGGCAGCCAGAATTCACCCAACTGGACCTGGAGATGAGCTTCGTCGAGCGGGAAGACGTGCTCGATCTCATCGAGGGGATGTTCACGGCGCTGGTCGAGCAGGTCACCGACCGCGAGCTGGTGACCAAACCTTTCCCGCGCCTGAGCTACGCCGAAGCCATGCGCCGCTATGGCACCGACAAGCCCGACCTGCGCTACGGCATGGAGATCGCCGATCTGAGCGATCTGGTAGCGGACTGTGGTTTTCGTGTGTTCTCCGAGATGGTGAAAGCAGGCAATCCGGTGCGGGCCATTTGCGTGCCGGGCTGCGCCTCATACAGCCGCAAGCAACTGGACGAACTGGAAGCCATCGCCAAAGAGGCGGGGGCAAAAGGACTGGCCTGGATGGCCGTCGAGGCGAGCGAAGCCGGGCCGGTGCGCTCGCCCATCGCCAAGTTCTTCAGCGCGGAACAACTGGGGGCGATCCTGGAACGGACTGGAGCCAGGCCCGGCGATCTGTTGCTCTTCGCTGCGGATAGCGAGCCGGTAGTCTGCGAAGTGCTGGACACGCTCCGCCGCGAGATGGCGCATCGGCTGGGGCTGGACGATCCCAAGAAGGTAGCGTTCTGCTGGATCATTGACTTTCCGCTGTTCACCTGGAACGAAGACGAGCAGCGCTGGGACCCCAGCCATCACCTGTTCACCGCGCCCATGTGGGAAGATGTGCCACTGCTAGACACCGACCCTGGCAAAGCCCGCGGGCAGCAATATGACCTGGCCTGCAACGGTTACGAGGTGGCCGGCGGGAGCATCCGTATCCACGACCGGGCCATCCAGGAGAAGATTTTCGGCCTGATCGGGCTGGACGTGGAAATGGCCAAAGAGCGCTTCGGGCACATGCTGGAGGCGTTCGAATACGGCACACCGCCGCACGGGGGCATCGCTCCCGGTATTGATCGCCTGGTGATGATCCTGGCCGGGCAGCCCAATATCCGCGAGGTGATCGCCTTCCCGAAGACACAGCAGGCCGCCGACCTGATGGCGGGCGCGCCGTCGGAAGCGGAACCGTCGCAACTGGAAGAACTGCATATCCGGGTGGTGTTGCCCGAAGACTGAGCGGGACGCCCCCGCGACAGATTTGTTCTGGAGTCCGCTAGCGCTCGGCGGGGGCGTTGCTGTTCTCGTCCTCGACCGGGCGCTGACGATCTTCGCGGGGGCGGAAGGCCGGGCACTCGCGGCTGAGGTGCCAGGCGAGCTTCTCGGCATTGGCCAGTTTCTTGCCACAGTGAGGACACACGACGGTTGTATGAGACATCAGATTCAATCCACTTCCAGACATACAAAGCGGGCCAGATGACATATCCGGCCCGCTTTACTACCTGCACCCGGCCAGCCCGCTATTCTTCGTGATTGCCCACGCCAAACAGGCCCGTGGGGAGGTTGGGCTGGCGCGATTTCTCTTCGTCCTTGCCGAAACGAATCACCTCGCCCGTGTCGGTGATGGCTTCCACCGCCAGGCCCAGGCTTTGCAGTTCCTTGACCAGCACGCGGAAGCTGGCCGGAATACCGGGTTCTTCGATCGGCTCGCCCTTGACGATGGCTTCGTAGGTCTTGACGCGCCCCTGCACATCGTCGGACTTGACGGTGAGCATTTCCTGCAGCGTGTAGGCTGCGCCATAGGCTTCCAGCGCCCACACTTCCATCTCACCGAAGCGCTGTCCGCCGAACTGCGCCTTGCCGCCGAGTGGCTGCTGCGTCACCAGACTGTAGGGGCCGGTCGAACGGGCGTGTACTTTGTCTTCGACCAGGTGAGCCAGCTTGAGCATGTGAATGATGCCCACGGTCACCGGCTGATCGAACGGTTCGCCCGTCTTGCCGTCGTACAGGATTTGCTTGCCGTAGATGGGCACTGGTTGGCCCGTCTTGATCTCGACACGGCGCGCTTTCTGGCGCAGTTCTTCTTCGGAAAGGCCCGCGGGCGGGCGCTCGCCGGTTACGTGCTCGATCCACAGTTCCAGCGTGGCGCGGCGCGCGTTGGCGTCGCGACGCTGACGCTCACTGAGGTCGGTGACATCGCCGAAGGCCAGGATGTCTTCGGGATCGTAGCCGTGCTCGCGCAACCATTCGCGCAGGACGGAGCGCCGCGCGTACACGCGATCCAGGGCCAGACGCTCCACATCATAGGTGCCGAGCGCGCCCAGCCAGTGATCAATGTAGAGCCGGCGCACTTCCTCGTCGTCTTCGAGGTATTCGGTGTCGTAGGCTTCTTCTTTCAGCCATTGCCAGGCCCGCTCGCCGACCTCGCGCCAGGCGCGATCGATCATCCAGGCGCGGCCCAGTTCGGCTTCGATCTCGTCTTCCTCCGCCCCGTCGAATACGGGCGAGATGGCGCGGAAGCCCAACCGGTCGGCGGCCCAGCCCAGATGCGTCTCCAGCACCTGACCGATGTTCATGCGGCCCGGCACACCCAGCGGGTTCAGGATGATCTCGACGGGCGTGCCGTCTTCCAGGAAGGGCATGTCCTCGATGGGCACGACCTTGGAGATGACACCCTTGTTACCGTGACGCCCGGCCATCTTATCGCCCTGGGTCAGTTTGCGCTTCTGGGCGACGCTCACGCGCACCATCTGATCCACACCGGCGGGCAGGTCGCGATGTTCCTCGCGGGTGAAGATTTTCACGTCCACCACTTTGCCATGCTCGCCGTGCGGCTGACGCAGCGAGGAATCTTTCACCTCGCGGGCTTTTTCGCCGAAGATGGCGCGCAGCAGTTTTTCTTCGGGCGTCAGTTCTTTTTCGCCCTTGGGCGTGATCTTGCCCACCAGGATATCGTTCGGGCCGACTTCCGCGCCGATGCGGATGATGCCGCGCTCGTCCAGGTCTTTGAGCGCTTCTTCACCCACATTGGGGATGTCGTAGGTGATTTCTTCCGGGCCAAGCTTCGTGTCGCGCGCCTCGACCTCGTGCTTTTCAATGTGGATCGAGGTGAACTTGTCTTCGCGCACCAGCGCTTCGCTGATCAGCAGGGCGTCTTCGTAGTTACCACCCTCCCACGACAGGAAAGCGGCCAGCACGTCGTGCCCCAATGCCAGCTCCCCGTTGACCGTCGAAGAGCTATCGGCCAGCACATCACCCTTGCGCACGAACTGCCCCTTGCGCACGACAGGCCGCTGATCAATGCAGGTGGACTGATTGGAACGGTTGTACTTGCGCAGGCGGTAGGTCTTCAAGCCGTCCTCGGTGCGCAGGACGATCTGATCGCCTTGCACCGAGACTACTTCGCCGTCGCGGTCGGCAATCAACACCTGACCGGAGTCCAAGGCGGCCTGACGTTCCACGCCCGTGCTGACAATGGGGATGTCCGGCTTGAGCAGCGGCACAGCCTGACGCTGCATGTTCGATCCCATCAGGGCGCGGTTGGCGTCGTCGTGCTCCAGGAAGGGAATCAGCGCGGCGGAAATGCCCACAATCTGACGGGGGGCCACGTCCATATAGTCAATGCTCTCGCGCGGGGCCACCAGGAAGCGCTGATGATGGCGCGCCGAGACGCGGTCGTTGACGAAGTGATGGTGCTCGTCCAGTTGCGCGTTGGCCTGGGCGATGGTGTAGCGATCTTCCTCGTCGGCAGACAGGTAATGTACCTCGTTGCTGACGAACGGCATGATGGGCACGGACTTCAGCCCCATCGCCTGCAATTGCGCCCGTACCTTCTCGTCAATGACCGTGCCAGCAGGGATAGTCTGTCCGCTGGCTTCGTCGGTCACATCCTGGCGCAGAACGCGATCGAGCAGGCGTTCGTCGTCCACCGCCATTTCGCGATAGACCTTGCGATAGGGGGTCTCGATGAAGCCGTACTCGTTGACGCGCCCATAACTGGCCAGGCGACCGATCAGGCCGATGTTCGGGCCTTCGGGCGTCTCGATGGGGCAGATGCGGCCATAGTGACTGTGATGCACGTCGCGCACGTCGAAGCCCGCGCGCTCGCGACGCAGACCACCCGGCCCCAGGGCCGACAGGGTACGTTTGTGCGTCAATTCAGAGAGCGGGTTGGTCTGCTCCATGAACTGCGAAAGCTGGCTCGACCCGAAGAACTCGCGCACCGCCGAAACAACCGGGCGGATGTTGATCAGCGTCATCGGCGAGATGCTCTCGGTCTCGCGAATGGACATACGCTCGCGCACCACCCGTTCCATGCGGCGCAGGCCAATGCGCAGGGCGTTCTGGATCAGTTCGCCCACCGTCTTGACGCGCCGGTTGCCCAGGTGATCAATATCGTCCGGCTCTTCCAGGCCGTTGTTGATCAGGATCATGCGCTCGACCAGCTTCACCAGATCGTACTTGGTGATGGTGCGCATGGTCGGCAGCACCCGATCATTGAGGTGCAGCCGTTGATTGAGCTTGTAGCGGCCCACGCGCTCCAGATCGTAGCGGCGCTGATCGAAGAGTTGCTCCTGCAGATATTCGCGGGCGTTATCCAGGGTAGGCGGATCGCCGGGGCGCATGCGCTTGTAGAACTCCAGCAACGCGGCCTCGGCCACCGTCATCCCATCGCGCAGGTCCCATTGCGGCTCCATGCGGATGGTGCCCTCGATGTAGCGGTGATCGGGGTTGTTGTCTACCTTCTCGTAGATGGCGAGCAGTTCTTCGTCGGTGCCCTCTTTGAGGGGCGAATGCTCGTCGAAACCATCGCTCACAGCCGCCAGCGCGCGCAGCAGAATAGTCACCGGGATGGTGCGCTTGCGGTTGAACTTGATGGCCAGATAGTCGCTCTTGCGTGTCTCGAACTCCATCCACGCGCCCCGATCGGGGATGAGCTTGGCGGTGGAGAGCAAGCGCCCGGTCGTGCGGTCTTCTTCGGCGGCGAAGTAGACGCCGGGCGAGCGAATGAGCTGACTGACCACCACGCGCTCTGTCCCGTTGATGATGAACGTGCCCTTGTCCGTCATCATCGGGAAGTCGCCCATGAAGATGTCGGAGATGACGACTTCGTCACCGGCGGCGCGGTTGACCAGCGCTACCTTGACGAAGAGCGGCGCGGCATAGGTGATGTCGCGCTCCAGGCATAGCTCCTCGGAGTACTTCGGTTCCTCAAACCAATAGGTGAGGCCGAACTGCTGAGCTTCGGGGCTGCTGCCAGGGAAATAGAGCCGCAGATTGCCGTTGAAGCTCTCGATGGGGCTGATCTCGTCGAAAAGCTCGTTCAGCCCTTCGCGGTAGAACCGGTCGAACGACTCGCGTTGGATTTCAATGAGTGAGGGGAGATCCTGCACGTCTGTGGCACGTGCATAGTTCTTCTCATCAAGCAGCCGCTGCATGCGTCACTCCTTGAGGGCCAATGGCTACCGCCAGACGAAAGCGCTCGTCCAGGGGACGGGAAAGAGTCACTGAGTCCTCAACTTTGATTTGGCCGGTTTTCGAGGTCAATGGTCTGTCTAGACAGTTATGGGGTACAAGAGAAAATATTATAACATGCCTCTCAGGGCTGTCAATCGTCATTTCGCTTGCCGCCGTAACTGCCCGACCTGTCACCGCGCTGTTTTCCATTACACCAGTGGAGTAATGATACGCCGATTTTCGCATTTTTCCAGAGCGATTTATCGTCGGCCCCAAACACTGGGGCGCAGACTTGCCCCGGCTTTCATCTTCCTTTTGGGGCAGGGCAGCTCCTATGTTAAGCTAGGGTCTACGCATCTTGCCAGCGACACACCAGGAGCAACGGCCATGAGCCAGACACCCGGTGACCTGACTCTCTCTGTGTTCACGCGCGACGAATTGAAACGTTACAGCCGTCACCTGATCCTGCCCCAGGTGGGGCTGGAAGGTCAGCGTCGCCTGAAGGAAGCCAGCGTCATGGTGGTGGGTACGGGCGGCCTGGGCAGCCCGATCGCCATGTACCTGGCTGCGGCAGGGGTGGGGCGCATCGGCCTGGTTGACTTCGACGTGGTGGACGTGACCAACCTGCAGCGGCAGATCGTGCACAGCGAGGCCACGGTCGGCGTTCCCAAGGTGGTTTCTGCAGCGCAGCGCCTGCGCGAACTCAACCCCCTGGTCACTATCGAAACGTACCACACCCCGCTGACCAGTCACAACGCGCTCGACATCCTGCGCGAATACGACGTGATCCTGGACGGCACCGACAACTTTCCCACCCGCTACCTGCTGAACGACGCCGCAGTGATGCTGGGCAAGCCCCTTGTCTATGGGAGCGTGTACCGGTTCGAGGGGCAGGTCAGCGTTTTTGCGGCGGCGGGCGGCCCCTGCTATCGCTGCATGCTGCCGGAACCGCCCCCGCCACACCTGGTACCCAGTTGCGCGGAAGCCGGAGTGCTGGGCATCTTGCCAGGCACGATTGGCACCCTGCAGGCGACCGAAGCAATCAAACTGTTGTTGGGCATTGGCGAGCCGCTCATCGGGCGTTTGCTGCTCTACGATGCGCTGGACATGACGTTCGACATCATCACCATTCCCAGGCGCGCTTCGTGCCCGGTTTGCGGGGATGCGCCGACCATCACCCGCCTGATAGATTACGAACAGTTCTGCGGCGCGCCCGCACACGATCACAGCGAGTATCAACGCGCCTGGCTTGCTCAAACAGGGATTCGCTCGATGACGCCTACTGAGGTCAAGACGTTGCTGGAACAGGACAGGTCGGCAGTGCTCCTGGATGTTCGCGAACCCTACGAACTGTTGCTCAGCCGCCTGGAAGGGGCTGTCAACATTCCGCTCAGTCAGATGGACGCTCGCTGGCAGGAGATTCCCGCCGACCGGCCCGTGATCGTCTTCTGCCATCACGGTATTCGCAGCGCCAGGCTGATCGCCCGCCTGCAGGCGCGGGGACGGCACAACCTGATCAACCTGGACGGCGGCATTGACGCCTGGTCGTGCCAGGTAGACCCTTCTGTGCCGCGCTATTGAGGCTCAGAACCCGGATCAGCCCGGCAAACTCAATTCTTCATAGGCCTGCCGGGCGTAATCCTGCAGGCTGCTGCTGGCGACGGGCAGAGTGACGCCCCCGCGGATCAGGCGTTCCTGGCGTGTCTTGGCACGCTTGAGCAGGCGTTGCACTTCGGTATCGTCGGGCAGCAGGCGTTCTGCCGCTTCCAACAGTTGCAGAGTGCGGTTCAGGTGCACCGTCTCGTCAATCAGCAGGTGCGCCAGTGCCAGCAACGCTCGTCCCTGCCAGTCTGCCTCGCCCAGGGCGAAGGCGACGTGCAACGCCGCCCGGAAGTATTGCTGGGCGTCTTCCCGCTTACCCTGCGATTCGTAGAGGGTACCCAGCCACAACAGTTGCTCACATTCCGCTGCCCGATCTCCTTCGGCACGCGCCAACGCCAGCAGGCGTTCGCCAGCGATGCGGGCGCTATCCCATTGCAGCAACTCCGCGTGAGTGTCGGCTACCTTGCCCAGCACCTCGCGTAGCAGATCGTTTCGCCCCAGCCGCTCGAAGACGGGCACGGCCTGTTCCCACGTTTCGGCTGCTTCCTGCGAGCGCCCCGTCTCCCAATAGACTGAGCCGAGTTTGTCCAGCGCCAGCCCGATGTTCAACCACGCTCCGACGGGGCGAAAGGCGGCAATGGCCTGTTTGTAGGCGGTCTCTGCGCCTTCCCAGCGTTCCAGCGCCACCTGCAGATCGCCCAGGACGACCAGCAATTCACCTTCCCGTTGCGGGTTGTCGGTTTCCTGGGCCAGCTTCATGCCCTGGTCTACATAGGCGAGCACGTCTTCGTAGCGCTCCCCTTCCAGGCTGAGCATGGCCAGCGCTTCCAGGGCGGCCAGTTCGTCTTCCACTTTGCCGTCGGCGCGGAAGCTCTGGGCAGCCTGTGCGTAGCGCGCGATCAGCGATCCCGCGTCCTGTTCTCTGGCGGTTTCCCCCAGGCGTGCCAGGGCTTCGGCGCTGTCGGGCAGGTCGAGCGAAAGGTCGGTGTGGAGAGCGCCGGAAGCCGGTTCGGAGGGAGGAACCTCCCCGGCGGCCTGCGGCTCTTCGGGCAGAGGCGGGGTCTGAGGAGACGCGGCAGGCTGCCCGGTCACCGCTTCTTCGATCACCTCTGTGGCAGCTTCGGCTGGTGCCTCCGCGACCGCAACACTCGCGGCTGACGAAGGCTCTGCGGCTGCAGTGGGTACGGTCTCTTCACTGGGGCTGACAGTTTCCTCAGTCGGAGCGATGGCGGACGATTCCTCAGGTTCTGGGACAGGTTCGCTCTGCGGGACGGTCATCCAGCCCAGCACCCCCAGTTTGTCGGCGGCGGGCGCTTCCAGCAAATGGCAGAGCCAGCGATACTCCGGCTCGTATCCGGCGGCGCGCACGAAACTCTGGTTGCTGGTGGGAGCGAGCATCTCCGTCAATTCGCGCAGGTATTCGATTTTGCCCTGTGTCGCGGCGTAACGCGCGGCAGCGATGATCGTCGGCATCTCGACCGCCAGCCGGGCGTAATGTTCTGGTTCCGGTTCGTCAATGTGACGCCGCACATAGACTGGCACCGCGTGCAGATGGCGCGCACGCATCGTCTCCAGGCGGTGCTTTCCGCGCAGAAACGCCTGGGCGAAGCGCTGTACCATCTCGTGCGCCACGAAGTACGGTTGACCTTCCAGAGAGCGCTCGTCGGCGAAACCGCGCGCTACCAGTTGCCGCATCCGGGCGGAGAGTCCTTCGGGCGGCGCGCCGGTCACGTCGGAGAGCAGTTCTTCGCTCGCGCCAGGGGCGAACGCCGTGCCGATCAGCATCACCATGCCCTGCAACTCCTGGGGCAGCAGCCGGTACGCGGCCATCAGCGCCGCCATGACGCGGTTAGAGGGGCCGGGTGGCAGGGTGGGCATCTGCGCCAGAAATTCCTGCGGAGTGTGTTCCGCTGCCAGTTGTTTTCCAGCGACGACGAGGGACAGCGCATTACCCTCCAGGGCATCTGCCAGAGCGGTCAGGTCTGCGGAGGATTCGCCGGAGCCACTGACTATCTCCTGGAGCAGGGCTGCAGCCTGCGCCCTTTCGAGCGGGCGGATTTCACGGACGTTCCAGGGGCCAGCGGCGGGGCGGGTCGCGGTGAGAATCAAGGGGATGCCGGGCGCGCAGGCTCGCACGAATTCGCGGGCGGCTTCGGGGCGGATGCGGCCATCCAGCACGACCAGGGGGCGCTGTTCCAGGAGGACGTTGTGCACCTGCCGGAAGAAAGCGAACATATCGTCTTCGCCCTGTGCGGCGCAGGTAGGCAGGCCGTAAGCCCGCGCCACCCGGTTGGCCAGCGCCAGGGCGGTCTCGTCGGCATTTTCCAGCCAGAGCACGCCGCCCGGCTGTCGAACGTAGTCCTGCGCCAGCGTGTGCACCAGCGCGGTCTTGCCTACACCTGGCATGCCGACCAGTTGCAGGGGGATGCCAGTTTCCAGCAGGGCGCGCGCGGCGTCGAGATCGGCCTGACGCCCTACCAGGGGCAAACGTGGCGCTCCTGGCAGGTCCTGGCCCTGGTGAAGAGGCAGATTGTCCGCAAAGGCATTTGTTGAGGTCATGGGGAAACCACCTGTCCGGTTGACAGCGAAAGGCTATCAGCAGTATAGCAAAAGGCGCGCCCTGGCACTAGCGAGCACAAAACAACGCCCGGCAGTACTGCCAGGCGTTGCCTCTGGGTTCGCTGTGGTGGCCGGAATTCCTCAGTCTTCGTCCGGCGGCGGGACGGGCAGGTCTTCAACCGGCACGTCTCTGTACTTGCGCCCAACCTCGATCAGCATGACCGGAATCCCGTCGCGGATGGGATACTTGTTGCCGGAATCGGCGCACACCAGCCAGCAGCCGTGTACCAGCTCCAGTCGCCCTGGATCGTCTCCCTTGTCCGTATAGTGCACCGCTTCAGGGCAGCGCAAAATCTCCAGCAGTTCCGGGCTGATTGCCGCGCCGGGCGAGGTCTCACCAGCCATCGTTATCCTCCCTGTGACAACCCTTTTCACCGTGCGAGTATAGCCATCGCTCAGGGTCGCGTCAAGCGCTGGCGCACAGACGAAAGTTCAGGTTAGACTCGGATGAGGTGTAGCTGGATATAGAGCACAGACCATGCCAGTGTTGCAGGCTGACACGAGCGCCTTCTACTATACTGTGGCGGGAAGGGCTACGCGCTGTCCGCCCGTGGTGTTGCTGCATGGGGCGGGCGGTTCGCGCCTCGACTGGCCGGCTGCACTGCGACGGATGCCGGGCGCGCAAGTCTGGACGCTCGACCTGCCCGGTCATGGACGGTCGCCCGGAGCAGGGCGCACGACGGTCGCCGACTATGCGCGGGACGTGCAGGCCTTTCTGGACGCAGCGCAGATCGCGCGGGCTGTTGTGGTTGGGCACAGCATGGGCGGAGCCATTGCTCAGCAACTGGCGCTCGATTACCCGGAGCGTGTAGCTGGCCTGGTGCTGATTGTCACGGGCAGCCGGTTGCCAGTCGAGCCGAGCCTGCCGGAGCGCGTTCTGGCGACACCTGCGGCGGCGATCCGGTGGATCGTCGAACGCGCCTGGCACCCGGCAACGCCCGCAGCGCAACTTGCCCTTGCCTGCGAGCGCCTGGGGCAGACTTCGCCCGCTGTCCTGAGCGGAGATTTCCTGGCCTGTCAGGCTTTCGATGTGCGGGGTAGGGAACACCAGATCGGGGTGCCTGTCCTGGTCATTGGGGCGGCAGGAGATCGCATGGTGTTCCCTGATTTCAGCCTCACGCTGGCGGAGCGCATACCCCATGCGCAGTTGCTGATCATCGAGGGGGCCGGACACATGGTAACGCTCGAACGCCCGGCAGAGGTGGCGCGCGCCATTAGGGAGTGGTTGGGAGAGCAGCCATGGTGACACTCTTACGACGGGGCCTGGGAGCGCTGGTGCGAAGCGGTAGTCGGGCCGCGCTGGAAATGGCCTTGCGACATGGCGGGCGTACGGTCATCGAGTCGGCGCTGGAATCTGCTGCTGAGGCCGTACCCAAGGGCGAGCAATCATTCGTGCAGGTGTTTCCGGTCACGGCTCCCCTGACTGTCTATGTGCGTGCCTCGCACTGTCACCTGACAGTGCGTCAGCATGCGTTGCCTCGCGTAGAACTGAATGCCAACCTGAGTCGCGCTTTTGGCGTCGAGCTGGCGACGGAGCAGGACGAGGCGGGCATCTACATCATTGTGCGGCGCAAACCAGTAGTGGGCACCGTGGCGCGGCTCGATCTCACCCTGACCCTGCCGCCGACGGTGCATCTGGCCTTTCATCTGACGCCGGGCGATGTCACCTTCGCCAGTCTTGATGGCCTGGCGGAATTCGCAACGGACCGCATTTTCGCCCTTCCGACCGACGTTGGCGCTACGTCTGCCGTCGCCAATACGTCGGACTGACACTTGTCAGCCGCGCGACGTGATGGTACTCTTCGCACGGCTTCGCGCGAATTGGGCCTGTCACGGCGCGCGTTGCCTGCCGCGACCGAACACGACGAACAAGGGCACACAGTGAGCAAACTCGTCATCGTCGAATCTCCCACCAAAGCACGCACCATTCGTGGCTTTTTGCCCGCTGGCTATCAGGTCGAGGCCAGCATGGGGCACGTCCGCGATCTGCCTGCGTCGGCCAGTGAGATTCCGGCCAAGGTGAAGAACGAAGAGTGGGCGCGCCTGGGGGTCAACGTCGCCCAGGACTTCGAGCCGCTCTATGTGATTCCCAAAGACAAGAAGAAAGTCATCAAAGCGCTGGCCGAAGCGCTGGACAAGGCCGAAGAGCTGATCCTGGCCACCGACGAGGATCGCGAAGGCGAGAGCATTGCCTGGCACCTGACGGAAGTGCTGCGGCCCAAAGTCCCCGTCAAGCGCATGGTGTTCCACGAAATCACCCAGGAAGCCATTCAAGCGGCGATCAAGAATTGCCGCTCGATTGACAGCAAGCTGGTCGAGGCGCAGGAAACGCGGCGGATTCTCGACCGGCTGGTGGGGTACACGGTGTCGCCCCTGTTGTGGAAGAAGATCGCGCCGGGGCTTTCGGCGGGACGGGTGCAATCCGCCGCGGTGCGCCTGTTGGTGCAGCGCGAAGAGGAGCGCCGCCGCTTTCGTTCCGGTGCATATTGGGACCTGAAGGCGACGCTCTCTGCGCACGGTCAGACCTTCGCCGCCCAACTGGTGGCGCTGAACGGCGTACGCCTGGCGACCGGCAAAGACTTCGACGAGACGACGGGCAAGATTCCCCCGCGCAAGAAAGTGGTGTTGCTCGACGAAGCGCAGGCGCAGGCGCTGGTACGCCGTCTGCAGGCGGGGCGCTGGGTGGTCACCGAGGTGAGCGAGCGCGATCAGAGCCGCTCTCCCGCGCCACCGTTCACTACCTCTACCTTGCAGCAGGAGGCCAACCGCAAGCTGGGACTTTCGGCGCAGCAGACCATGCGCATTGCCCAGCAACTCTACGAACGCGGCCTGATAACGTACATGCGCACTGACTCGGTGCACCTCTCCTCGCAGGCGTTGCGCACCATTCGGCAGCGGGTGGCCGAGCAGTACGGGCCGGAATACCTCAGCCGCGCGCCGCGTCAGTTCCGCACGCAGGCCAAAGGCGCTCAAGAGGCGCACGAGGCGATTCGCCCCGCCGGAGCGCGGATGCCCACTGCCGACGAACTGCGTCTCAGCGGGCAGGAATACGCCCTCTATGACTTGATCTGGAAACGCGCCATCGCCACGCAGATGGCCGAAGCGCAGTTGCGCCTGACGACCGTGCAGATCACGGTGGACGACGCAGAGTTTCGCGCGTCGGGCAGGCGGGTGCTGTTCCCTGGCTTCTTCCGCGCCTATGTGGAAGGGGCCGACGATCCTTCGGCGGCGCTGGATGACCAGGAAATGTTGCTGCCTGCTCTGACCGCTGGCGAAGAGGTGCAGTGTACCGCTCTCGAACCCGTGCGACACGACACCAAGCCACCAGCCCGTTACACCGACGCCACACTGGTCAAGGCCCTGGAGAGCGAAGGCATCGGGCGACCGAGCACTTACGCCACGATCATCGGGACGATTCAGGAGCGCGGCTATGTGCGCAAGGTGGGCAAACAGTTGGTGCCGACCTTCACTGCTTTTGCTGTCAACTGCCTGCTGGAGCATCATTTCCCCAACCTGGTCGATCTGGACTTCACGGCGCAGATGGAGCGCGTGCTCGACGAGATCGCCGAGGGCAAGCAGCAGGGTCGCCCCTATCTGCGCTCTTTCTACCTGGGCGAGAATGGACTGGCGCAACAGGTGAAGAGCAAGGAACAGGAGATCGATCCCCGCACCATCAATGCGCTGGAGCTAAGCGAGGTGCGGGCGCGTGTACGCATCGGGCGCTATGGGGCCTATCTGGAGCAGGAGCGCAACGGCGAAACGGTGCGCGTGTCGCTGCCGGATACGCTCTCTCCCGCCGATCTCACGCTGGACGAAGTCGAGCGCCTGCTGCGCGAGAAGCAGGCAGGGCCAGCGCCTCTCGGCCACGATCCCAAGACGGGACAGCCCATCTACGTGCTGCAAGGGCCATATGGCCCCTATGTGCAGCGCGGAGAGAACGGGGCAGACGGCAAGGGAAAAAAGCCCCAGAGGGTCTCATTACCCAAAGGCATAGCGCCAGATTCGGTCACGCTCGAACAGGCGTTGGCGCTGCTCGATCTGCCGCGCATCCTGGGCGCGCACCCGGAGACGGGCGAACCGGTCGAGGCGGGCATTGGGCGGTTCGGACCCTATGTGCGACACAACGGGGAATACCGTTCGCTGGGGGCAGACGATGACGTGCTGACCGTCACGCTGGAACGCGCGCTGGCGTTGCTGGCACAGAAGAAGAGTCGGCGGACCGAACTGGTGCGTGAGTTGGGCGCTCATCCGGAGGATGGTCAGCCGGTTGGCCTGTACACCGGTCGCTATGGCGCGTTCGTCAAACATGGCAAGGTCAACGCTGGCGTGCCCAAAGATACGCCGCTGGACAGCGTGACTCTGGAGATGGCGCTGGCGCTGTTGGCCCAGAAGAAGGCCGCTCCCAAACCGCGCAAGAAGAAGAAAACGGGCACCTGAGGTTCTGCCAGCCTCACAGGCTGGGAAACAAAGCCCATTCGCCAGCGGCCCGGAAACGTGTTATGCTCTGAGCCGATAGGGGGTTGCACAGGTCAGAGTGATGGGGAAGCTCGGTTCATGCGCGTACTAGTCATCTCGGATATTCACGCCAACCTGGCCGCCTTCGAAGCGGTTCTCGAAGATGCCAGGGGACAGTGGGAGTTCGTGTGGTGCCTGGGCGATGTGGTCGGCTATGGCCCTGACCCCAATGAATGCTGCGAGTTGTTGCGCAGCCTGCCACATTTGTGCCTGGCGGGCAATCACGATTGGGCCGCGCTGGCCCGGCTGGACATTCGCACCTTCAATGCCGACGCTCGCCGCGCCGTCACCTGGACGCGTGAGACGCTGACGCCGGACAACCTGGCCTATCTGGCCGCGCTGCCGACCACTTTCGTGCTGGGCGATTACACGCTGGCGCACGGCAGTCCGCGCGAGCCGGTGTGGGAATACATCCTCGACCCCCTGGTGGCCGCGCTCAACTTCCCGCACTTCGAGACGCCCTACTGCCTGGTCGGTCATACGCACACCCCCATCATTTATCAGCTCACCGATCATCAGGGTGACACCGAAGCCATACAGCCCGTCTATCACATGCCGCGTTCGCTGAACGGGCATCGCCTGATCATCAATCCGGGTAGTGTGGGGCAGCCCCGCGATTCCAACAAGGACGCTTCCTATGGCATTCTGCACGTGCAGGAAGCGATCTTCGAGCATCGGCGCGTGCCCTATCCGGTCTCGGTGACGCAGGAGAAGATGCGTCGCCTGGATATGCCGGAACGCCTGATCGCGCGCCTGGAGCATGGCTGGTAGCGAGTGCGGGCAGGTGCCTGCAGCGGGGAGAGAAAAAAGGCCGGTGAAAGCACCGGCCTTTTCGCTTGCGGACTGAGGATCATTTTTCCTGCTCGGTCACCGCGCCATACAACCACCAGAACTCGGTCCTGGGATATACGCGGCAGAGGCGTTCATCAGCCAGACACTCGCCTTCGCGGAGGATGCCGCGCAGACGCCGGTCAATTTCCCTGATGCGCGTATGAAGCTGAGTGTCGAAAATCTCCAGGGCGCTGGCTTCCTGCACCAGGTGATGGATAATGGTGCGCTTTTCCGCCTGCACGGGGTAGTTGAGGGCACAGGCGGACAGGTCTTCTTCACAGTCGGTCAGGAACAGCTCGAAGGCGTGTACGCGCGCTTCTAGCTCGCGCTTGAGCTTGTGCTCGTAATGCACGGCCCATTGCGCCCGCGCCAGCTCGAACTGCGCTCGTGCTTCCTGCACCTGCAACTGTTGTGCGGCGCTCAAGTGATCGCCCAGCCGCTCCAGCCGGTAGAGCCGCAGGAGCAGTCCACCCAGCGTCAGCCTGGGCAGGTTGCCGCCCACATGACCGTAAAGCTCGTCTTCGTACAGCCACGGCGTCAGGTGCGCGGCCATCGCCGCCAGGCTGCGAACGTCGCAGTCCAGGTCGAAGGCCAGTTTGGGTACAGGACGGCTCGTCATGGGTTGCCTTGCAGACCAATCTGCGCTCACTTATAGCGCTTAATCTGCCGGTAGTTGGGGTTGCCCTGGATGTTCTGGATGCGTTGCTCGGCGTCTTTGACATACCACTGCGTGACCATGTTGCCGTCTGGATCGACGTAGGAAATAGCCGGAGCGAAGCCCAGAATTTCCTTGATACCGAGCAACAGGGCATTGATATCGTCTGCCGGGCGGGTGATGAGGGTGAAGTAGTCCCCCGGCACCCATTCGATCGCCACTGGTCTGCCGCGCCATTCGCCTTCCATGCGGAAGGGCGGCTCTGCCCGCACACAATCGAGATAGAGCGAAGCGATGCGGTGATTCCAGAACGTATGGTTGACCCGCTCTTCGATCAAATAGGGACGATGTTCTGGTTCGCTATAAAACCAGGTGCTCGCGTTCGTTGCCATCAAGTGTATTTGCCTCCTGTCGGACTACGGATGCGGGCACAATCATACACCAAACGACGCACTCTGACGACCCTGTTGAGCGTCGAACGATGAGGGCCTGGCAGAGAACTTTTTGACACAGGAGCGCAATGCTGCGAACCTTATTGGCTGGTAACAAGTATTCATGGTGTAACGATCGAGCCTCTCAGTCTCGTCGGGGAAGTGTGATGAGCGAATATGCCTGGTTGGGGGTGATTGCCAGCTCGTTTGTTTCGACGCTGGCACTGGCCTCTTATGCCGTCATGGCCATGCCCTATTTCGACAACCTGCCCTACCTCACGGAATTGCGCCATGATACGCGCAGAGCGGTGTTGGCCGGGCTGATCGCCTTCGCTATCTTTTTCGTCATTTTCTACTTAGGGGCACTGTACCTGGACGAAAGCACCAGCGGCCCGCTGCTGCTCATGGCCGCTTTCGTCGTCGGCCTGCCTTTCAGCCTGCTGCTCGGCTCAGAGACCTGGGATCGCTACAATGCCCGTGGCATGAACACCGTCCCTGGGCTGCAGGCGGTGATGGTCGCCACAGGCATTGGCCTGGCCGAAATCGTCGCTTTCACCCTTGCCTTCATTGGCTTTCTGCAACTGACGTAGGTGCGCTGGCCCTGCGGCTATTCTCCAGGCCAAAGCATAGTGATGCCGTCGTGTTGCAGGGTGAGCCTTTCTTCCACCAGTTGATCACTGCCCGAATCGAAATCTGAATAGGAGATTTCGCTGATCCAGGCACGGCGCAGCACCCAACGCCGGCTTTCGCGCCCTTCGTCCATGGCGACGATATGCACTTCGCGCGTGACCTTGCCAGTGGGATTCGCCAGCGTGTCGCGTATCCAGCGGTTGAAGGGCAGGTTCGGGTCGCGCTGCACCATCTTGGTGATGACGACCGGTTTGTAGGTCAGTGAGGAGGGCAGAGGAATCAGACCCCAGAAGGTTTTGAGCGGCTGAATGCTGTGTGGCGTCAATCCCTTGACGCTGAACACTCCGGATACCGCGACGCCGTCCAGCCACACCTGAAACTCGTTGGCTGCCAGGCTGTCGAGCGCATGCAAGGCGATGTGATGCTCTGAGGATACTGCAGCCATGATGTTCACTCCTTGTATCTGTTCGTCTTCGACCAGTATACAGCAGACATACAGCCCGCCAAATGGCGCGAGCCAGCAGGAGAGAGCATTACAGGGGGGCAGGCGCTCAGCGACCGTGGGGCAGGCGCGTTGTAAGGGTACGGCAACGGTTGTACAATCGGGCACATAATGGGGGTGTGATTGACTATCCCAGTTTGCCTGTCGCTGAGGAAAGGGTTGGGGAGATGCGCAATGTGACAGTTCGCCTGCTGTTCTTGCTGGTGATGGTGGTCGCTCTTGGCTCGGCGTGCAGCCTGAGCACCGGTGACAGGAAAGGGCCAGAGTCGGGCGGGCAGCCGACCGCTCCGCCAACCATCACACCGCCGTTCACGCGGACGCCGATCCCGACGTTCACTCCCTTTCCGACCTTTACGCCGGGCGGCGGCGTATTCGTTCAGCCTACGGCCACGCGCATTGTACTGGCACCCACGTTCACCCCGTTTGTGCCAGTGTTCACCTGGACGCCTCCGGTGACGGCACTCCCCTATGACGTGCGCATCTCCTATCCGGTGGATGGCAGTCAGGTGGCAGGATATATCACGGTGGTAGGCAGTGCCAGTCATCCGCGCTTCCTGCAATATGCGCTTGAGTGGGGCCCCGATCCCAACCCCGGTAATCTGTGGTATCCGCTGATGAGTCCGCGCAACCAGACGGTGCTCAACGGTGGCCTGGGGGCGTGGAATACGACGGCGATTCCCGATGGAGTCTATCAACTGCGGCTGCATGTCTGGCTGAACGATGGCACGGAAACGTTCGACATCGCGACGGGCGTGCGTATCTCCAACCGGGCGCCAACAGCCGTGCCCTCGTTGACTCCTACGCCGCGCCCCAATCGCGCGCCAGTGCTTGATCCGATTGCCAGCCAGGAAGTGAACGCCGGAGCTTCGCTCGACCTCACCGTGCGTGCCACTGATCCAGATGGGGATGTGGTCAATCTGTTTGTGGCGTCAAGCAATCCCTCGGTGGCCGGCGTGCAGGTGATCAGCGCCTCGCAGATTCGCGTGACCGGCGTCACGGCGGGGACGGCGACGATCTCGGTGACGGGCAATGATAATCGCGGTGGCTTGACGACGACGGCCTTCATCGTCACGGTGCGAGGCCTGAACCGTGCGCCGACCCTCAGCCCGATCCTGGAGCAGCGCGTCGAGGTAGGCCGTACTGCGGATGTGACCATCTCCGCTTCCGATCCCGATGGCGATCCGCTGACGGTGCAGGCCGAAGCGGATAACACGGGCGTTGTCCTGGCGACTGTGCTCGGCCCGACGGCTGTGCGCCTGACCGGCGTGGCCGAAGGGACGGCCAATGTCACCGTCACCGTCAACGATGGCAAGGGTGGCGTGATCCGCACGACGTTCATGGTGCGTGTGGGCCGACCCAATCTGGCTCCGATTGTGGGCACGATTCCTGCACAAACGCTGGCCGTGGGCGATACGGTGGACGTGTCGTATGTGGCCAGCGATCCGGATGGCGATCCCATGACGCAGACAGCTACTTCGGATACGCCAGGGGTCGTGACGGCGACGGTCAGCACGCCAGGGACGATCCGCCTGACGGCGGTGGCCGCTGGCTCGGCGACGGTGACGTTGTCGCTGAATGACGGTCGCAATCCACCTACCATCACCACGTTCCCTGTGACTGTGGTGGTGGGCAACGTCGCACCGACCATCAACCCCATCGCTCCACAGACGATGAGCGTGGGCGAGACGCGCGATGTGGCCTTTGTCGCGGTCGATCCGGAGGGCGATCCGCTCAGTCAGAATGTCAGTTCGGACAACACCGGTGTCGTTGCGGCGAGCATTGCTGCACCTGGCACGATCCGGCTGAATGCGGTCGGGGCGGGCACGGCCACAGTCACGCTGACAGTGAACGACGGACACAATCCGGCGGTGACTGCGGCGTTTACTGTGTCGGTCGCGGCCATCAACCTGCCGCCTGCTGTCGAAACAATCTTCCCGCAGACTCTGGGCGTGGGCGATACGCTCGATGTGCCCTACACGGCGGTTGATCCCGACGGCGATGCGCTCTCCGTCTCGGTGAGCGTGGACAATCCGGCGGTGGTCAGCGCCAGCCTGGGTGCCGCCAATGTGATCACGTTGACTGGCCTGAGCGCTGGCTCGGCTACGGTCACGCTCTCTGTAGAGGACGGTACGAATCCGCCAGTGACCATGCCCTTCACGGTCACAGTGACTGCCAATGCGCCGCCGAGCCTGCTTTCCATCATGGGGCAGACGCTCAACGTAGGTGAAGTGCGCGACGTGCCCTATACGGCGAGCGATCCCGAAGGCGACCCGCTGACGGCGACGGTGACCGTTGACAACATGGCGGTGGTGACGGCAGCGGTGAACGTGCCGGGCACGATCACATTGAACGCAGTCGGCGCGGGCACGGCGACGGTGACGCTGTCGGTGAGCGATGGGATCAATGCGCCGGTCAGCGCCGCGTTCACGGTGACGGTCAGCGCGCCCAATGTCAGTCCGGTCTTCGCGGCTTTGACGGATCAGACCCTCAGCGTTGGCGAAAGCCGGGCGGTGCCGGTGTCTGTCTCCGACCCGGATGGCGATCCAGTGAGCCTGTCTGCCGCTTCGGATAACCCTGGTGTGGTGGCCGCAGTGGCTACCGGTCCTGCTGAAGTGACGATCACCGGCGTCGCGCCGGGCACGGCGACCGTGCTGCTGGACGCCAACGATGGGCGCGGCGGGTTTGCCTCGGCCAGCTTCGCCGTCACGGTGACTGGCGTGAACAATGCGCCAATCATCCAGCCCATCGGCGATCAGTCGCTCTCGGTGGGCGAACAGATTGCCGTCGCCGTGTCTATCAGCGATCCGGATGGCGATCCGCTGGTGGTTTCGGCCATTGCGCAGAATCCTGGGGTGGTGTTCGTCGAGGTCATCGGCACGACGACGATTAACCTGCAGGGTCAGGCGGCGGGCGTTACCACGGTGGAAGTCTATGCCGACGATGGGCAGGGCGGTGTCAGCACGGCGAGCTTCGCGGTGACAGTCTCCAGCGTACAGCCCGCCTTTGACCTGATGGCCTACCCAGTGGTGCCGCAACTTTCGCCGAGCAGCGCGGGCATGTTGAGTCGGCTCTATAGCAGCGCGGTGCTCAACTTCGGCACGCAGGGCGGCGTGTTCGCCAAGGTGGGCGACGACCCCATGGATAGCCCCAACTTCATGGCTCCATTCGCCACGGGGACATACAGCCTGGGCAATGCCTATGCCGATCTGCAGGGCACGATTGACTTCTACGCGGCTACGCCCGTCCGTCCGGCGCTCGACCCGACCATCAACAGCTTCAACGTGGACAGCGAGGCTGCCGGGCCGGACTTCGGCGTGGACACGCTCTCTGAAGCCGCGCCCGCAGGTGGTCCCTGCGATGCGGTCGGGGGCGGCTCGCGGCTGGCGTGCGAGTATCTGCTATCGCGCCCCAGCATCGCCCTGATCAGCTTCAGCGCGGCGAACGTCGTCTACCTGCCGCCGGAGCAGTTCCGCAGCGAGTTGCAGACGCTGGTCTTTGAAAGCATGAGCAACTACGGTGTCATCCCGGTGCTGGCCACCATTCCGGCGGGCGGCGGCTACACCACTGAGCAGCTCGCCGAGTACAACCGGGCCATCGTGGAGGTGGCTGTGGAAGCTGAGGTGCCGCTGTGGAACCTGTGGCGGGCCATGCAGGAACGCGGGGTGAGCGATCCCTTCAGTGTTGCCCCCGACGGCCCGGCGGTGTTCAGCGACGCGGCGCTGTCCTACGGTTACAACGTGCGCAACCTGACCGCCTTGCAAACGCTCAAAGCAGTGCGCGAGGCGGTAGGGATCAATTGAACCCTGCCTGATCCAGAGCGAAACCACCTCCCGTCCGGTTTGTGTAGACCGGCGGGGGGTGGTTGTGTTTTGCTCAGCGCTCGGCGTCGGGCAGGGTGATATGCGGGAGTGTGTCGTCGTCGCCCGGCATTTCCGGCAGACTCATCTCGCGCGTTTTGTCCGCCAGAGTATCGGCTTCGGTCCAGTGAGGCAGCAGCCGCCAG
>DDBP01000213.1 GCA_002332795.1 Anaerolineales bacterium UBA2029 | reverse complement strand
GCTCTGGATGATCCTTGCGGCGGCGCAGGCCCAGGAACCCGTGGGTGTCGTGGCCGGCTCGGTGCTTGACCCCTCCGGACGGCCGGTTCCGGGCGCAAGAGTGACGGCGGAAGACACACGCACCGGGCGCGCGCTCTCCGGCCGGACGCTCGAATCCGGCCAGTTCACGCTTCCGCCGGCCCCCGCCGGAACCTACCGCGTCCGGATCGAGGCCGACGGCTTCGCCCCGTGGGAATCTCTCGCCGTCGTCGAGATCGACCGCACGGCCCGCCTGACCGCCGCGCTCTCGATCACGGCCAGGCAGCGCATCGAAGTCACCGCCCGCGCTCCATTGGTTGAGACGGCGGCGATCAGCGCGGGGCAGACCGTATCCGAACGCCAGATCCTGGATCTCCCGCTCAACGGCCGGAATTTCACGCAACTAGGCCTGCTGCAGGCCGGCGTGGCGCCTCTCACCAGCGGGCTGGCGGCGGCGGGCGGATCGCTCAAGGCCGGGCAGGCCTTCGCCGTCAACGGGCAGCGGCCCGAGTCCAACAGCTTCCTCCTGGACGGGGCGCGCAACGTGAACCGCATGGACGGAGGCTTCGGCATCCGGACTCCCATCGACGCCATCCAGGAGTTCCGCATTCTCACGCACACGGCTCCCGCCGAGTACGGCGCCAACAGCGGGGCAACCGTTTCCGTCATCACGCGCTCCGGCGGCAACGCGCCGCACGGCAGCCTCTATTACTTCGTGAGGAACGACGCCGCCGACGCGCGCAATTTCTTCTCCGCCGGCGTCGAACCGCTCAAGCAGCATCAATACGGCGTCACTTTCGGCGGCCCGGTGCAGAAAAACCGCCTGTTCTTCTTCGGCTTCTGGGAAGGATTCCGCAACCGCCAGGGAATTACGAAGACGGCCACGGTGCCGACACCGCAGGAAAGGCAGGGCGATTTCTCGGGCCTCGTGGATCCCGGCACCGGCAACCGCCTGATCAACTTCGCCACCGGCGCGGCCTTCCCCGGCAACCAGATTCCGGCCGCCGCCCTGCACCCCGTGTCGCAGCGCGTGCTGAAGTACTACCCGCTGGGCAATGTCTCCCCTTCGCTGTTCCGCACCACGGAGACGCTCCAGAACGACTCCGATCAGGGCGGCTTCCGGACGGACTGGAGCCCCCGGGAGCGCGACCAGTTCGCCCTGCGCTACGCCACGGCCGCGGGTTCCGCGCTGAATCCCCTTTCCATCCGCGGGGCCGACGTGCCGGGCTTCCCCACCGGCGACGAGATCCGGACGCACTCGGCCACGGCCTCGCACACGCACGTCTTCGGCCCTTCGGCGTTGAATGTGCTGCGTGTGGCGTTCTTCCGCTACGACTTCCTGTTCGACCGCCGCTTCAACTCCGAAAGCCCCCGCTCCCTCGGCTTCAACTACGATCCGACCTTCGCCGCCGCGCAGGGCCCGCCGTTCTTCATCGTCAACGGCTATGCCAGCGCCGGCAATCCGATCACCGGCCCGCGGGACAGCAAGCAGAATGAATACGAGCTGCTCGACTCGTTTTCGCTCATCCGGGGGCGGCATTCCTTCAAAGCCGGTGGCGAGTTCCGCCGCACGCAGATCAATATCAGCCAGGGAATTGCGGCTAACGGGTTCTTTGTGTTCGCCCCGTTTCCCACCAATAATCCCTTTGCGAATTTCCTTCTCGGCGCGCCGGTCGTGTTCTTTCAGGCGGGCGGCGATTTTCACCGCGGATTGCGCAGCTTCGACGCCGCCGGTTATGTCCAGGATCAGTGGCAGATCCACCGCAAATTGACCCTGAATTACGGCCTACGGTACGAAGTGAACTCCCCGTTTGCCGAGATCCGGAACCGGCTCAACGCCTTCGCCCCCGGCCGCCAGTCTTCTGTCCAGCCGGATGCGCCGCCGGGCATTCTGTTCCCGGGAGATCCGGGAGTGGCGAAACGGATCATCGCCCTCTATGGCAAAGGATTCATGCCCCGCCTGGGGCTCGCCTGGGATCCGCGCGGAGACGGCCGCATGAGCGTGCGCGCTTCTTACGGCATCTTCTATGATCCCTTCTCCAACGGCACCAGCATGCCGATGCAGGCCGCCATCAGCGCGCTGCCCTGGCTGCAGGCGGTGCAGCTCGGCGGTCCCGCCCTCAACTACGCCGACCCGTGGCGCGGCACGGGCGGCCCCTTCCGCCCGGGCTACTTCCCGCGCCCGACCACGATGCTGACCGAGGACGCTTCCGGCCGGCCGCCATATGCGCAGAACTGGAATTTCTCCATTCAGCACGCCCTGCCGTCGGAGATGTCGCTCGAAGTCCGCTACGCCGGAACCAAAGGAACCCGGCTGCCCCGCTTCATCGAGGCGAACCCGAGCGTCTACCGGCCGGGCGACACGCCTGACACATTTTGCACGCACCCGAGAGATGAGTCTGATCTTGCTTGGAATCAGGAGTACCATTACAGGCGAAGAATTTTATGCGATATTGGGCAGTTTGTCTGTTTTCCAGATGGCGTTGTATTGAGGAGGTGCTCCATGCCCAACGGAGGGATTGATAACTGCCTGACTTGCTGGTTCAACGCGAAAAACAAGGGCGTGGCCAATGTGGCCCACCATGAATATGAGGGAGAAGATTTCTGTCTGATCCGGCAGTTGAGAATCGAAGGGAACCCAGTCCACACTTACTGCGCCAACAGTCCCTTCAATACGTCCGAGAGCCTCAATCCGGTAGATAAAATAGAAGTCCCGGTAGGAGGGGTCTACAAAGCCGCGATCGACACACACATAGGTGTGTGGCCACCCGATCCATACGCCAGAGTCTTGTGGCAGGCTGCTCCTGACACTGAGGAAATCCGGCAAAGACTTCTAGAGATGCTGAAAAAAATCACGGAAATTCCTGCAGAGTATGGTGGGGAAATGCCCTGGGATGATATGGTTATTTTCCAACTTGGAGAATATCGCGAAAAGCGTGCAGTGGTAGAACTGCAACGTATAGTCAGGTTCAACCCAGGAGCAAGAGCTCCCGGCAAACACCGAAACAGAGAGATAACGGTCTGGCTAGCTGAGCGAGCCCTCTGGAATATACGCTGAGGATCGCCCCTTTAACGGCCCAAAGAGGGCAACAGCTAGTTTGGCCAGACCAATAAGATTTTTGCTGGGATGTAATGTGACCGGTCCTTTGTTCTTGGCAAAAGTGTCCCTTCCTCCCCGCGCGCTCTGCGCCTGACCTTCGCCCCTCTGAACCCCTACACCCCCTCCTTCACGCTCTCCGTCACCACGGGGATGGTGAAGTGAAAGGTCGTCCCTTCGCCGAGCGTGCTCTCCACCCAGATTTTGCCGCCGTGCTGCTCGATCAGGCCGCGCGTGATGGTCAGGCCCAGGCCCGTGCCCGGCTGATCGCGCACGTCGGGGTTGTCGCTGCGGAAGTACGGCGTGAACAGGTGCCGCAGGTCTTCCTCGCTCATACCGATGCCCGTATCCTGCACCATACAGTGCACCACTTCCGGCGCGCCGGACGGATCCCAGATATTGCGCGTCGCCCGCGCGCGGATGGTCAGCGTCCCGCCAGAAGGGGTGTACTTGTTCGCGTTGGAGACGAAATTGGTCATGATCTGCACCAGGCGCACCCGGTCGCCCAACACCAGCGGCAGATCGTCCGGCACGTCCACCGTCACCGTCTGCTCTTTCTCGTCAATCATGCGCTGCTGCGAGCGCAGCGTCTCGGCGACCACCTCCGCGAAGGACACCGGCGCGATTTCCAGGCGCAGGTTGTTGGTCTGCTGCTTGGTCAGATCGTTGAGGTCGCTCACCAGTTTTTCCATGCGCACCACGTTGTTGTAGATGGTGTGCAGGAAGTCCGACTGCTGCGGGTTGACCGGCCCCACCACGCCCTTCAGCAACAGATCGGTGTAGCCCTTCATGCTGGTCATGGGGTTCTTCAGTTCGTGCGCGATGAAGGACACGAACTCGCTCTTGGCCTGGTTAGCCCGCTGCAACTCCTGGAAAAGCTGCGAGTTGACCAGCGCGGGCGTAGCATGTTCGACCAAGCGGGCGATGAAGTCCAGGTCGAGCAGGTCGAGTTCGCCCTCGCGGTCGCTTTCCAGCAGGATCACGCCGATCACCTGCCCCGCGCTGAAGAGCGGCACGGTCAACTGAGCCACGCAGCCGGGCAACGTCTCCTGGTAATCGGGATCGAGCGCCAGGTCGGTCACCAGCGAGGGCTTGGCCGTGCGCACCACACGCCCCAGCACACCCTGGTCGTCGGGGAATTCGCGCTGCTCGGCGGTCGGCGAGAAGGGCGAAGCGGGCGGATAGCCGTAGGAGGCCAGCCGTTGCAGCACGCCCCGCTCGCGGTCGCGCATGAAGAAGGCGCAGGCCGACGCGCCGCTCTTGCGCAGCGCCCAGTCAATCATGATGTCCACCACGCGCTGCAGGTCGAGCGTGCGGTTGAGTTCGTAGTCAATGCGCTGCATGGTGTCCAGTTCCTGGACGCGCAGGGCCAGTTGCTGGTCGGTCATGTCGAACAGGCGCGCGTTCTCGATGGCGACCGCCGCCTGCCCGGCGAAGGTCGAGAGGATTTCCGCGTCCTCCGGCGCAAACGCGCCCTGCCCCCCCTTGAACACCTGCAGCACGCCAATGGCCCGCCCGCTGGCCAGCAGCGGCACCGACAGGCAGGCGGTGCCCACAGGGACCATCTGCCCGGCCCCATTCGACGGCGTGTTGACGATGATCGGCTGCGCGGCGCGCACTGTCTCGCTGGCCAGTCCTTCGCTGGCGGGCTGCCGCGTCCCCACCTGACTCTGCTCGCCGCCCACGACCACGCGCACCTCGAAACTCTCGCCACCCTCGTCGAGCAGCAACAACGTGCCCGCCCCCGCGCCGAGAATCTGCACCGCGTTCTCGGTGATCAGTTGCAGCAGGCGATCCACGTTGCCCATCTCCGACGCCAGTTGATTGGCGATCTCGTTGATGGCAGCCAGTTGGCGGGCGCGCTGCTCGGTCTTGGTGAACAGTTGCAGCTTGTCTATGGCGCTGGCGGTCAGGTTGGCGATGTCCCAAAAGAGGTTCTGCTGCTCCTCGGTGAAGAGCGCCCCCGGCACAGTGCTGGCGGCGATCATCACACCGAGCACACCCTGCGCCGGGTCGGCCACCAGCGGCACGCCCATCCAGGCTTTCAGACGCGGGTTGTCGGGCAGAGCCTGCGGGTCACGGCGGGCCATTTCGCGGACGTAGTCGTCGGTGCGCAGCGCCCCCTGCGTGCGGGCCACCTCGCTGACCAGATCGTTGCCCAGCGGCCAGCGTCGCCCTTCCATCTCCGCCAGGCGATCTTCCCCTTCGTTGTAGAACACGTAGGTCAGTTCGTCGCTCAGCGCGTCGCGCAGGGCGATGGCGAACACGGGGGCGTCAATCACGCGGCGAGTCTGCGCGTAGATCAGTTCCAGCAAGGTATCCAGGTCTACGGCGAAGTTCAGCGCGCGGCTCACCTGGCTCAGTACATCCTGCACGCGCATCCTGCGTTCGAGATCGGAGATCGCCTGCACGCGCTCGATGGCCAGCGCCGCCTGATCGCGCAGACTCTCGACGAAGCGCAGATCGTCGTAATCGTAGGGAGCGCCGTTGCGCCGCGGACCAATGGCCAGCAGGGCGTTCAGACCACTCTGCCCGCCCAGCCCCACCAACACCGGCGTCCCCAGCACCGCCAGACTGGCCCGGCTGCTGATCACTTCCAGCGGCAGAGGGCGACCCTCGGCCAGGTAGAGCACGCCCGCCTGCTGTTGCAGAGCGTGCACCAGTCCGCTCTCCGGATCGAAGTGCAGATCGGTGACGGGCCGACCGCTGCGCGGGTCGGGCTGCGGGTAGAAGCGCCCGGTCGTCGTGTCGCGGGCGAAGAGCACGGCGTGTGACGGGGCCAGCGTGTCGTCCAGAGTTTCCAGCACCTGCCGGGCGATCTCGTCCAGGTCACGCGCTTCCACCATGGCCCGCGCGAAGCGTTCCAGTACTGGCTGATAGGTCTGCCGCTTGCGGAAGTAGACGGCATCTATGCGCCGTTGCAATGCATCGCGCAGCGGGTTGAAGGCCAGCGTCACCGCGAACACTGCCGCCACCAGCAGCGCCGGGCTGATGGCCAGCTCCTCCGCTGAGCGCCCCAGCAACAGTGCCAATCCCGCCACCAGCAGGAAATAGCTCAGCGAGAGCAGCGCGATCAGCGCCCCGTACAGGATCGCCCGCGCCGCCAGACGATCCGCATCCAGCAGCCGCGCCTGCGTCAGGGCCAGGAACAGGCTCAGTGGCAACAGGGCGGGCAGGATGCCGCCCGGCACGGCCAGGGCGGGCACGCCCTCGCCCCTGGCGACGAGCGCGATCAGCCAACCGGCGAAGGGCAGCAGCGCCGGCAACAGACCGCTCACCAGCAGCCCGCTCTGATTGCGGGCCAGCGGCGACGTGATGCGCCTGCGCCGCCACAACAACGTGAGCAGCAGTAACAGACCGGCGATCAGCAGCGTGCCCAGGCCGATCCCCGTCCCCAGGCGGCTGAGCGCCATGTCGTCGGCGCGGGAGAGCGCCACCGCGCTGACGCCTGCGGCCACCCCGGCCAGCCAGGGAGCCAGCCGCAGGGCGGGCGTTTGCAACAGCAGCGCGGGCCGGTCGGGAAATTCCAGCGCCAGCATCCCCAGCGACGCGCCTGCCAGGGCCAGACCCAATGGCCACGTCCAGGCCAGGGGACCGGCGGTCAGCGCCTCGAATTGCCCAGCCATGCTCACCGCCCACGCCGCCGCGACCAGCGCACCGCTCCGCACCGCCGAGTCGGCGGGGCGACGGGCCAGCAGGATTGCGCCGGCCAGCCACACCAGCAATCCGGTCAACCAGCCGGGCGCGAAATAGGCGGCCAGATCGCCCAGGGACAGCGTGCCCAGGCGCAGCACCAGCGAACAGGTGCGCTCGCCCTGCGGCGTAACCCGGCACTCCGCGCCAGCGGGCGTGTCTCCTGCGCGGCGCAGGAAGCGCACCGTCACCGCGTCGCCGGTGTTGTAGTTGTCCAGACGATCGTAGAGCGTCGTCAGCCGCTCGGTGAGCGGCAACGCGCTCAGGTCTTCGTCGTCGAGCGCCAGCACGCGGTCTCCACGGCGCAGACCGGCCTCGCGGGCGGGCCAGCGATCGCGCACCAGCGAGTCAGCCGCGCTGACGGTCAGATCGCGCTGAAAGAACGCGCCCAGGAAGGGGCGGTCGAGCCAGACGGCAGCGCTGAGGGCATAGGCAGCCAGCAACACGCCCGCCAGGATCAATGCGGCTGCTGACAGAAGCGCCGTCCGCCAGGCTCCGGGGGATGCACTTGCCTGCATGGTTGTATTCTCCACGCACCCGCTCTCTATCATGGGTCAAGGTTGTCTGCATTTTAGCACAGTTCGGGCCATGCGCACGTCCCGGCGAGTCTGTCTGGTATAATGGCCGTGCGACGGGAGGCATGACATGGCCCTGTCACCGTCGCCTGGATGGATAAGGACGGAGTCAGAATACCCCGATGACCGATGAAAAGATTCGCGTGTTGATCGCCAAACCCGGCCTGGACGGGCACGACCGGGGAGCCAAAGTGATCGCGCGGGCGCTGCGCGACGCCGGTATGGAGGTGATCTACACC
>DDBP01000093.1:759-4030 GCA_002332795.1 Anaerolineales bacterium UBA2029 | reverse complement strand
CCACTGATAACTGACCACTGATAACTGACCACCTAGGCTGGGGGTGAGGTCAACCAGGCGAGCCAACACCCGCTCCCAGCCCGCTTCGGTCATTCTGTCCCCGCCCCCCTTCTTTTCCCCGCCCCCACAAACAGATTACAATCAGAGTAGAAGCCTGGCATCTGGCAGGAGGGGGCACATGAACATCAGCGAGCGGGAGCAGGACGGCATCACCATCTTCACCCTGGATGGACGGGTGGATAGCGAAGGCGCGGTAGACCTCGACCTGGCGTTGCAGACGGCGGTCTCCGAGGGCAAGCACAGACTGGTGCTGGAAATGGCTCAGGTGCGCTACATCAACAGCGCGGGGCTGCGCACCCTGGCCGACATCCTGACGCAGGTGCGCGCCAGCCAGGGCGATCTCAAACTGGTCAATCTGCACCCCAGGGTGCAGCGCGTCTTTCAGATCATCGGCTTCGATCGCTTTTTCAGCACCTACCCCACCGTCGAAGAAGCGGTGGCCAGCTTCTCGTAACCGGGCGGTGCCCCAGGATCGGGCACACAGCCCCCCGCCTGTTCAGGGGGCTGTTTTTTTGAACGGAGCATGGCGATCATGACCTTTCTGGGCGAGTTGCGCGTGCAGGCCCGCCAGGAGAACCTGCGCATCATCTCGCATTTCGTGCACGGCATCGGGCAGCGCCTGTCGCTCTCCGAGCGGGCGCTGTTCGACCTGGAGCTGGCCGTCGAGGAAGCCGCTACCAATATCATCCATCACGCCTACCCCGGCGAAGACAAAGGGCAGATGTTGCTCACCGCGCACGAGGTCGGCGACTTCGTGCAGATCACCCTCACCGACTGGGGCGTCCCCCTCGATCCGTCCAGGGTCAGGCCGTTCGACATCAACGCGCCCCTGGAAGTGCGCATCAAGGGGGGCATGGGCCTGCACTTCATCCATTCGCTGATGGACGCGGTGGAGCGCACCACCGGCCCCGGTCAGGGCCAGCCGAACACCCTCAAGCTGGTCAAGCTGATCGAGCGGGCGTCGCCGGGGCAATCGGCCATGACCCCCGCCCAGGAACTCAGCGCCATGCGCACCGTCAGCGAGGTGATGACCTCCAACATCAAGCTAGATGACCTGCTGCGGCTGATCCTCAACAAGCTGGTGACGACCATCAATGCCGAGCGCGGCACGATCTACCTGGTGGACGAAGAGCGCGGGGAACTGTGGGCGCGAGTGCTGCTCGAAAATGGCGAGCCGGTGCCGGAAATTCGCCTGAAGATTGGCGAGGGCATCGCCGGGCATGTGGCCGCTACCGGGCAGATTCTCAACATCGCCGACGCCTACGCCGACCCGCGCTTCAACCCGCAGTTCGATCAGCTCTCCGGCTTTCGCACGCGCTCGATCCTCACCGCGCCGATGATCAACCCCCAGCAAAAGGTGATCGGCGTGGTGCAGTTGCTCAACAAGAAAGACGGGTCCTTCACCTTCCGCGACGAGCGCCTGCTGACGGCCATGGCCGCGCAGGCCGCGATCAGCATCGAAAACGCCCGGCTCTATCAGCAGGAAATCCAGCAACAGTTGCTCAACCGCGAACTGGAGACGGCGCACTCCATCCAGGCCAGCTTCCTGCCCGACCGCATCCCCAGCCATGCCGGGTGGGACTTCGGCGCGTTCTGGTGCCCCATTCGCTCCGTCGCCGGTGACTTCTACGATTTCTACCCGTTGGGGCCGGGCCGCCTGGGCGTGGTGATCGCCGACGTCTCCGGCAAGGGTATTCCGGCGGCGCTGTTCATGGCGCTCAGCGTCACTGTGCTGCGCTATGGCATGAGCCTCGACCTGCCGCCCGATCAGGTGTTGCGCCAGGCCAACGAGATGATCATCAGCGAGCAGCGTTCGCGCATGTTCGCCACGACGTTCGTCGGCTACCTGGGCCTGCGCAGCGGCGAACTGCGCTATGCCTGCGGCGGGCACAACCCGGCGTTGTGGTATCGCGCGGCTGAGGGCACCGTGGACTATGTGACCGCGCAGGGCGTCGCGGTGGGCATCTTCAAGGGGGCGGATTTCGACCTGGCCCGTCTGCGGCTGCAACCGGGCGATGTCTTCGTGCTCTACACCGATGGCATCACCGAGGTGCTCAACCAGGACGAGGAAGAGTTCGGCGAAGAGCGCCTGGAAAAGCTCATTCAGCAGCATCACGCCCTGCCCGCGCAGGCGCTGGCCGAACGCATTCTCGAAGAGGTCAACGCCTTCGCAGGCGATCAGGAACTCTCCGATGATGCCACGCTGGTGGTGATCAAGCGCACGGGCGAGAACGCCGGCGCCGAGGCCCCGCCGTCGTGAGGCGTTGTGCGGCGAGGCCGGGGGTGAGGTCAACCGGGCGAGCCAACCTTAACGCTTGCGCTGGCTCTGTCCGCCGACGCCAGTCGCGAGGGAGAGGGGCAGCTAAGGCTGTCACTCCGGCCCGACCAGCACGTACTGTGCCACCAGCGCGCCGATCACCTGCTCGTCACCGTCCACGCTGACGGTGATCGGCCCTTCGAAGGGGTCGGCGTGCACTACTTCTACGGCTGCGCCCACGGTCAGTCCCTTCTCGGCCAGGTAGCGCAGCATCTCCGGGGCCTGATCGCGCAACTGCGCCACCTGCCCGCGCTGCCCCACCGGCCACTCGGAAAGCGGCACCAGCTCGCGAGGGGCGATGTCTCCCTCTGGGCCAGGGATGGGGTCGCCGTGCGGGTCGTAGCGCGGATGCCCCAGGTACTCGGCGATGCGCTCCGCCAGCCGCTCCGAGACGGCGTGTTCCAGGCGGTCGGCTTCTTCGTGCACCTCGTCCCAGGAATAGCCGAGCGCCTGCACCAGGAACAGTTCCAGCAGACGATGGTTGCGCACGATCTCCAGCGCCACTCGCTGCCCGGCAGGGGTCAGGCGGATGCCGCGATAGGGTTCGTGCTCCACCAGGTTGGCCCTGGCCAGTTTCTTGGCCATCTCGGTGATGGACGGCGGCGAGAGGTTCAGGGCCTCGGCCAGGGCGGAGGTCTGCACGCGCTCCTGTTCCTGCTGCAGCAGATAGACCGTCTTCAGGAAGTCTTCGATGGCTTCGCTGTAGCCGGAACTGACAGGTGAGTGTTCGGTCATGGCCTGTCCGCAGGGGTGAAGGTCTCTGTCAGTTCCATTGTACCGCAGGAAGCGGGATGCAGGGGACGGTTGGGGTGCGTGCCAGGGTTGTCGGTGCCTGTCGTGCGCCGGATGGCCCTCGTCCCTCGGCCCGTGCGACGGGCGAAGGGGTGACTTCCC
>DDBP01000093.1:0-609 GCA_002332795.1 Anaerolineales bacterium UBA2029 | reverse complement strand
GGGGACTGAGGGGTGAGGGCAGGACAGCTCGCTTCGCGTTGCTTCGCGTAGTCAGGACCCCCACCCCCGCGCCTCGTTCGCTGTTGAGTTGCGTTGAAGCGTGTGGGTGGATTTGGGTCTGTTCTTGCTTTGATTTGGGCAATGACTACGCGAAACTACTTCCCCTGGCGCAGACGCTGCACTGGAATCCCGCACAGAAACCGGAACACCCCCTGGCCGGTGTTCTCGTAGGTGTGCTCTGCTCCGCCTGGCACGAAGACCACATCCCCCGGCTGTAGCGGGTGCCACTCGCCGTTCAGCCACACGCGCCCTGTGCCCTCTACCACGAAGTTCTCGTGCTCATAGGGGTGACTGTGCCGCGGCGTGTGACCGCCCGGTGCAATTTCGATCATGCGCAGCGCGTAGACTGGCGCGCCGTCGTGCTCGTCGTCAATCAGCCAGCGGATGCTGGTGCCGGGCGCTTCGGCTCCGAATTCCTGCGCCGGTACTGCCGTGTAATGCGTGACTTTGCCCTGAGCAGCCATAAGACCTCCCTGTCCAGTGGTAATGAGTGCGTACAAAAGGTGTTCAGTCAGTTTGGCTCGCTTGGTTTCCCTCACCCCCAGCCTC
>DDBP01000092.1:10595-21244 GCA_002332795.1 Anaerolineales bacterium UBA2029 | reverse complement strand
TCACCAGCTTCTCCAGGTTGACGCGCCCGCTACCGATGATCTCCGCCGCACGCCAGCAATCGGCAGTGCTGCAGGCAGTAGTGCCCGTGACCACCAGTTCTTTGTAGTGCACCAGGTTCGAGTTGAAAGTGACCGTAGGTCGGTCCTTGGGCAGCCCGCCGAAATAGTTGATGCGCCCACCGATGGCCGCTAAGCCATTGGCCGAATGAGATCAGCGAAGTACGATGGACTGCATGAGCAGACGATTTGACTTCACCCTCACTGATGAACCACTGGCGAGTGTGGAACAGGCCATGAAGCACTCGCCCTTACCGGAAGCGCCGCCGCGATCCGGTTGTTGCACCTGGGCCACAAGCCGAAAGAGGTGGCTGAGATGGTGGCAGTCGCGGCGAGTACAATTTGGACGTGGCATCGCCGCTATCGAGCCGAAGGATGAGCTAATCCGCGCCGATGAAACCATTGGCAATCAGAACCAACCTGGTCATCCTGATCGTCTCGATTGCGCGCGGTACTTTCAGTTAACAGCTTGGTTCGCCAACAGCATCACGTACGGATAGGTCGTGCGAGCCACGCTGTCCGCGATGAGGTTGACACAGCGCCCCCATGTAGTCGGTATCAAAGCACGCTGAACGTTGTCGTGGGGCAATTGTCGTCCTGGCTGACCCTTTGTCAGGCGTCAGCCTGACCCGATGCGCGTGTCTCCCTATACCACTATCTCCACCTGGATGGCGTCAGCGGTGCCGATTGGCAAGTACTCACCTGACCAGGGGTAACCGTCAACATAGCACCCTGCCGATTCATCTGGCCTTGCCCTTCGCACAGTAATATCATACAGGATGCCGCGGAACTTGCGTTGGAGATGATACTGATCCCATTCCTCCGGCAAGGCAGCGTGTACTCGCAAGCCCTCCAGACGAGCTTCGACACCAAGCACGCCTTCTATTAGCGCGCGCAGGTACCACGCCGCTGAGCCGGTGTACCACGTCCAGCCGGCCTGTCCGGGAACAGCCGCCTGCGGCCCGCCCACGTTGCCCGGCATGACATATGGCTCGCCTGCGTAGCGGTCGGCGTCTGCGGCGCGTGCAGGCGGGCAAAAGCTGCGCCACAGGTCGTAGGCGGCCTGGACACCGTTCAGGCGGCGTTCAGCGAGCACCGCCCAGCAGGCCGCGTGACAGTACACGCCTCCGTTTTCGCGCGTACCGGGGGCGTAACGCGACAGGTAGCCGATTTCTGGATCGGGGTGCGTGTAGGCTGGAGCCAGTAGCAGCGGCCCGTAGGGCGAATAGAGGCGTTCGCGCGCAGAAGTCATTGCCTGGCGGGCACGTTGATCATCGGCGATGCCGCTCAACACAGCCCAGGTCTGCGCGTTGAGGAAAATCTGCCCTTCTCGCGAGTGCCGCGAACCGACCAGCGCACCCGCATCGGTGCGAGCACGCCAATACCAGGCCCCATCCCAGGCATGACGGTTCACGGCTTCTCTCAAGGATTCCGCTTCGCGGCGGAAGCGAGCGGCGGTGTCGCTGTCTTCGCCGGGCAGGGCGGCCCAGGCGCACAGCAGATAATGCAGGAAGTGTGCCATCCAGACGCTTTCGCCCCGTCCTTCGGCTCCTACTGCGTTGAGACCGTCGTTCCAATCCCCCTTCAAGATGAGCGGCAAACCGCGTGCGCTACGGCGCTGCAGCGCTATCTCGAAGGCGCGCAGGCAATGTTCCCGCAGCGGGGCACTCCCCCCGTCGTAAAAAGGGATTTCCTGTTCCAGGCAGGCCAAATCGCCTGTCTCGTACAGGTAGTAGAGCGTAACGAAGGGCAGCCAGAGCAGATCGTCGCTGTAATCCGAGCGCATCCCCGTCTCTGCCAGGGGATGCCACCAGTGCAAGACAATGCCATCCTGATATTGATGGGCCGCGTGCAAGCGAATCTGCTCCAGAGTCTTTTCCGGGCGGCCCAGGAGCAGCCACACCAGGCTGTCTTGAAGCTGATCGCGGAAGCCATAGGCACCGCCGGTCTGGTAGTAGGCGGTACGCCCGAAGAGCCGCCCGGCGATAGCCTGGTAAGCCAGCCAGCCATTTGCCAGCAAGTTCAGGGCCGGATCGGGCGTCTCGACTTTCAACGCGCCGACAAGCTCTTGCCAGTATGCGCGCACAGCTTGCAACGCGGCATGCACCGTCCCAGTGTCTCTGAACCTCTGTGCCAGCGACAGAGCCTGGCCGTGATCGTCAGCCGCACCTAGTGTGAATGCAATCTCCTGCACTTCTCCCGGCGCAAGTGACAGTTCCAGGTACAGGCTGCCGACAGCATCTCCCCACCGACCGGCACGGTTGCCGGGGCGACCGGTCACGACTGCCAGTGGGCGATGTGGGGTGCCATGCCTGCCCAGGAAATCGCGTTTGTCAGCGTCGAAACCGGCGGGTGTCTTGGATGCGCTGTGAAAGGCCACGTATGGCCAGGGGCGATTCCAGTGTGTCTTGCTCTGCACCGGCAGTTCCCACAGCACTTTGGTAGCTAGCAGAACACCGTGCTCCTGGCTGAACTGGGTTTCGATGAACGTGCGGTGAAACTCACGGTGCCAATCCGGCGCCGACCCCAACAACCATTCCAGGTAGGTGAACACCTGCAGATGACGAGGCCGATCGCCCAGGTTTTCCAGGCGCAGCAGCCAGACTTCGCAGGGCGCAGCTAGCGGCACAAAGTAGGTCACCTGGCTGCTCAGCGACCCTCGCCGGCTCTCGATGATCGTGTAGCCCATACCATGCCGCACGCGGTAATGATCGAGCACTTCGCCACAGGGTTGCCAGGTCGGTGACCAGAACTCGCCGCTGCTGGCATCGCGCAGGTAGAGGTATTTGCCCCATTCGTCGCGGATCAGGTCTTGTTCCCAGCGGGTAATGCGATTCAGGCTGGCATGGGTGCGCCAGCTATAGCCGCTGCCTGCCTGTGAAATCACCAGCCCGTAGTCACCGTTCGAAAGCACGTTGATCCAGGGCATGGGGGTGTCGGGGCGAGTGATGATGTATTCCTGACCATCGTCGCTGAAGTAGCCGTAGGCGTTCTGTAGCTGAGCCATGCTGTGTGCCATCCTTCAAAGAGACAGGATGCTGCCAGAGTCCTGCTGTTGAAGACGTTCCAGGTTGCGCCGGGCGCGCTCGATGAGCGCCTGATCGTCAGGAAAGAGGTCGGGGACTGAGGTATACACATCCTCCGCATCGCGCAAGCGTCCATCTGCTTCGTATAGCTCTCCCAGGCGCAGGTAAATGATACCCATGTAAGGGTTGCTGCGCCCGATATTCTCTTGAATGAATTGTTCAGCTTCGGCAATGGAGAGTCGCTGCTCCAGGATTTCGTTGATGCGCTCCTGCGCCCGCTCGACCAGGTCCGGTTTGGGCCAGGCATAGCGGTTTTCCCAAATGCGCTGTACCTGAATGTAGCCGCCATGTTGCACGTAGCGTTGTCTGGCAGGGTTGAATTTCTGATAGCCGAGTAGTGCGTCCAGATAGCGCCCTTCTGCATAGCTTGCGTCGGCATCTTTCAGGTAACCGGCAGATAGGCGATAGGCATTGCCCCAGGCCAGCACGTAGGAAAGAATGAAAAGAACGACCGCTCCGCCAACCAGAATCAGCGTTCGCGATCGTCCCGGTGCGGGCGGTGCAGGGCGTGGTTGGGGGGGAAGTGTTTCGTCTACCATCGTTATTTGCTCAAAGATACATTGGCGAACGCCTTGACGAACTGCTCCTGGATGAAGAAATACATGATCAGAATAGGCAGGGTGATCAGGGTGGTGAGCGCCCAGATTTGTTCGGCATTTTCGCCGGGGACGGTGCCTCGAAACTGCAGCAGACCCAGTTGCAGGGTCCAGCGATCGGGTCGGTTGAGGTAGAGCAGCGGTCCCATAAAATCGTTCCAGCTACCCATGAAGGTCAGGATGGCCACGGTACCCAGGGCCGGACGCACCAGCGGCAGGATGATGCGCCGGAAGATGGTCGTCTCACGCGCTCCGTCAATGCGGGCAGCCTCGATGAGTTCGTCTGGAATACCGCTGATAAACTGACGCACGAGAAAGATATTGAAGACCGAAACCGCGCCCGGAATGATAAGCGCCTCGAACCGGCCTACCCAACCGATGTTGTACATCAGCACATAGGTCGGGATGAGGAATAGCACGCCGGGGATCATCATCGTCAGCAGCATGAAGGCGAAGATTTTGTCGCGCCCCGGAAAAGGGATTTTGGCGAACGCATAGCCGGCCAGGGCGCTGAGAAAGACGTTTTCGAGCGTCACTGCCACGGCTACGATCAACGTGTTCCTGAACAGGAGCAGCACGTTAAGTTCCTCGAAGACGCCTTCGTACCCCCGGAGCGTTGGCTCCGAGGGAATCAGTTGCCGGGGAGCGTGCATAATTTCGCGGCCTGTCTTGAACGAGTTGGCAACCATATAGGCGAAAGGATAGACGACCACGATGGCTCCGACGATCAGGATGGCGTAGGTCAGGAACAGAGAGGGGGAGAGGCGCTTACGAGCTGACATGGCCACCTCCTCAGTCGAGCCGGGACGGGACGAACTTGAATTGCAGGAACGTCAGCACAGCGATAATGGTGGCCAGCATCAGCCCCAGTGTGGAAGCATAGCCCACGTTTGCCTGATCGAACGCCTGCGCATACAGGTAGAGCACGGGGGTCAGGGCCTGATTCTTGATGCCCCCATACACGTTGAAACCAATACTCAGAATTTCGCCGAACATCTGCAACCCATTGATAACATCCACCACCAGCAGGAAAAAGAGTTGAGGGCGGAGCATAGGGATGGTGATGCGGCGGAAGATTTGCAGTCCGTTCGCTCCGTCCACCGCTGCTGCTTCGAACAGGCGCGGGTCAATGCCGTACATCCCCGCCAGCAAGATCACCGTGCTGATGCCAAACCACTTCCAGGTGTTGATGATGGCGATGATGATCATCGGCAACGTATCATAGGCTTTCCAGAAGACAGGTTTAGACAATACCCCTATGTCCATCAGCCACAGTTGCACTGCTCCGCCGGGGCCAGCCAGGTTGTCGCCAACGGTCATCAGTACCACGGTGGAGGTAATGACCGGCAGGAAGTAGATGGTGCGAAAAATCCGCGCGCCGACGGTCACGCGGAAGAGCAGGGCAGCCAGGAACAGACCTAGCCCGTTCTTGAGAAAGATGAACACCGCCTGGTTGAGGACAATGTTGTACAGACTCTTCCAGAAGAGCGGGTCTTCGAGGCCGCGAACCCAGTTGCCGATGCCGACGAAGGTGCGATCACCAGGGGTGACAAAGGAGTAGTTGAAAAAAGTCAGAAAAAACGACAGTACCAGTGGGTAGAGACCAAAGACGAGATACAGCATAATCCAGGGCGAGACGAACACATATCCCCACCAGTATTGCCGGATACGATGCAACAGACGCGGGCGCGCTACAGGCGGCGCGTGAGTGACGGCAGGCAATTCCATACGGTTCCCTCGTACAATCGTCATGATACGGTTCTAAGAGTAGCGGTGGTGCGCACCGTGGCACGCACCACCGCTTTGCCGGAGGGGTGTTATTAACTCTGAATGGCCTCGCGCGCGGCCTTGGCCGCCGCAGCGACGGCGTCTTCCAGGGGGATGGATCCCTCGACCACTACCTGGTAGTAGACGCCTTGCAAGGCCGAAGCCGCCCGCTCTGCCGTGGCGAATTGCTCTGGCACGTAACCGTGTTCGAGCAATTGCACAAAAGGCTGACGGGCCGGCTGCTGGAAGTAGGGATCGTCCTGCAGCGACAGCAGAGCAGGCAGGTACCCCAGCTCCGTGATGAACTGATAGTTGTTCTCGTCTTCCATCAGGAACTGCAGGAAATGCCAGGCGCGGGCCTCGCGCTCCGGCGTGGTTTTGAGGATCATCATGGCGCGCCCGCCCAGGGTAGTGAAACTGGTGTCGCCCTCATTGGGAACGGGCACCGGCGCGACGCCCACATCTTCGCCGATCACCATCGGCTGTCCTGCCGCCGACTGCAGGTTGGGTTCCCACGAGTAACCGTATTGCAGCCAGGTGCCGATGTTGCGACCGAAAAAGTTCTTCTCCATGGTCGGCGGCGCGTATTGCTGGGCCGCCTTGACGAACTCGAAGAACTTGTCCAGTTCGCACTCTTCGCGGTCGAAGATGATGTCGGTCGCCAGGTTGTTGAGTAACTGACAACGTCCCTGATTGGCGTTGAGGTAAATCGGCTGCAACATATTCCAGTACCAGCCGCCCCATTGCAGCGCTTCGTTCCAGAAGACTGTCCCGTAGACCTCATCGCCATTCTCACGAGGCGGCAGAGCATCTATGGCGGCGATGGCGGCCAGGAACTCGTCCCACGTGGTAGGCGGGTCGTTCGGATCGAGACCGGCTTCCTCAAATAGGGCTTTGTTGTAGATCATCAAGGTGATGTCGATGCCAACGGGGACGTAGTAGTAATGGCCATAGAGCTTCTGCAACGCGGCTGGCAGCAGGCGCTCGAACAGTTCCGCCGCGCCAGGCAGATCATCCAGGACAACAGCAGCCTTCTGTTCTGCCAGCGTACCCAGCATTGGTCCAAACGAGGTGATGATCAGGTCGGGCTGGTTGCCAGCGGCAATCAGCGCCTGGAAGGCACCGCCTTCTGGCTCCAGCTCCAGGGTCACCGTCACGCCGGGGTTGGCTTGCTGGTACTTCTCTACCAGCCGGCTCATCGTGTCCTGCATGGCACCGGCCACAACGGAAACGCGAATCTTGTCGGCCATGGGTTGTTCCTGGGCTTGAGAGATCTGCGGGGCCAGCAAAGTGCCTGCCAGCACCAGGATCAAGACCAGGCGCACCACCGAAAACCGAAGGGCGAACATTTCATTAACTCCTTTCTCAGCTTGTTTTTTACTTCTGGGTTTCTGGACGATTAGGTTTATGAATCTGTCGGGGGGCGTTTGTTTCTCCTCCTCTTTTCGCTTGTAAAAGCGTTTTTACAACGACTGCACCGAGAGCGTCCCTGTGATAGGGAGCGAATTACCCCTTGCAGCCACACGAACGGCGGACGACCAGTGAAGTTGGCAACAGGGTCAGGCGGGGAGCGGTGCGCGGGCGCTCGTCCCTGGCAGTCTTGATCATCTCCAGGGCAGTCTGTGCGGCGTGCCAGCCCAACTCATAGATCGGCTGGTGCACTGTGGTCAGGGCAGGAGAGACAGAACTCGCCATAGGGATGTCGTCGAAGCCGACGACGGCAATATCCTCTGGAATGCGCAGACCCTGTTCCTGGGCGACCATGATGGCCTCGATAGCCATCTGATCGTTAGCGGCGAATACGGCTTGTGGACGCTCTGGCAGGCTGAGCAATTGACGCATAGCGCGCGAACCGCTGCCGACCAGATAGTCGCCCTGCACCACATACTCTTCAGGGAGCGTCAGGTTGTGCTCTGCCAGCACATCGCGCAGCGCCCGCAGTCGTTCGCGATTGTCTGGTGTGAAGTTGGTGCCAGTGATGTAGGCCACACGACGATAGCCGTGTTGCATCAGGTGTTCGACCAGTGCGCGCGCACCGCCGTAATTGTCCGCCAGGAACGTAGGGATATTGTGGCCGATCTCAAGCTGTACCAGCACGATGGGCACTCCCCGTTTGACCACCTGCTGGACCTCGTGCTCGATCACATCAATGGCCACCAGCACCATCCCATCCACATGGCGACGCCGGAACAGTTGCAGATAGCGGTGCTCACCTGTGTGGCGGGGCTGACTGGCGATCAGCAGACTATAGCCAGCCGCTGCTGCGGCGTCCTCGACCCCGCGCACGATCTGGAAGAAAAAAGGATCGTTGACTTGTGGGATGACCAGCCCCAGCGTATCCGTTTGTTGATTGGCCAGGCTGCGGGCGAAGGGATTGACTTGATAGTCCAATTCACGGATCGCCTGCAACACTCTTTCGCGCGTTTCGGGGCTGACGCGGTCGCGGTTGTTGATCACCCGTGACACGGTTCCGATCGAGACACCGGCACGTTTGGCAACGTCGAAAATAGTGACAGGCATCAGTCAACCACCACTCAAGCGCAATAGGGTACGATCCATTAAAGCGCTTTCATTATAACACGACTTCGAAAGGGAATGCAACCCTTTGAGCTAACTTTTCCACGCGAAAAAATGATTGCGAAATCGGGCTATATCGGGCATCGGTGTTGTAAAAGCGTTTTGACAAGCTGTCTCATCAGGTCTATACTGAAGAAAAACGCCGTGTGCTCATGCCACCCTCTTGTGATTTGGCGTAAAGAGCAGAGTTGTTCTGAGGAGGCACTATGGCCAACAGATTTCTTTACCTTGGGTTGGGGGTGTTGCTTGTCGCGTTGCTGCTGGCAGGCTATCCCTCACGGGCCGGCGCTCAGGAAGGTGAGTTGATCTGGGCAGCGTGGGAGAACAAGGACATCGGCGCGCTGGGCGACGACAACACTGGCTCCACCTTTGCGCTCAGCGAAGACGTATTGTCGCCTGCTGGCAGTCCTGCGCTTCAGGTGACGCCCGGCGGCGCGTCTCCAGAGACCAAGCTGGCCTTTCCTGTGCTGGGCGCAGACCTGGCGGACTGGGCGAACTATCGGCAAGTAGTGCTGGAGGTATACCTGCCAGAAGGTAATGCTCTGAACGCCAACCGCTTCTTCATGGGAATGGCCGACGTTACCAGCGAATTCTCCTGGATTGGCGGGGTGTTCAGCGACACGCAGGCTCAGCCCGGCTGGAATCGCATCGTATTCACGCCCGACGACGCCATGCGTCAACCCAAACCTGCTGCCAACAAGATCACTTTGTATCTCTCCTTCTTCTACGAAGACGCGGGCGCCAAGACACCCCTCACCGAGCCATTCTATCTGGGCAGCGCTATCTTGATGGGCGCGGAGGAAGCGGTTACCCCTGCCGAGACCGGCCCCATCGTGTGGAAGGCATGGGAACAGAAGAACCCCGGCATGTTGGGCGATGACAACACTGGCACCGACTTTGCCCAGAGCAGCGACATCCTGACTCCGGCAGGTGCGCCCTCGCTGCAGATCATCCCCAGCGGCACCGCTGAAGAAACCAAGCTGGCCTTCCCTGTCAGCGGAGCCAACCTGAGCGACTGGATCACTCACGGGCAGGTCGAACTGGAAATCTACCTGCCGCCCGAAAATGCGCTCAACCCGAACCGTGTCTTCATGGGCTTGGGCGACATCACCGGTGAATGGGCCTGGGCTGGTGGCACGTGGGGTGAGTTGCAGGGTGACTCCGGCTGGACGCGCGCGGTGTTTGTGCTCGATCCACAGATGCAGCAGATCAACACTAGCGGCGCATATTTCGTCTATCTGGCCTTCATGAACGCTGACGACAAGGGCAACAAGACAGCCCTCAGCGAGCCGTTCTATCTCGGCAGCATCTATCTGACGGTGCCTGCCGCAGAAGAAGAAGGTGAAGAAGCGATCACGCCTCTGCCCGCTGAGATCGTCTGGACAGCATGGGAGAACAAGGACGTTGGCGCACTGGGTGACGACAACACTGGCTCGACCTTTGCCCTCAGCGAGGACGTGTTGTCGCCTGCCGGTAACCCCACGCTTCGGGTGACGCCTGGTGGGACGTCGGAAGAGACCAAGCTGGCATTTCCTCTTAGCGCTGCCGATCTACAGGACTGGGCTTCGTATACCAGGGTGGAACTGGAGGTGTATCTGCCGCCGGAGAACACGCTGAACGCCAATCGCTTCTTCATGGGCATGGCGGATGTGACAGGCGAGTGGGCCTGGGTCGGCGGTGTGTTTGGCGGCGCGGCGCAATTGCAGACGGGCTGGAACCGCATTGTCTACGAGCCACTTCAGCCCATGCGCGAGCCGCAGGAAGGGGGCAGCTATGTCCTCTATCTATCCTTCTTCTATGAAGAGGCAGCGGGTAAGACGCCGCTCACCGAACCGTTCTACCTGGGCAGTGCCTACCTGACTGGTGTGCAAGCGCCAGTCGCGGCGGCAGAGTATTCACCCGAAGCAGTCTATCAGCGCGAGGTCGAACTGCTTCTCTCCCTTGACGATGTGGGGCTGCTGGACGCCGTCGCACACGAAACCTTCGACTACTTTTGGTACGAAGCCAATCCTGCCAACGGCCTGATCAAAGACCGCAGCACGCCCGATTCGCCATCGAGCATTGCCGCGGTCGGCTTCGGGTTGGCTGCCATACCAATTGGGGTAGATCGGGGCTGGATCACCTACGACCAGGGTTACGAGCGCGCGCTCACTACTCTGAAGACCTTTGCCGGGGGCGGGGTGCAGGGCGAGCATGGCTTCTTCTATCACTTTGTGGACATGCAGACCGGCGAGCGCGTGTGGAGCAGTGAGCTGTCTTCCATAGACACGGCGCTGTTCATCGCCGGAGCGCTGACGGCTGGCGAGTACTTCCAGGGCACAGAGGTCGAGACACTGGCCAATAAGCTCTACGAGCAGATTGACTGGCAGTGGATGATGGCCAATGGCACCATGATCGCGATGGGCTGGAAGCCGGATATTGGCTTCCTCTCCGCCTTCTGGGATCACTTCGACGAGAGCCTGTTGCTCTATGCACTGGCAATTGGCTCGCCGACCCACCCTGTGCCTGCTGAGACCTGGGACGCCTGGAAACGTCCAGTCAACGTGTCCGGCGAATATATCTACCT
>DDBP01000092.1:0-10476 GCA_002332795.1 Anaerolineales bacterium UBA2029 | reverse complement strand
GCCTGCCCGGCGAGCCGCTCTTTGTCTACCAGTATCCGCTGGCCTACCTGGACCTACGCGGTCGTGAGGACGCCTATGCCAACTACTTCAACAACGCGGTGCGCGCCTGCCAGCGCAATCGGCAGTTTGCCATAGACAACGCTGAAACGTTCGCCACCTATCAGGATGGCGTGTGGGGCATCAGCGCGTCGGATGGTCCGCGCGGCTATAAGGCGTATGGCGCAGGTGGCACCCATGACGGGACAGTGGCCCCCTATGCTTCTATCGCCTGCCTGCCCTTCACGCCAGAAGCGGCCTTCGAGTCCATGCGTGCCATGTTGAGCAAATATGGCGCGAAGGTCTGGCGGGAGTATGGCTTTGTCAGCGCGATCAATGCCGAAGAAGACTGGTACTCCACAGAACACATTGGCATTGATCAGGGCGACATTCTGCTGATGATCGCTAACTACCAAGACGGCTTCGTGTGGAAGCTGTTCATGCAGAACGAGCCTATCCAGAACGCGCTGGCGAAGATGGGCTTTGTGGAGAAGGAAGGCGATTATGCGGTGACACCCGCCTATCTGGAAGCGGTCAAAGCGGAACAGTAGTCAAGTCGGTCGGTCAAGTGTGTGGAATAGGGGCGTATGGGCCGGGCCATACGCTCCTATATCCTTGCCGCGATCACCAGGAGATGGGACGATGCCTTTTCCGAGTACGTTTCTGTGGGGAGCGGCCACATCTAGTTACCAGATCGAAGGAGCGGTGCGCGAAGACGGGCGCGGTGAGAGCGTGTGGGATCGCTTCTGCCATACATTGCCTCCCCGCATCGCACGCGGGGACACGGGCGACACAGCTTGCGATCATTATCACCGCTTTCGCGAAGATGTCGCTCTGATGCGCGATCTCGGCCTGCAGGCCTACCGCTTTTCCATTGCCTGGCCCCGCGTCCTGCCAGAAGGCACAGGACGGGTCAGCGCGGCGGGCGTGTCTTTCTATGATCATCTGGTAGACGAACTGCTCAGGGCTGGCATTAAACCCTTCGCTACACTGTATCACTGGGACCTGCCGCAGGCGTTGCAGGATCGCGGCGGATGGCTCAACCCCGCCAGCGTAGAGTGGTTCGCCGAATACACAGATGTCATCTCGCGGCGATTGGGAGATCGGGTGCAGGGCTGGATCACGCACAACGAGCCGTGGATTGTCGCGTTTGTGGGGCATTTCTATGCGGGCCACCCGCCGGGATTGGCCGACCTGACAGCAGCTTGCCAGGCTGCCCATCACCTGCTGCTGGCACACGGCGCGGCAGTGCCTGTCCTGCGCCGCAATGCTCCCCTCGCTGAGGTTGGCATCGCGCTCAACCTGAATCCTGTCTATCCTGCGTCCGACCGCCCCGCAGATCAGGCGGCAGCCTGTCGCCAGGATGGTTTTCTGAACCGCTGGTTCCTTGACCCGCTCTTCAGAGGAACTTATCCAGACGACATGGTGGCGCTACTGCAAGAGTGGCTGCCGCGAATTGACCTGGCGGCGGTGCGAGCGGCTGCTGCCCCGCTCGACTTTCTGGGTGTGAACTACTATATTCGCAACGTGGTCGAGCACGCCGGGGACGAACTGCCGCTGCGTCTGCGTCACGTGCCTCAGGCAGAGGCTGAGACAACCGCCATGGGCTGGGAAATCTGCCCGAAAGGTCTGACCGATCTGCTGCTACGTCTGAAGCAGGATTACGCCCCAAAGGCCATTTACATTACTGAGAACGGGGCTGCCTTCGACGATCCGCCGCCCCGTGATGGTGTAGTCGAAGACCCGCAGCGCGTCGCGTATCTGCGCGCGCATCTGATGGCAACCGAGGCGGCGCTATCCCAGGGGGTGCCTGTGAAAGGGTATTTCGTGTGGAGCCTGCTCGACAATTTCGAGTGGACGCATGGTTACGAAAAGCGTTTTGGGATCATTCACGTTGACCCGGTCACGCGCGCGCGCATTCCCAAACGAAGCGCGCAGTACTATCGCCAGGTGATCATCAACTCTGCCGCGCATGAAGGGTAGGGTGAGCATGTCCTCCTCACGCACTGCCTATTACAGTCACCTGATCTTCGACAACAGCCTGACGGCGCGCAGCTACTATCATAGCCACTGCGTCTTCACCCTGCCCAGCGAGGTGAAAGCAATCCGCCATAAGTTGCCGGTCGCTGAGGATTTTTTCGTCAGTCCGCCCAATGCGCTGGAGCTGACCTGGTGCTCGCGCCCAGGGGGAGACTGGCGGGCTGAGATTCATGTCGAGCGATGGCGGGGACGCCCCCTGCGGTTGCAAGGGGATACGCTCACCTTTTGGTGTTACCCTACGCAGCCCGTTGATGTCGAGTGTCTGCCTGGTCTGGCGCTGGCGCTGGCCGGAGGGCATTCTACACTCTCCCGGCTGCTGCGCTGGCCGGAGTTTCTCAGCGACCTGCCCGCCGGGCAGTGGACGTGGGTACAGATTCCCCTCAGCATCTTCAGCACGGACACGGAGCAATTCGATTTCGGTCTGCTGCGCAAAATCATTTTCACCCAGGCGGTAGATGATGAGCAGTGGCACACGCTGTATCTGGATGAGATCAAACTGCGCGATGAGCGGGAGGGACAGCCGGTTGCCCCTCCTGAGCGCCTGACCGCTCGCGCTTATGCCCGGCACGTGGATTTGCAGTGGGAGCCGCTCAACGATCCGGAAGTCGAATATTGCGTCATCTATCGCGCTGTGGACGGCGGAGAGTTTCAACCGGTAGGGATTCAATCGCCAGCGTTTAATCGCTACGCCGATTATATAGAGGTGCCCGCGGAAACGATTGCCTACTGGGTCACGACAGTGAATCATGCCTATCAGGAATCGTCCCCTTCGCCGATCATTGCGACCAGCCTGCGCCCTCTCCGTGACGACGATCTGTTGACCATGGTGCAGGAAGCGTCGTTCCGCTACTACTGGGAACATGCGCACCCCGACGCGGGCATGGCGCTCGAATGTGTGCCGGGGGACGAGCATCTGGTAGCCCTGGGGGCGTCAGGCTTTGGCGTGATGGCGCTGGTGGTCGCGGTGGCGCGGGGGTTCGTGAGTCGGGAGGCGGCAGTCGCGCACCTGCACAAGATTCTGGCGTTCCTGCAGAGGGCGGAGCGCTTTCACGGAGCGTGGCCGCATTTTCTGGACGGGCGAACTGGTCAGGTCGTCCCGGTCTTTGGGCGATACGACAACGGCGGCGATCTGGTAGAGACCGCCTTCATGATGCAGGGCCTGCTCACTGCCCGGCAATACTTCGACCAGGAGACGCCAGAAGAGCGCGCTCTGCGCGACATCATCACCCGGCTGTGGGAGGAAGTCGAGTGGGACTGGTATCGCAATCCTGCAGACCCGGACTATCTCTACTGGCACTGGTCGCCGACGTTTGGCTGGCGCATCAATCACCCACTGATCGGCTGGAACGAGACGCTGATCGCCTATCTGCTGGCCATCGCCTCTCCTACCCATCCGGTGCCCCCCTCGCTCTATCATACAGGCTGGGCGTCGCAGGCACCGCGCGCTCGTCGTTACCGCCAGAACTGGGGCAAGACCACGCATGGGGATCGCTACGTCAATGGCCGCGAATACTACGGGCTGCGCCTGCCGGTTGGGGTAGGCACTGGGGGGCCGCTGTTCTTCACCCACTATTCGTTTCTGGGCTTCGACCCGCGCGGGAAACGCGACCGTTACGCCAACTACTTCGAGAACAATCGCCTGCTGACGCTGATCAACTATCGCTATTGCGTGGCCAATCCTGGCCATTACGAAGGCTATGGGCCGCAGTGCTGGGGGCTGACAGCGAGCGACGATCACACGGGCTATCTGGCGCACGATCCGACACCCAAGAACGACAACGGCACAATCACCCCGACTGCTGCCCTGAGCGCTTTCCCCTATACGCCCGCCGAGTCCATGACTGCCTTGAAGCACTTTTACTATGAGCGGGGGCGTGAGTTGTGGGGCATCTACGGTTTCCGAGATGCCTTCAACCCGACGGAGAACTACGTTTCCAGCATCTTCATGGGGCTAAATCAGGCCCCCATCGTGGTGATGATCGAGAATTACCGTACCGGCCTGCCGTGGAAACTGTTCATGGCCAACCCCGAAATTCCGGTGGCCCTGGAGACTATTGGCTTTGTGCCCGATATGCCTTCCTGAACCCTGAGAGGCCGTTCGTCGGACTGGTCTAGGGAACCTTTTTGGCTGAGAGACCATAGTGTATATGCTAAGAGGTCGAAGTTCCGACAATAAATCTCTTGGCATGTACCTTTCACTATGGTCTCTGACTACCCTGGCCGACCTCGGCTTTCATCTGATTTGTTGAATTATTGAAAAGGCCTGCTGTGAATTGGCACTGTTTTTTTCCACGCGCGTGGGGGTGAACCGTACGGCGGCAGAGCGCGCCGCGCTGGTGATGTACTGCGATCGCAATCTTGATTATCTTGATTAGAGGCAAGCGGGGTCATGCCCGTCATCACACACTTTAGCGCAAGAGGTCTGAGGGCAGGGGCGCGAAGGACTGCCGCACCACCAGTTCGACGGGCAAAGTGATGTGCTCGGCAGCAAACGCCCCATCTTCGATCCAGCGTCTCAGCAACTCCGCCGCGCGGCGTCCCTTTTCGGCAGCGGGCTGACGGATAGTCGTCAGGGCGGGGCAGGTGAGGCCGCTGGCCTCGATGTCGTCGTAGCCGATCAGCGACACATCTTCCGGGACGCGCACGCCAAGCTCGCGCGCGGCCTGTAGCACCCCGATGGCAATGATGTCGGCCATGGTTACGATGGCCGTTGGTTGCCAGCGGGTCTGCCAGACTGCGTGAAAGCCCGTGTAGCCTCCTTCGGCGTCGCATTCGCACTCGACCAGGCGCACGTCGGCATCATCGAGCGAGAGGCCGTATTCTGCCAGGGCGCGCGCATAGCCTGCTATGCGCCGTTGCAGCGTGCCCGCGTATTTGTGATAGTCGCCATGATGCCCCGAACGAATGCCCAGAATGGCGATGCGCCGGTGCCCGCCCTGCAATACATAGGACATGGCGGCGTAGGCTCCCGTCTCGTCGTCAATGTTGACACAGGGGATGCCGGGGGTGGGGTCGCTATCCACCATGACGAAGGGAATCCCGCGCTGTTGCAGCACGACCATCGTGCCGCGGAACGTCTCCAGGCCCAGCGTCAGGAAACCATCTACGGCGGCCCGCAAGATCGCCCGTCTGAGATTGCCTTTGAGTGGAGGCACCAGCATCAGCGACATGCCCGCTTCGTGACAGACCTCGCCCACGCCCTCGATGAACGCCAGGGTATGGGGGTTGCGGGTGATGATGGGGATGGGCTGAGGCACCAGAATGCCGATGCAGCCCGTGCGGCGGGTCTTCAGGTTGCTGGCGACCGGGTCGGGCGCATAGCCCACTTCCTCGGCGACGGCCAGGATGCGTTGCAGCGTCTCTTCCGACAGGCGTTCGGGGTAATTGAACGCAAAGGAAACCGCCGTCTTCGAGACGCCGGCCCGTCGGGCAATCTCGGAGATGGTCACTCTAGCCATCGGAGTCCTTTACCGGTGTCAGCACCAATCCCCCGCGCGGCGGCAGGTCCACAAGCAAGGTCCCTGTCCTGTCTGCACTATAGCGCTGAGCGCTCAGCACGTCCTGCCACGCCTGGGCTGCGTGAGCGGCTCCCTGCAGAGGGATACGGAAAGCGCTGCGCGCCTCGCGCGGGTTGAGCACGACGATGACGTGATCGTCTTCCCAGTAGCGATGGTAGGCGTATACGGCGTTGAAGACGCGCAGTGTTTCGACGTCCCCGTGAGTCAGGGCAGGGTGCGACCGGCGCAGGGCGATCAACCGGCGGTGCAGGTCAAATAGCTGCCGGTTCCAGCGGGCCTCGTCCCACACCATGCCCGCGCGACAACCGGGGTCGTTGTCCCCGCTCATGCCCACTTCGTCACCGTAGTAAATCATCGGGATTCCAATATACGTCAGTTGGAAGATCACCGCGAGCCTGGCCCGTGCCACGTCGCCCCCGCATACGGTCAACAGGCGCGGCGTGTCGTGACTGCCCAGCAGGGTCAGGTGATAGGGTGCCGAAGCGCCGTGCTCGTCTCGCAAATACGCGAGTTCGTAGTCAAAGTCTTCAGCGTCCATGTGATCCAGGGCGCAGAAGTCGAGAATTGCGTTGCGCAGGCGATAGTTCATCACGCCATGCACCGTGTCTCCGCCCAGCCAGGGTGTCGTGCCGCGCCACACCTCAGCGACGAGGTAAGCATCGGGGTTGGCCCTGAGCACCTGCTGACGAAAGGCTCTCCAGAAATCGAGAGGCACTTTCCAGGGGACGTCGAGCCGCCAGCCGTCTGCCCCTTGCGCCAGCCAGTAGCGGGCGACCTCCAGCAGATACTGCCGCACCTCCGGGTTGGTATGGTTCAGCTTGGGGAGGAAAGCTGCTCCCCCGCACGTCTGATAGGAAGGTGGCTCTTGGACCACCGGCCACGAGTCCACCACGAACCAATCTGCATACGGCGAAGCAGGCCCCTGGCGTAGCACGTCCTGGAAAGCCCAGAAGCCATCCCCACAGTGATTGAAGACCGCGTCGAGGATCAGGCGCATTCCCCGGCGGTGCAGATCGTTCGCCAGAGCCTGAAAGTCGTCCAGCGTGCCCACCGCGGGATCGATCTGCAGGTAGTCAGCCGTATCGTAGCGGTGATTGGTGTGCGCCTTGAAGAAAGGTGTCAGGTACAGGGCGGTGATCCCCAGCCGTTCCAGATAGCCTAGTCTGTTGCGGATGCCCTTCAGATCGCCGCCGAAGAAATTCTCGCGTGTCGGGACGCTGTCCCAGGGCACCGTGCCCGGCGGATCGTTGGTGGGATCGCCGTTGCAGAACCGCTCCGGGAAAATCTGGTAGAAGATGCTTTCGCGCGCCCAGGCAGGGGCGTCCCAGGTGGTGACCATCATGCCTATCCCTTGACTCCTGTCTGCGCCACGCTCTGAATGAACCAGCGCTGCCCCAGCAGAAAGACGGCCAGGGTGGGCAGCGTGGCCGTCACCGTGCCCGCCATCAACACGGTCCACTGCGTCCCGTAGCGCCCCTGAAACATGGCTAGGCCAAGCTGCACAGTGCGCATGTCCGGATCGTTCGTCACCACCAGCGGCCACAGGAAATCATTCCAGCCGAACATGAAGGCGAAAATCCCCAGGGTGGCCAGGCCGGGTGCCGACAGCGGGACGATGATCCGCCACCAGATGCCCAACCGACCCAGGCCGTCAATCATCGCGGCCTCGTCCAGTTCCTGCGGGATGCCCTGGTAATACTGGCGCAGCAGGAAAATGCCAAAGGCGCTCACCATGCGGGGGACGATCAGGGCCGCGTAGGAATCGATCCATCCCAGGCGATTGATGATCAGGTACGAGGGGATGAGGATGACGTGAAAGGGCACCATCATCGTCCCCAGAAAGATCAGGAACAGGATGTCGCGGCCAGGGAAACGCAGCCGGGCGAAGGCATAGGCGGCTAGCGACGAGAACAGCACCTGGCTGACGACGATCCCGCCAGTCATCACGAGCGAATTGAGATAGTAGCGGGCGAAGGGAGCTGCTTCCCAGGCTCTGGTGTAGTTGGAAACCTCAAAGCGCGTCGGGATGAGGTGGGGAGGCTGATAGGTGAGTTCAACGGGCTTGAGCGACAGGGTGACCATCCACAGGAAAGGTGTCACCATGATCAGCGCCCCGGCCAGCAGGACGGCATGGATCAGCACTGCGCGCCAGTTGGGCAGCGGCAGATGGGGCAGAGTCCTGAGCGAGGAACGCACGGTTGCCAGATTCATACTCTCGCCTCGCGTGTGCCGAACAGCTTCCACTGAATCACCGTGGCGGTGAAGACGATGGCGAAGATCACCCAGCCCATCGCCGAAGCCGTCCCCAGGTTGAAGTAGCGAAATGCCTGCCGGTAGAGCAATAACCCCACTACTTCGGTTGTTCCCAACGGCCCGCCGTCGGTCATGACGTAGACCACGTCGAAGATCAGGAAGGCATCAATGACCGACATGATCACCAGCAAGAGGGTGATCGGCGCGATCAAGGGGACGGTGATATGCCGGAAGCGCCCCCAGACGCCGGCCCCGTCTACGGTAGCCGCCTCGTAGTAGTCCCTGGGGATGTTCTGCAGCCCGGCCAGATAGATGACGATGTTGAACCCCAGCCGCTTCCACACACCGACCAGAATCACCACGCGCAGCGCCCAGGTTGGGTTGCGCAGCCACGAAGGCGACGGCGGCGCGATGCCCAGATCGCGCAACAAGACATCGGCGTAGCCGTTGCCCGGATTCATCAGATAGCGCCATACCACCGCCGCCGCGACGGTCGAGGTCACCACGGGCAGGAAATAGAGCAGGCGATACAGGTTCTGCCCGCGAATGCCAGAATTCAAGAGCACAGCGATCACCAGGCTGAGGGCCACGCCCAGCACGGTCACGCCAATCGTGTATTTCACCGTGACGCCAAGGGCATTGCGGAACAGGGGGGATTCATAGAGTTCGCGATAGTTGTCCAGCCCGACGTACTGCTTGTGAGGGCTGAAGCCGTCCCAGTCCATGAAGCTGAGGTAGCCGGAATAGAGCAACGGGTAGATGTTGAAGATGGCGAACAATAGCACCGCGGGCGTCAGGGCAATGGCTGCGGCTGAGAGATCACCCCGACGGTTGGCATGTTGCCATCTGGCCTTCAGGCGGCCCACTGCGATCATGGTGAGTCCTCAGCAGATACAGGGTGCAGACTGCCAGGAGAAGGAGGGGTGCAGTTCGCGCTGCACCCCTGCCTGAATACCCTGCTAGCGCAACAGACTGTTGACTGCTGCTTCGGCAGCGCTCAGGGCGTCTTCGACGCTCATCTGACCGTACAACGCGCGCTCCAGCATCGCCGAGAATACGTCCGACAGCTCCGCGTACTGCTCGACCGGCGGACGGTTATGAGCATACCGCTGCATCTCGACGAAGGGCAACAGGCGCGGCTCGGTCTCGGTCAGCCAGGTGCGGTAAGCCTCGTGAGTGGCGACGGAGTCGCGCACGGGCATGAAGCCGGTGGCCTGATCCCACTCCAACTGAATCTCGGTGCTGGTGAACCAGTTGATGAAGTCCCAGGCTGCTTGCTGTTTGGCCTCGTCTTTGGCCATGATGAAGATGTGCTCGCCGCCCATGTTGGTGGCCGGTTGACCATCCTCAGGGTAGGGCATCCTGGCCGTCGTCCACTTGAACGGCGCGGTCTCGGCCCAGATGCCCACCATCCACGAGCCGTCCATGACCATGCAGGCTTTGCCCTGGCCGAACAGGCCCCAGTCGGAGATGGTGTAGGCTCCTGAGTCAATCAGATCGAGCCAGAACTGCAGGGCACGCCGTCCCGCGTCGGAGTTGAAGGCAGCTTGGCTGAGGTCTTCGGTGAGGAATTCGCCGCCCGCCTGCCACAGATAGACCTGGAACTGCCAGGTCAACCCTTCACCGGGCTGCGTGAAGAGTTCCATGCCCACCACGCCCTGCTCTGGGTTGGCGCAGCGCGTCGCGTAGTCGGCCAGCTCGGTCCAGGTGCTCGGCGGGGTATTGGGATCAAGCCCGGCGGCTTCGAAGAGGTCCTGGTTGATGAACAGCTCCAGGTTGTTGGTGCTCACCGGCAGACCGTAAATCTGCTCTCCGTAGGTATTGACCGCCAGCAAGGCGGGATAGAAGTCCGCCAGGTCAAGGCCGGATGCCTCGATGAAGCTGTTCAGCGGGACCAGCGCCCCCGAATTCGCCAGATAGGGCATCCAGACCATGTCCGCGGCGGCCAGGTCGGGGGCATCGCCGCCCACGACGGCCAGTTGCAGCTTGGGGAGCAATTCGCCCCAGCCCACAAAGACGTTCTCGATCTCAACGCCAGGGTGTTCGGCGTTGTAGCGCTCTACCAGCGCCTGGATCGTCTCTCCGTTCTTGCCATCCCAGTAGTTCCAGAAAGTGAGCTTGATCGGTTCCTGAGCCAGGGCAGGGCGCGGGCTGAAGCCCGACTGAAGCACTGGCAGCGCGAGCACGAGAGCGAAAATGCTCAACAGGAAGAGGGCGCGTTTCATGTCTTGATCTCCTCAAATACTCGAATAGGCCGAATACACGATGTACGTCGTGGAGAGTCCCAGGGGGACGTTTCTCCAGAGCCACTCAATGTGTGAAGTAAACCGGTTTACTAAACCGATTTAATCACACTTCGGCGCATTTGTCAATCGGTGAGCATGACAGGGCAGGGTAATCGCATTAAATTAAATTCGAGTGAGTGGCTCAAGGTCAGGTTGAAGCAGCACGATGTCGTTACTCCACAACCAGGCGCACGTGGTCGCTCCTCTCCTGGGGGCGTGAATTGAAACGCTGTCCCTGGCATACCATGTGGTCTCTAGAGCGTGTTATGAACTTTGGTGCAGCATATGCCACTCGCCCCTCAATCCCCTCTCCCTCGCGACTCCAGGAGCGGACAGGGCCAGAG
>DDBP01000404.1 GCA_002332795.1 Anaerolineales bacterium UBA2029 | reverse complement strand
GATGAGGGCAAAAAGTGCATAACACGCTCCAGGCGCTCTTTCGTCGGGAGATCGCAAAAGGGGCGTTCGCTGCAACGCCCCTTGCTGTTTCACTCTTTGCGACTGGCCCCCTGACGGAAGTAGTCGCCGCTCTTGCCGCCGGTCTTCATCAGCAGGCGCGTCTCGACGATCTCCAGGTCTTTGGTGTGCGGTTTGAGCATGTCGTAGAGCGTCAGCGCGGTCACGCTGGCGGCGGTGAGCGCCTCCATTTCCACGCCGGTCGGGGCGACGGTGCGCACACTGGCGCGGATGCGCACGCCGTCCGGCTCGAAGTCATAGGCGATCTCCGCGCCGGTGATGGGCAGCGGGTGGCAGAAGGGGATGATCTCCCAGGTACGCTTGGCTGCCATCACGCCCGCGACACGCCCGATCTCCAGGGCATCGCCTTTCTCCAGCCGGCGTTCGCGCAGCATCGTTTGAATCTCCGGCGGCATGGTGATCTTGGCCTCGGCGACGGCCTCGCGCAACGTCGCCGCCTTGCTGGTCACGTCTTTCATGCGGGGGTCTCGTCCTTCCGGGTGAGGGGAACGCCATCCAGATAACGGCTGTCGCCGTCGGCGTAATGCTCTTGTTTCCAGATCGGCGCGCGCTGCTTGACTTCGTCAATGGCATAACGCGAGGCAGCGTAGGCGGCGTCGCGGTGACCGGCGCGCACCACGATCAGCACGCTCGGCTCGCCCAGTTGCAGCAGCCCTACGCGGTGCTGAATGCGGCAATGGCGCACGTCGAAGCGCTCCAGCACCTCGGCTTCGATCTCGCGCAGCACTTTTTCGGCCAGGTTGACGTGCGCCTCGTAGGTCATGGCCCGCACCGGGCGACCGTCGTTGTGATCGCGCACCGTGCCATAGAAGATGACCAGCGCACCACAGGCCGGGTCTTCGGTCTCTTGCAGCAAGGGTTCGAGCGCCAGCGGTTCTTCGGTGATCCAGCGTCCCATGCTCAGCCTCCACTCACTGGCGGCAACAGCGCCGCTTCGTCCCCGTCGCGTAGGGGGTGTTCCGGCCCGACCAGCGTATCGCCGACCGCATAGGCCACCGTCGCCAGGCGCGGGGCCAGCGTCGGGTAACGGGCCAGCAACGCTTCGGCGAGCGTTGCCACCGTCGCCGATTCGCCGGGCAACTCGATGATTTGCTGTTTGGTGCCCACTTCTTGTTTCAAGCCACCGTAGAATGTCACCTGGATTTTCATCGCGTCTTGGCTCCCGCCTTCGGGCAGGACATAGAATTGCGGATGGCGAATTGCGAATCTGGCGGAGCGCATTCGCGTTTTGGGGCAATGGTTTTGAACCGCACAGACGCAGAGGGCGCAGAGGAGAAAGACAAGTCAAGAACTCTGTGTCTTTCCCTGTGATCTCTGCGCTCGCTGTGGTGAATTCCGCCCCCAATTCAAATGCACCCAATCTGACATTCCGCAATTCGCAATCCGCAGTCTCATCATCCGCCGATATGATACATCTCGACCTTGGTGCGCGGCGTGTCGAGCTGCGCCCGCAGTTCAGAATAGCGATCGGCCCGCGCTCGCCAGACGCCGGTGATCAGGTCGAGCAATTCGGCGTCGGTCGCGCCGGTGCGCAGCGGCCCGCGCAGATCGGTGCCGTGCGTTCCAAACAGGCAGGTGTAGAGCTGCCCCTCCGGCGACAGGCGCAGGCGCGTGCAATCGCCGCAAAACGGCTGCGTCACCGAGGCGATCACGCCGATCTCCCCGCCCCCATCGCGGTAGCGGAAACGATTGGCGACTTCGCCGGGGTAATTGCTGGGAATCGGTTCCAGCGGCCACACGGCATCAATGCGCTCGACGATCTCGGCGGCGGGCACGACATCCTCACGCCGCCAGCCGTTGAGATTGCCCACGTCCATATATTCGATGAAGCGGGCGATGTAACCGCGTTCGCGGCAGTAGCGGGCCAGGTCGAGCAGCGTGTGATCGTTGACGCCACGCTGTACCACCGTGTTGATTTTGATCGGCGTCAGGCCGGCGCGCTCCGCCGCAGCGATGCCTTCCAGCACCGGCGCAACGCCGGAACGCCCCCCGTTCATGCGGCGGAAGACCTCGTCGTCCAGGCTGTCCAGGCTCACTGTCACGCGGTGCAGACCGGCGTCGCGCAGGGCGGCGGCCTTCTCGGCCAACAGGAAGCCGTTGGTGGTCATAGCCAGGTCCTGCAACCCTCGCAGGGCAGCGAGTTGCTCTACCAGCCGTTCGATCTGCTGCCGGACAAGCGGCTCGCCTCCCGTCAGGCGAATCTTGCGCGCGCCCAGCCCGATCATCAGACGGGCCACGCGCACGATCTCCTCGAAGGTCAGCAGATCGCCCTTGGGCAGGAAGCGGTAATGTTCGCCATAAACCTGCTCCGGCATACAGTAGGAGCAACGGAAGTTGCAGCGATCCGTGACCGAAATGCGCAAGTCGCGGAAAGGTCTTCCCAGACGGTCGAGCAAAGGAGCGGACGACTCGGAGTAACTCACCGGCATGGCCTCAGGTAAATTACAATAGACGTTGTTGAAGATTATAGCGCTGTCGCAGCCAATCTCCAGACTCAGTGGGGTGCGTGCAGAATGTGTCAGGCAGTTTGCCGCGCTCTGCTGCCCCTCACCCCTGAATCCCCTCTCCCTCGCGGCTGCGTCGCGATCTTGCTCCGTCTTTACCGGACAGCCTTGATTTCGAGGGCAGTATCAGGCATGTCTTGGGCAACCAATGGGGAAGCTCAAACGGTCACGGATTGCCTGGTCTTGGACAGGAGGAACTAAAACAAAATCCCGCCGCCAGGCTGCTGAAGCCGCGCACAGGATCGTGAATGGGGAGGGTACAAATTGGCTGCAAAACCAGTCGGGGCGCCCGGATTTGAACCGGGGACCTCATCGACCCGAACGATGCGCGCTAGCCAGACTGCGCTACGCCCCGCAAGCACCCGTAGTGTACCGTAACCCCGTAGGCTTGACAAGGGCCAGTTCGGGGGATGTATTCGCGGGTTGGGGCAGAAACCTTGAACCGCACAGTACGCAGAGAACGCGCAGAAGAACACAGAGGCCGTTTCCCCCTGCACCCGCCGCGTTTGATGATCGTCCAGAAGACGACTATCGCTGACTACGCAGCTGATTTGTCATTGCGCCTGCTTTGTGGCAAAACCTGATCGTCGCGGTCGCTCCTGAGGGAGGAGGCCCATGTTCGACTTCAGCGGCAAAGTAGCTCTGGTCACCGGAGCAGGCGGCAACCTGGGCGGCGCAGTGGCGCGCGCCTTCTACGCCAGCGGGGCCAGCGTGGTGCTGGTGAATCGCTCGACCGAGCGCCTGAACGCTCTCTATCCGGCGGAACAGTTCGTGCCCGCGCGGGTGCACTTCGCCGCTGCCGACCTGGCCGACGAAGCGTCTGTGACGGCCCTGGTCGCGGGAGCGCTCGACCGCTTCGGGCGCATTGATATCCTGGCGAACACGGTAGGCGGCTATCGCGCTGGCACGCCGGTACACGAGACACCCCTGGAAACATGGGACTTCATGCTGACGCTCAACGCGCGCACCGCTTTCCTGATCAGCAAGGCTGTCATCCCGACCATGCTGGCGCAGCGGTACGGCAAGATCGTACACGTGGCCGCGCGCGGAGGGCTGACAGGCACGGCCCGGCACAGCGCCTACGCCGCCTCCAAGAGCGCTGTCATTCGTCTGACAGAGACTCTCGCCGCCGAACTGCGGCACGAGGGCATCAACGTCAACTGCGTGCTACCGGGCACCATAGACACCCCGCAGAATCGCGCCGAAGCGCCAGGAGCCGACTACAGTAAGTGGGTCGCGCCAGAAGCCATCGCCGATGTGATTCTGTTCCTGGCCTCGGATGCCGCCCGTGCGGTCAATGGGGCGGCGGTGCCAGTCTACGGGCGGAGTTAACCACTCGCCGATCGGCAGGTCCCGCGATCCACCCTCGATCAAAGCCCTCCCGCGCGCTATACTGAGCACAGCTTCAGCACCGGGGCGTGTCCCTGGCCGGGCACAGACGAGAGAAACCTCATGCGACTGGGAATCATCGGCCTGCCCAACAGCGGCAAGACAACTATTTTCAACGCCCTCACCGGCAGCAACTACCCCACCGAACCGTTTTCGTCGGGACAGTTGGAAGTGCACACCGCCGTCGTCAGCGTGCCCGACCCGCGTCTGGATCATCTCAGCCAGGTCTACAAGCCCAAGAAGACCACCTACGCCACGGTCACCTATACCGACATCGGCGGGCTGGACAAGGGCATCGGCGAAGGTGGGCTGAGCGGCCCTCTGCGCAACGAACTGGCGCAGGTAGACGGTTTCCTGCACGTGTTGCGCGCCTTCGAGGACGAAACGGTCCTGCATTCGCTCGGCTCGGTAGATCCTATTCGCGACCTGGCTGTCATTGATGGCGAATTCCTGCTGCTCGATCTGATCGCCGTCGAAAACCGGCTGGCGCGGCTCGAAGAAGAGCGTAAGAAGGGCAAGACCGACAACAAACAGCAACACGCCTTCGAAACAGCGCTGATGGAAAAGATGCACGCGCACCTGGAAGCCGAACAGCCCTTGCGCGATCTCGACCTGACGCCCGACGAACTCAAACTGGTGCGCGGCTATGGCTTCCTGACGCTCAAACCGGTGCTGGTGATCGTCAACATGGGCGACGACCCCAACACGACCCCGCCCGATCTGGCCTACGAGCACCGCCATACTCAGGTGATGGCGCTGCACGGCAAGCTGGAAGCGGAAATCGCCCAACTGGACAACCCCGATGACGTAGCGCTCTTCCTGGCCGAATACGGCATCGAGCGCCCCAGCCGCGAGCGTGTGCTGCAGGCTTCCTACGACCTGCTGGGCATTCATTCCTTCTTCACCTATGGTGACGACGAAGTGCGCGCCTGGCCGTTGCGCAAGGGCGGCACAGCCGTCGAGGCGGCGGGCACCATTCACACCGACCTGGCGCGGGGCTTCATCCGCGCCGAGGTGGTCGCCTACGAGGATTTTGTCGCGGCGGGCAGCAACATGGCCGAGGTCAAGGCGCGCGGCAAGATGCGCCTGGAAGGGCGCGACTACGTGGTGCGCGACGGCGACATGATCATCGTGCGCTTCGCCGTCTGAGCTGCGCAACTCCCCGCTCCTCCCTGCGTATAGAGGGATGTCCGGTCATAGCGGAGGAGGAGCAATGTCCGCGCAAACCATCACCGAGCAGGATCGCGCCATGGCCCAGAAGTGCCTGGAATGCGCCGTTTGCAAGCGTGCCCGTCACAAGCAACGAGGACTGGCCTTCTGGTTCGTCAAGCATATCGAGGGCAGCATGTGCCCCTATTGCCAGGCTTACGAGCGGGTCTACGGGCGCAAGGCCCACGAACCGCTGCCCAGGCCGTAGGTGTTATGCACTTTTCCCCCTCATCCCCTGGCCCCTTCGCCCGCGCAAATTCAAGGGCGGACAGCCATGGGGCGCATCATGAGCAGGACGCTGACCCTAACTTTACCTCACCCCCGCTCGGCGCTGGCGCG
>DDBP01000406.1 GCA_002332795.1 Anaerolineales bacterium UBA2029 | reverse complement strand
AGTTCATAACAGCCTCTAGAGTATAGCGTTCGGAGTCTGCGGAATTCCGGGGCGGACTGGTCTCATCACCCGACCCCGGACTCCCGACTCAGAACTCCAGGCTCAAGACGCGCTGCTCCTCCGTGAGGGGGCGACCAGCGCGATCGACGGTGCACATCGCGCCGCCAATGCTGCGCGTGCGCACCCGCCCCGGCGCATAGGGATTGTTGACCAGTTGCGGCGCGTCGAGCAGACCGACGGCCACAGCGCGGGCCAGCACGTCGGGGTCGGCCAGCGGGTCGTCGGAGTCGCTCCCCAGGGCGCGGATGGCCTCAATCAGGCGTTCTGTCTCGGCGATCAGTTCCTCTTTGCGCCGTTGCACTGCCGGGTCGGCGGTCATGTCGGGATTGCCGCGCAACGCCGTCTCGATCACTTCCTGGGTCATGATCGCGCTCTCGATCACTTCGTCGGCAGTGGCGGCATGATCGGCCTCGGTATGGCCGACGATGTGCACGATGTGTGGACGCAGCGCCATTTGCAGCATGATGCTTTGCGCCAGGTGCGCCCGTGCTCGCCGTGGGTCTACCGGATAGCTGAGCAGACCGGTGCGCGTCTGTCGCCAGATGCGAAACGTGTCGGAAGCGAAGCGCTCGCTGAGTTCCAGGATGGCCAGCGCACGGGCCAGGTCCATGGCGTTGGAGAGCTGCGGCGGACTCTGGAACATGTAGGTCAGGATGTAGTCGCGCACGCCAAAACGCCGGGCGTTGTAGGCGTAGAGATAGGCCGAGGCACAGACCACGACATCCGGCGCGTCGCGCATCCCCCAGTGATAGGACTCGTTGCCCTCTACGGGGATATCGCGTTCGCCATGCCAGGCCATCAAGGCCTGGTGCTCGCGGATAGACTGCGCCAGCGGCGACGGCCCCCGCCCATCCATGGCGTTGAACCAGAACAGCGAAGTCGCGCACCAGGCGTTGTGAATGGTGCGCACCAGCAGATCGGCGTAGCGCAGGTGATCGGCGGTGCCGGAATAGGAGCGCAGCAGCGGGTAGTTGCCGCGACGGCTGGCCTCGTACAGGCGGCGCAGGTCGTCTTCGCTGCGAAAGGGCACGCCGCCCGCGCCTTTGCTACGCGGGTCTTGCCGCGAAGGGTGGAAGAAATTCTCCTGCGCGTCCTGATCGGCTCCCAGCGAGATCACGTCCAGCACGCCGGACTCGGCAATCTGCGCGATGCCCTCGACGGTTGGCTCGATGGTAGGCGCGGGAATGCCGAAGTGATGGCGCAGCAAGGGGTAGGGCGCTTTCCAGCGGATACGCTTGATGGTCCGTTGCGGAAAGGCCTCCGGCCCGCGCTCCTCGACGGAGCGCCCTTCGAGTACCTGGCGCACCTGATGCGGCGGCTCGTCGCCGGAGAACACGGCATCGAAGTAGCCCATCTCGCGGGCGATGGCGGCGACAGGCGGTGTCCCGCCGAAGAAGAGGCGTTTGCGCCCCAGCACGCCCGCCGTTTCGAGCATACTGCGCAGCTCGCGCAACAGGATGCGCGCGTTTTCGGGCGTCAGACGATAGCTGACGCCGATGACGTCCGGATCGTAAGCGACGATGGCGTCGAGGAACGTTTCCAGATCGGTGGCCGGGCCGGTGAAGTGCGTCTCGTAGCCCGCATCTTCGGCCACGGCCAGAAAGCGGGTGACACCGGCCACGTGCACGCAGTCGCCCAGACTGCCTGCCAATACCTTACCTTTGGGGTGCATCATCGCCTCCTCTCAGATGCTTAGATGAAGTCGGGAAGGGGGAGAGCGGTGACGAAGGGAGTACTCAGCGGGTAGCCTGCCGACCGTCGGCAGGGGCTGGTTCGCGGTCGGGGCTACCGGTTTCCACCAGGCGGGTGATCTCGGTCAGCGACAGGCCGACCAGCCCCATGCGTTCCAGCGTGCGCCCGCGGTGCCGGTAGTCCACGCCGTCCACCACGCAGGCGAGCTGAATCATGGCTTCCATGCCCCACACCTCCACGCCGAATCGTTTGCCCAGTTCGGACATCGGCACCAGGCTATAGGGCACGTCCTCGAAGATGTAACGATGGCGCACGGTGCGCGGCGCTTTGATCCCGCGGTAGCCGGGGTTGTCGTGAATGGCCTGGTAGAGATTGTCGCCGTGTGCGGAGTAGGCGCGCGCCAGCCATTCCTGGGCCGTCTGCGCGCGGATGCCCAGGGCAGACGCCACGGTGACGCGCTCGCGATCCAGGCGTTCCAGGATGGTAGCGGTCGCCGGGGTGACGCCGTCTATGTAGAACTCGAACTCACCGCCGGTGCGCTCGATCCAGCCCATGTTGAGCAGGGTGAGCGCTGGATGGAACACCGCCCCCATGTTGTTCAGGCTGGTGTGCAGCACGTTCGGCGCCGCGATGAATTGCGGATACACCTCTTGCAGCACGTTGAGCACCTCGGCGGTGCGGCTGGCCGGCAATGCCGCCAGCGGGACCGAGTTCTTGCGCCGGAAGATGCGCGCCTCTGCCGGGCCATCGCTGCGGCTGGCGAACAGAAACGTCTCCGTCTCGGCGACTATGACGTCCGCCGCGCAGCCTTCCTGCTGCAGGATATGCCGAAACTCCAGCGCGCCGCCCGTGCGCCCAGGGTTGAGGATGACGATCTGCCCGTCCCGCAGATGTGGGGCACAGGCCAGGGCGATGTCGCGGTGCGCCGAGGCAGGCACTACCACCATGATCAGGTGCGCTCCGTCGAGCGCCTGGGCGATATCGCTGGTCACCAGGCGGACACGGCCAAAGAATTGCTGGCCGTCTTCCATGGTGACTTCGATGCCCCGCCGGGCGGCGATGACCTCGATGTTCTGGTAGGTGCGGTTGTAGAGGCGCACGGAGTAGCCGTGCACAGCCAGGTCGGCGGCCATGGCTTTGCCGCCATGTCCCGCCCCGATCACCGTGATCTGCAAGTCTTTGTCAAGCATGGCGTCCTCTTGTGTGTCGCTAGCCCCCCTCGGACCGATGTCGCGAAACGCACTGTCGGCGCAGCAGGCTCCGACTTGTCGCTGCTCAAGAGAGACGGAGCACAGCGTGACGTGCAAGAGGCATATGCTGGCGGGGTCAGTATAGCCGATCGTGAATGGAAAACAAAAATCTCAATGCGCGCTGTTCTGTCTACTCTATGGTCTATGGCTCGAAGACAAGGCTCTTGCCAACGATGGCAAGAGCGACTATCATATAATTGCCAACGATGGCAAAAAATGCTTTTGAAAGGCATCTGGCCGATGACAACCATCAAGGAAGTGGCCCGGCGCGCGGGCGTTTCCATACGGACGGTCTCTCGTGTCCTGAATGAGCATCCGCACGTCGCCGCCGCAACGCGCGAACGGGTGTTGAGCGTCATCGAAGAGCTTGATTTTCGACCGAGCGCTGCTGCCCGCTACATGCGTACCGGTCAATCACAACTGATTGGCTTTCTCACCGATGAGGTGGCCCAGAATGCTTTCAGCTATGAAGTCATCGTTGGCGCACAGCAAGCGGCCTGGGAGAATGGCAAGCTCCTGTTTCTGCTCAACACTGGCAATGATCCGCAGGTCGAGGTGCGGGCGATCAACGTGATGCGCGATCATCAGGTCGAAGGGATCATCTACGCGACGATGTACCATCGCGAGATCAAACATTCTCAGTTCCCGGCAGATATCCCAACGATCCTGGTCAACTGTTTCGCCGACGATCGGTCGTTGCCCTCTATTGTTCCGGACGAAATTGGCGGTGGACGCCTGGCTACCGAGACCCTGCTCAGACACGGTCATCGGCGCATCGGGTTCGTGAATGTGGCCGCCCAGGAACCCGCCCCGCTGGGCCGACTGGAGGGCTATCGCCAGGCCCTGGCCAGTTACGGCATTCCCTTCGATGAAGACCTGGTGCGTTACGTTGAAGAACCCTTCGAGGGTCTGGCTACCAGCACCTACGACTGCGTACTTTCACTGTTGCAGATGAGCGATCCCCCGACGGGCATTTTCTGTTTCAACGATATGATGGCCCTGGGAGCCTACGACGCTGTCCGCAAGTCCAATCTGCGTATTCCGGAAGATGTCGCCATTGTCGGGTTCGACAACGTCGAAATACTCGCCGCGCAGATTCATCCGCCGCTCACAACCATCGAACTGCCCTACTTCGAGATGGGGCAGCTTGCCATCCGCATGTTGCTTGGTGAAGTAGAGATGGTGCGAGATGGGCGGCCCGTTCAACATGTGATGGAGTGTCCGCTTATTGTGCGGAAATCCGTGTAGACGCCTGTGTCCTCGTTCAGAGGATATAGGCGTCGCCCAGGGGGGCTGAAACCCACGCTCACCTGTTTGGAACAGGCCGATTGGCTCCATCGCAAAAGAGGGTAGGGAAAGGAGGCGCTATGGAGGAACAGCCGAGAAGGAGGGGGTAGTATGCTGGCAGGCATGACTACCCCAGTGATAGTGCCGAGCGTCCCAGCAGGCGACTATCTGGACGAATTATACCGGAAAAGGCCGAGATAGGTTGGTGTGCCTGGGCAAACACAGTGCCCGCTTAGCCGGTGCTATCCTCTCCTTGGGGCAGACACAGAAATCTATTCCCACACCTGATCTTTGCGTTTTTTCTATGGAGGATGACGATGTCCACACGCAAGTTCTTTTGCACAGTTGCCTTGCTGGCGGTTCTCTTAGTGGCTATGCCGCTGCCTGGCCCCTCCACAGCCCAGGAAGTCCCCAACTGCGGGACCGAGCCGATCACGCTCAACGCCTACTTCGAGACCGGCTTCGATCTGCCTTTCAAACTGGCTGAGGAGTTCTCCCGGCAGTACCCCAACGTGACCTGGGATATCAAGCAAGATCAGTTCACCAACCTTATCAACTCGACGCCGCGGCTGCTCTCTGGCGACAACCCGCCGGACCTGATCAGGCTGCCAACCATGGTCTCCTTTGCCAAGCAAGGGCTGCTCAAGAACCTGGACGAATACGCCGCTGCCTTTGGCTGGAACGAGTGGCCGGTGCCGCAGATCAACCAGAACCGCGTGGCGGAAGATGGCACCCGTGGTTCTGGTTCGCTCTATGCGATGGGTCTCAACTACAGCCTGACCGGCATCTTCTACAACAAAGAGCTTGCCGCGCAGATCGGCATGACCGAGCCGCCCAAGACGCTCGCCGAGTTCGACGAAGTGCTCGCCAGGGCCAAGGAAGCCGGACTCCTGCCGATCATGATGTGGGGCAGCGCCAAGAGCGGCATGGGGCTGGCTTTCCCGCTGCAAAACCTCATGGCTGCCTATGGCCCGGTCGAGCCGATCAACGACTGGATTTTCCAGAAACCCGGCGCGACCATTGATACACCGACGAACCTGCTGGCTGCCCAGCACTTGCAGCGGTGGATCGAGAGCGGCTACTTCCCGCCCGACATCAATGCCATTGAGTACACCGACGCCAATGCTCGCTTCGTCGAGGGCGAAGGGGTCTTCATCTTCAACGGGGATTGGGAGAATGCCCGCTATGATACCAAGCCCGGCAAGTTTGGGTTCTTCCTGATGCCGCCCCTCGAAGAGGGAGGCAAACCCGCAGCGATGTCCGCACCACTGACCTTCGGCATCGCGGCCAGGGCCAAGCACGCCGACTGCGCCGCCTTCTTCCTCAACTGGGTGGCCACCGACGAGACGGCCCGTCAGATCAACGTCACGGTTGGCGGGTCCAACCCAGGTGGCCCGGCAGGTCTCCCGATGCCGTCCGTCGCCCCTGACTCGGTGACGAACGAGACGCTCGCTGCCGGTGTGGTAATCGGCGAGGCTGGCACGGCGATGGACTTCATTGCCAATGCGACCAGTGCGATCTTCGCCCAGGGCTGGACGCCTGAGCTTCAGAAGATGGTCGCCGGCAAGCAGGATGCTGCCGGTCTGCTCAAGGCTGTTCAGGCCGAATACGAGCGGCAACTCGCTGAGTGACGATGGGACAGGCGCAGGGTCGTCCTGCGCCTGTCACCTTATGGTGCCAAAGATGATGAGATCAGACGATCGCTCCGCAGCTCCTGCCTTCTCCTGGTGGATCGCCCTCAGCAGGGCAATCCGCCGGGAGGCCCTCATCGGCTGGTTGTTCGTCCTGCCCGCGCTGATCATGTACGCGGTCTTCGTCTTGCTCCCTTTCCTGCTGAGCGTCCGCTACTCGTTCTACCGCTGGGACGGCATCGGCCCCATGACCTACGTGGGGTTGAAGAACTACAGGACCGTCCTCGAAGTGCCCAATCTGCTGGAGACCATCTACAACGCCTTCCGTCTGGTGGCCTACTTCAGCTTCATCCCGGTGACGCTGGGGCTGGTCGTCGCCAGCGTGATGTACCGCGTGGCGACTGGGAGCTTCGGGGCAGCAGCGCGGACAGTGCTCTTCCTCCCCCAGGTCATTCCGCTCGTAGCGGCGGGCATCATCTGGGGTTGGCTGCTGGCCCTGCCGGGTTTGATCAACGAGATTCTCAGGGCCATCGGCCTTGGCTCGGTGACTCGCGCCTGGCTGGGAGACTTCGACTGGGCGCTCCCGTCTGTTGGCCTCATCGGTATCTGGGTTCTGCTGGGATTCTGCACCGTTCTGCTGTGGACTGGCATGACGAAGCTCGATCCCGCCCTGTATGAGTCAGCGCGCATTGATGGCGCGGGCTGGTTCACGGAGTTCATCAAGATCACCGTCCCGCTGCTCAGGCACGAGATCGGCGTGTGCCTCACGGTCACTGTGACGGCTGCGCTGGCGGCATTCGACATCGTCTACGTGGCGACAGCCGGCGGCCCCGGCAACGCGACGGCGGTCCCCGGCATCCAAATCTATATCCTGGCGTTCACCCAGCAGCGGATTGGCCTGGCCTCTGCGTTGGCCGTCATGCTCATGGTTCTGGTGCTGGTGGTCATCCTGCCCATCCAGCGTTTGAGCCGGGAGACGAACCTATGAGGATCAGTCGCGCCGAACTGTGGGCGGGCCGATCGCTCCTCCTTGGGCTGATGGCGATCACGATCCTGCCCTTCATCAGCATCTTCATGACTGCGCTGCATCCGTCGGGAACCGTACCCCGTGGGCTGGAATGGCCCGACGACCCACAGTGGGGGAATTTCGTGGAGGCGTTCAAGGTGGCGGAAATGCCCGCGCTCCTCGCCTCGAGCACGTTCATCGTCCTCACTGTGGTGCCGATAGCCCTTGCCATCTCGACGATGGCTGGTTTTGCCATTGGTCACCTGCGCATCCCTGGCTCGCGCGCCCTCCTGTTTCTGTTCGTGTTCGGGCTGACGCTGCCCTTCACAGGGATCATCGTCCCCCTCTACTACCTTGAGCGCGATCTGGGCATCTACAATACCCGGCTGGCGATCGTGTTGCCGCTGATCGGCCTCTATATGCCGTTCGCCGTGTTCTGGATGCGCGCGCACTTCGTCAACATGCCTGCGGAGATTTCGGAGGCGGCCCGGGTTGATGGCGTGAGCACGTGGGGATTGTTCTGGCGCATTCATCTTCCCCTGGCGCGGGCGCCCATCGCGTCGCTGGGGATTCTGATGTCCGTGTGGACGTGGAATCAGTTTCTCATCGCGCTCGTGCTGGTCGAAGACCCCACGCAGCGCACCATGGCCGGGGCATTGGGAGCGTTTCAGGGACACTATGCAACCGATATCCCGCTCCTGTGCGCTGGCACTGTCATCATTGTGCTGCCCACTCTCGTGCTGTTCGTCCTGTTCCAGCGGCAGATCATCGCGGCCCTGCTCCAAGGCTCTATCAAGGGGTGAGCCATGCCAGCATCATGGCGTTCTACAAGCGCCTGACCTTGCCAGTGGCCGCGGTAAGGAACCGCTCACACGGGGGAAAGAGACGCAGAGGTGAGGGGAAGTGCTGCGCGAGGGTTCATGACAGTCCCCAGGGAAGCAGGCCAGGCTGAGACCCCACCTCAAAAGGCAGGAACCGTTCGCCAGGGCTGTCCTTCCACAGCAGGTAGCCCTGGTAGAGCAGGCGACGGCGCACATCCACCGGCCAGCCCTGCGCGGCCAGCTCGCGCGCGCTGGCGGAGAACCACTGGCGCGGCCCCCAGGCGCGGTAGGCGACCGTCTGGCGGGCGGCGCTCTTCCAGGCGTCCAGGAAGTCGTTGATGCGCTCGCCAGGGATCACGCGGTGAATGCAGTTTTTCGGCAACACCGGCTGAAAAAGCTCCGGCGCGAACCCCCCGCGAAAATTGGTGCCGAAGAGCAGCCCTTCGTAACGCAGGCCATCTGGCGTGCGGCGCAACAGGTTGGCCACCCATGTCCGGCCATAGGGGTCGGAGGTGCCCTCGATGAGCAGGCCATCCGGCAGCAGGTGCCAGCCCATGGTCAGCCACGCCCCGCGCACCTCGTGTTCCTGGTACTGACGCAGCACGTTGAAGGCGCGGATCAGCCGCACGGTCTCGCCCGCCTGCAACGGTAGATTGAAGCCGCCCAGGCGAAACTGCGTGAGTTCGTCGGCGTAGGGCAGCGCGCGCGCCACCCGTTCGGGATCGATCTCCACGCCCAGCACGGGCAGGCGCGGGTTGGCGCGGCGCAGACGGGCCGCGCTCTCCAGCGTGGTGAATGGCTCGGCCCCGTAACCCAGGTCTACGAAAAACGCCGCGGCGAAAGGGCCATCGGTGCGGCGAATGAGCCAGCCGGCGTAGATCAACAGGAAATTGTCCACACGCCGCAGGCGGTTGCGCGCGGTCTTGCCACGGGTGGGCTGACCCTGAGGACGCCGGTCACGGCGACGGAGCGGGTACATAGAAGGCAGGAGTCCGCAGCAAAAAGGCGATGGCTGCTCTAGCTATTCGAAACGCGCCAGGGCGTCGTCGGCGGCGGCGTCCGGCGCAGTCCCTTCCAGCACGGCCACCAGCGCTTCCTGGAGCGCCAGGCTGGCGTTGTTGTTGCGCTGCGCCTCTGGCACCAGGATCGCTGTCGCCAGCAAATCCTGAGCGAATTCGGCGT
>DDBP01000031.1 GCA_002332795.1 Anaerolineales bacterium UBA2029 | reverse complement strand
ATCCGGTCGCGCTACACCATGAGGGGGATCACAGTGCGAAGCTATCTGGGGCGAAACGGGCCTATTCCAGGTAATCGGCCAGGCCGTATTCCTGCTGCATCTGCCGCAATTTGCTGAGCGCCGCGTGCTGCAGTTGGCGGATGCGCTCGCGGCTGTAGCCCATCAGTTGCCCGATCTGCGACATGCTGTGCGCATCGCCGTTTTCCAGGCCGAAGCGCAGGCGGATGATGCGCGCCTCGCGCGGGGGCAGCGCGCCCAGCAGGAAGCTGATCGACTCCACCAGCAACTGACGGGCGGTCGCTTCCTCCGGCAACTCGCTCTCCTGGTCGGCGACCAGATCGGCGCGGGGGCGGTTTTCCTCGTCGCCCACCAGCTCGTCGAGCTGCACCGGTTCGCGGGCGGCCAGCAAAGTGGTCTCCACCTGTTCGGGGGTCAGGCTGGCTTCCTCGGCCAGTTCCTCGGTGGTCGGTTCGCGGCCCAGCTCCTGGGCCAGGCGTTCGCTCATGCGACGCAGCCGCCCCCAGCGCTGCCCCTGGTTAATGGGCAGGCGGATGGTGCGCCCGCGGTCGCCCGCTGCCCGTGCGATGGACTGCCGAATCCACCAGGTGGCGTAGGTGCTCAGGCGCACCCCGCGCGACGGATCGAAGCGATCCACAGCTTTCATCAGACCCAGGTTGCCTTCCTGGATCAGGTCGGGCAGGGGCAGGCCGCGCCCCTGATACTTCTTGGCGATGGAAATCACCAGGCGGGTATTGGCCAGGATCAGTTCCTGACGGGCCGCCTCGGCCAGGGCGATCACGTCGCAATACTCGTCGTCAACCTCGTCGCAATCCAGGTCCTGGCGGGCCAGTTGTTCCTGAGCGCGCAGTCCGGCCTGTACCAGGCGGGCCAGGGCCTGCTCGCGTTCCGGATCAATGGGTTCGGAGATAGGGCGAATGTCGCGAAAATAGAACTGTAGCAAGTCGGCGTCGGTCTGCGGCATGTAGGCCATATCAGACGACGAGGCCGCTTCCTCAGCCGCCGTCTCGCCCTCGAAAGCAAACTCCACATCGCTGTCGAATGGTTCGAATTCCGAAGTCCATTCCAGCGTCGAGTCTGCGGCAAAGTTGTGCTGGGGTTTGGTTATGGCGACCACTTGAGCCTACCTTCTGTGTGATACCAGCGGGAAGTTCCCCGCCCAGCCAGCGGTCCGAGAGGTGCGGTACCGAAGTATTTCGCCCTTCATGATACGATTTTTTCAGATAAAAATCAATTTATTTTGATTAGAATTAGATAAATGTTGACAACGAGGACGCAGCGCGGCTGAAACAAGAAGGCTATGCTCACCTTTTAGATGCACGGACGGGATGCAGGACTCACGCGATCGGGATGGATTCGCGGCGGACAGCTTTTACGGTATAACACGTCCCTGAGAAGATGCTGGGTATTTGCTGAAAGGATGATGAGTGTGCACCTGACCATACCCCATCTCATGGCCCCTGGTCAAAGTCCCGTCACGCCGCGCCTGCACCCCCGCGTGCTGGTGGGGTTGGGCGCGGCAAGCGGAGCGCTGATGGTCATCGGCGGCGTCGCCTGGGCGCTGCTGGCCGGGCAAGACCTGCCGCATACCTGGTTCCCGCGCCATGGCTGGCTGCCCGACGTGACACTGGGCGTGTTCGTGGGCGGGGCCTTCACCTTCCTGGCCTGGCGTTTGTTTCAGAAAGTCCCCTCGCTGCACCGTGTCGGTCGCCTGCTGATGTCGGTAGTGGACATGCGCGCACTGCGCTTTCATCATGCGCTGCTCCTGGGCCTGCTGGCGGGCATCCCGGAGGAAATTCTATTTCGCGGAGCCATGCAACCGGCCTGGGGACTGTTGCTCGCCTCGGTGATCTTCGGGGCGCTGCACGCCATCTCGTTCGCCTACTTCCTCTACGCGACCGGCGCTGGCCTGTTACTGGGTCTGCTGGCCCTGTGGCGCGCTGGCCTGTGGGCGCCCATTGCCGCACACACTGTCATTGACCTGCTGATGTTGCTGCGGCTGATACGCACCTGGCAGGAGCAACAGCAACGCGCCGCGCAGACGATCGCCGAAAGCCTGGAGTTGCAGGGGATAGTGGGAGGGCACGCGGACGATGTGGATTGACGCCCACGCCCATCTCGATCACTACGGGGACGCCCTGCCCGCTGCGCTGGATGAGATCGCCGGGCAGCGTATCCTGACCTTCAGCGTGAGTATGAACCCGGACTCCTATCGGCAGGCGCAGGCCATCGCCGCGCAAAGTCCGTATGTGCTGGCATCGTTCGGCGTTCATCCCTGGGAAGCGCCCCGCTTCGCCGATAACCTGCCCGCGCTGGATGAGCTGATGGCAGAGAGTCCCCTGCTGGGCGAGATCGGCCTGGACACGTACTGGGTAGAAGACCCGACGACGTATCCGGCTCAGCGGCGCGTCTTCGAATACTTCCTGGCCGCAGCCCGCGAGCAGGAGAAGATCGTCAACCTGCACACCAAAGGGGCCGAGCGCGAAGTGCTCGACCTGCTGCGCCGCTACGACATCCGGCGGGCCATCGTGCACTGGTATTCCGGCCCGCTGGACGTGCTGGACGGGCTGATCGCCTGGGGCGCGTATTTCACGGTGGGCGTCGAGGTGTTGCGCTCTGAGACCATTCGCACCATCGCCCGGCGCATCCCGCCAGAGCAGTTGCTCACCGAGACTGACAACCCCGGTGGCTGGGAATGGCTGGTGGGCGAGCCAGGGATGCCGCATCTGGTGATGGACGTGGTGCGCGCGCTGGCCGAACTGCGTCGCACCGACCAGGACACGCTTGCCGCGCAGGTGCGCGCGAATCTGGCGCGGCTGATCGGCGATGATCCTCGCCTGGCCGCCTTGCAAAGCCTGCTGACGGGATCGTGAGCCAGGATCAACGCGGCCCGCGGGTGAGCGGGCCACGTGATGGATGGACTGAGTCAGGGCTAGGCAGCGTGCGGATCGGCCTGCATCAGACCAAAGATAGTGCCTTCGACATCGGCGCAGTAGGCCAGCCAGCCCATTGATGGCACAGCCATCTTGTCCATCACCACCGTGCCGCCGTGAGCCTTCACTTTGGCCAGACTGGCGTCGAGATCGTCTACGTCCAGGGTGTTGACGGTGCCGCTGAAAGGTGCTCTGGGCTTGTACAGGCCGCCATTGATGCCTGGTGTACCATCTGGCCCGGTCATGACCAGCCAGTACTCGACCGGCCCCTGCCACTTCTCGATGGTCCAGCCGAACACATCCTGATAGAAGCGAGCGACTCGCTGCGGGTCTTGGGCGGGGATTTCGAAATGAATGACGCGGGGCATGAGAATTCTCCTTGTGCTGTGGGCCAGGCCCATGCGATGAACAGAACATAGCACAATCGGCAACGAAAGTCAAACATTTGTTCTATTCGGGTGCGTGCAAAATGTGTCAGGCAGTTTTGCCGCGCTCCGCTTTACCTCACCCCCACTCGGCGCTGACGCGC
>DDBP01000045.1 GCA_002332795.1 Anaerolineales bacterium UBA2029 | reverse complement strand
CGAAATGCCGACGTTGGAGGGGAAGTCCGCGCCGCCGATCAGCGCCGCCCGCGCTCCGGCGTTGGCCCCCCGATCGTGCGCCCGCCGCACGCCGAATTCCAGCAACAGGCGCCCCCGTCCGCTGTCGTGCATCCGCGCGGCTTTGGTGGCGATCAGCGTCTGATAGTTGAGGTGATTGAGCAGGGCTGTCTCCAGCAACTGCGCGGGCACCATCGGCCCCTGCACCACGGTCAGCGGCACGTTGGGATGCACCACGCGCCCTTCGGGGATGGCGTGCAGCGTCAGGCTCTCGAAAGTGCCGTTGGCCGCCAGCCATTGCAGAAAGTCATCGGCGAAGAGACGCCGCCCGGTACGGCCCTGCTGCGCCCGCAGATATTCGACATCGTCGGGGGTCACGTGCGCCTCGGCCATCCAGTCGAGCAACCACTCCAGCCCCGCGTTGACGCAGTAGCCCGCTTTGTGCGCGCCGTAGTTAGGGTAGTCGCGGAAGAAATGGTCGAACTGAACGGTCTTCTCGTGCAGCCCCAGGCGATAATAAAGCTGCGCCATGGTCAATTGATAGAAGTCGGTGAAGAGGATGCCCTCTGCCACGCGACGGTCTGCTTCCTTCACGGGCGTTTCCTTTCCCTGATCAGAACCCATCCCTCTGCTTTTAACTCTATTATCCCGCATCCGCTCCATAATGGGCACAGCAAGCCCGAATCGCCGATCGGCCCTATAATGCCTGCATACCCTGCAGACGGAACTTTGCACGGCCCGCACACGTCCTAAGGACACACAGAGTCAACTGAAAGACGGAGGGCACCCGTGAGCACCAAAACGCTTTTCACTGGACTGAGCCTGACCGGCCTGACGCTGATCGCGCTGCTCCTCTTCGGCGCAGGCCGATCGCTGGCGCAGGAAAGGAGCACCCCCTTGCCGCCGCACGTCATCGAGATTCAGCCCTACCCTGGCGAAGAAGTGTTGGCCGAGCAGCCCGTCACCGTGATCTTCGACCAGCCCATGGATTCCGCCAGCGTCGAGGCGGCCTGGCAGATGACTCCGGCGGCGTCCATGCGTTTCACCTGGATAGACGCGCGCACTGTACAGGCCATCCCTCAAGAAGGCTGGCAACGCGCGACCCGCTACACCGTGACCCTGGGCACTGAGGCGCGCTCCGCGGATGGGCTGACGCTCGAAGACGCCTATAAGTTCTTCGTGCAGACCATCGGTCACCTGCAGGTGAGCGCCGTGATCCCGGCGGAGAACGCCGAAGGGGTGACGGCTGACGCGACTATCACCGTCGCCTTCAACCGACCGGTCGTGCCGCTGGTCTACACCGGCGACCTGGAAGGACTGCCTGATCCGTTGGAATTCCAGCCAGCCGTCGAGGGAACAGGCGAATGGCTCAACACGTCCATCTATCAGTTCACGCCCGCCAAACCGCTCAGCGGCGGCACGACCTACACGGTGACCGTCAAGGCTGGGCTGTCTGACCCGCTGGGCGCGACGCTGGACGAGCCTTTCGTCTGGCGTTTCAGCACGCTGGCCCCGGAGATTCTCAACGTCTCGCCCTACCCCAACCAGGCCAATGTGCGTCTGGAGTCGCCGGTGACCATTCAGTTCAGCCAGCCCATGGAGCGTGCCAGCACGGAAGCGGCCTTCGCCCTGCTCTTCGGCGGCGAAAAAGTGCCGGGCCAGTTCACCTGGTCGGACGATGGGCAGCAACTCACCTTTCAGCCCGCCGACCTGCTACAGTTGGAAAGCACCTACCTGGTCACGCTCGCGCCCACGGCCCGCGGCCTCAGCGGCGAGGCCACGCTGAAAGAGGGTCTGTCTTTCGCCTTCACCACGGTACGCACGCCGGGCATTGACTACACCGATCCCGCCAATGGCGCGCGCGACGTATACCCTGGCGGGGGAGTGTCCATCGTCTTCAAGTCGCCGATGAACACGCAGACCTTCGCCGACAAGGTGGAGATCGTCGAGCCGGAAGGCGTCGTCTGGAAGCCAGTCGTCAGCGGCGATCAGACCCTCTATCTGGACTTCGCCACGCAGCCAGAGACGCGCTACACCATCCGCTTCAAGCGCGGCGCAGAAGATGTCTATGGCAACCCCATCGAGACGGACTACACCTTCAGCTTCAGCACCGGGCAGATCGAAGCCTGGGCCGGCCTGCCCACCTACGAGCGTTTCGTACTCACCAGCGCTTACCGCCAGGACACGCGCATCGTCATGAGCGTGCGCGGCAAGCCGCAGGTGCGCTTCTGGCTGTACACGGTGAATACCGAGCGGATCGGCGTGGCGCTACGCGCTTACTACGACGACCTGGAACGGCTGGCGCGGCGCAGTCACTTGCTGCGCGAATGGAAACAAACCCTCGACGCCGGGCCGACGCTCTACGGGGTGGACGAAGTCCTGCTCGCCTCAGAAGAGGGCGGGCAGCTTGCGCCGGGCGTCTATCTGCTGCGCGTGCAGGGGCCACAGGATCGCCAGCCCCAAACGCTGGCGCTGGGCGTGATCACCGCCAACCTGACCGTCAAGCGCAGCCCCGACGAGATGCTGATCTGGGTGACCGATATCCAGAGCGGAGAACCGGTGACCGGGGTGGGCGTGCGCGTCCTGGATGGCGATGGCAAGCGCGTCGCCAGCGGCGAGACGGATCGCGATGGGGTCGTGCGGCTGCCGGTTGATCAGTCGCGGCGGGGCGACGCCTTCGTGGTCGCCGTCGCCGAAGGGCCGGGCATCTACGGGGTGTGGATGTCCT
>DDBP01000042.1 GCA_002332795.1 Anaerolineales bacterium UBA2029 | reverse complement strand
CGCTCAATGGCTGTCCGCCCCGTCTGTAGAACGGGTGTACCAAAAAGCGCTCTGGATCGGCTGAGATTCACAAATGGGGATGTCCAGAACCAACCTTAAAATTTCCCGACCCCTGGCAATTTTTAAGGTGGGATAACCTCTTTTTTCCCAAAAATTCCAAAAAGAGCCAGATTTGGACTGCTATCAGCCTGCCGCCCCCCAGATGTTGTGATTACAGACATTGCGAATCGGCATCTGACTCTGTTGGGCACATTTCAGGAGCGATCAACGCCCAACCAGACTCCGTCCAACCTTAAAAAACTCGATTCTTTAAGGTTCACCCCCCCGACTCCGATTGAGAGTCTTCTCAGAGTTTGCTAGAATGAGAGTCACTCCAGGAAAGTCAGGGGCCTGTCCACATAGCCGGAGCAGAGGGGGAACCGGCAGGCCGCTCGACCGCGCAAGCGGGATCACATCGCAACCATCACCGGCAAGTTCATAGCGATCAGTCGCCGCGGGCCAGCGCAGGGCTGTCCCGTGCGGGGATACTGTTTCTGCTGTCTGCACAAGATTTGAGGCGAGTTCGATGCTGACCCCACAAGATGCCTGGCAGGCCACACTCGGCCAGCTTCAACTCCAACTCAACCGCGCCACGTTCGAGACCTGGTTGAAAGGGTCGGAGCTGGTGAGTTGTGACGACGGTCAGTTCGTCATCCGGGTGCGGCACGCCTATGCCAAAGACTGGTTAGAAAAGCACTTGCAGTGGCAGATTGTCGAGAGCCTGGGTCACCTGTGCGAGCGCGACGTATCCGTCAGCTTCGTGGTGGCCCCGCCCGCGCCGCCCGTGCAGCCGCTGCCAGCGGGCACGCTGTTTGCGGGGCAGGCGCAAACCGCAGAACAAAGCACCGCTGCTTCGTCAGACCAGGCGACGAAGCAGGCCGCCGCGCCGCAGCCCGCGTCAGCCGCCGCCGCGCCGCGCTTCAGCGAGTGGGACCCGCGGTTCAACGACATCAAGCGGAGTGAGCCGACAACACGCCCGACACCCCCCGCTGCCGCGCCGCTCAACCGGTTGTTCACCTTCGAGCGCTTCGTGACGGGGCCGTGCAATCAGTTCGCGTTTGCCGCGGCCAAAGCGGTCGCCGAAGCCCCCGGCGAACAGTACAACCCTCTGGTGATCTACGGCGGCGTGGGGCTGGGCAAGACTCACCTGCTGCACGCCATCGGGCACCTGGCCCAGGCCAACGGTAAAGAAGTGCGCTATGTCACTGGCGAAGAATTCACCAACGAACTGGTGATGGCCATCAAGGCGCACAACACCGACGCCCTGCGCGAGCGTTACCGGCAGGTAGACGTGCTGCTGCTGGACGACCTGCAATTCCTGGCCGGCAAGAGCAGCAGCGAAGAGGAATTCCTGCACACTTTCAACACGCTGTTCAGCCTGGGCAGGCAGATCGTCGTGACCTGCAATCAACACCCGCGCCAACTGACCGATCTGGACGACCGTCTGCAATCGCGGCTGGCCGGAGGTCTGCTGGCCGACCTGCAGGTACCCGAAGAAGAGACTCGCTGCGCCATCCTCAAGGCCAAGTCTGGCTCGCGAGGAATGCCGCTCCCCGACGAAGTCGCTGCGGCGCTGGCGCGGCACCCGGCTACCAACGTGCGCGAGATCGAAGGGCTGGTCACGCAGGTGCTGGCCCGCGCCAGCCTCACCGGTCAACCGCTCAGCGCGGAGCTGGCCCAGGAGGTGCTCAGTCGCCAGAGCAGCGCGCCCCCTGTTCGCCGCGCGCCGAACCTGACCGACGTCTTGCAGGCGACGGCCCGCTACCATCAGCTTTCGCTCGACGACCTGCTGAGCAAACGCCGTACCAAAGAGGTCGTCCGCGCCCGGCAGATCGCCATGTACCTGGCCCGCGAAGAGACTGACGCCTCGCTGCCAGAGATCGGCGCGGCCCTGGGCGGGCGCAATCACAGCACCGTGCTCTACGGCTATCAGAAGATCGCCAAGAGCGTCGAACTCGACCCGACGTTGCGGCGCGAAGTCAGCGAAATTCGCCGCCAACTGACCCTGTTGCCCAAGGGCTGAGCATTCCTTATTTCCCTCTGCCCCCAGCGCCGGTCCTGCCGACCGGCGTTTTTGTTCCTCCGCCGGAGTGTGCATAACCCGGCCCACTTATCAACAGGGGCGCGACAGCACAGTGTTTTAACCTGGCTTTTCCCACCCCCAGATATGGGAGGTGCAGCCCTGCTTTCGCCCCCCTATATCTGGCATTCTCGCTTTCTGAAGCGGAGAAAACACCCCCGAATTTTCACCCCTCATCATCGCCTGTCGAAAGTGGCATCCAGTTATCAACGGCCTGTTGATAGCACGCCTATCCCCTGCAGGAGCAGGCCATATCTGGGGGTATCCCCGTCCGCCAGACGCCATATAGTCCCGCCCCGCCAGCGGCTAGCGGAACCAGAGTCAATTCTGTGGATAACTGTTCCGGTTATGCACAGCCGCTGTGGATGGATAATGTGGTTAACGAATGGGAAAGTTGGGAAAGCGTGGGAAATCCCTGGCGGGAGATAGTCCAGCAGAGACCATATATGGGGGCAGGCTCATGCCTCTCCGCGCAGCGGGTGGGAATTTATCCACATTTCCACAGACTCTACTACTGCGGCTACATTTTTAGAAGAGTAGAACCCTGGCAAATTTGCTCAGAAAACGCCCCGCCATCCCCAGCGTTACAAGCCCGGATACTCCAGCGCCAGGACTTCCAGGGCCAGGCGGGTATTGGCGTTCCTGGTGAGGTGATCCAGGGTGCGGTTGGTGGCCAGCAAAGCGCGTTCGGCTTTCTGCGGGCCTGCATCCAATGCCAGGGCAGTGATCTGCCCGGCGTAGTCGTAGTTGGTGACAGGAGCCTGACTGCCTGTCGCGGCCAGCAGCACATCCCGCCAGAAGCTCTGCCAGATGCCCAGTATCTCGGTCAGCGTCCCTTTGTCTTGCGGCAGGCGTTCCACCAGGGCGAAGCGCTCGCGCCGCGAACTTTGCAGCAGCGTGTGGAGCGTTGCCAGCGCATCGTGACGTAGTGCAAGCAGCGAAGGATCGGCCAATGCGCGGATGGCCCAGCCAATGCGTCCCCCAGACAGGCGCGCCAGCGTCTGCGCCTGTTCAGGGGACGCGCCCCAGCGCTCTACCAGCGCCTGATAGACCGTCTGCAAGGGCAGTGGGCGCAGGTGCAGTGGTTGACAACGCGAGACGATGGTCGGCAGCAGCAGATCGGCAGAAGTCGCCGTCAGCAACAGCACCACGTTCGGCGCGGGTTCTTCCAGTGTTTTGAGCAGGGCGTTGGCTGCTGCCGGGTTGGCCTGGTGGAAGTTGCGCAGGATGACAATGCGGTAGCGCGCCTCGAAGGGGCGCAGCGCCAGGGTTTGTTGCAGCGCGCGCACCTGATCGATCTTCAGAGTGTTGCCGCCCGCTTCGGCGGCGATCAGCGTCACGTCCGGGTGAGCATCTTTGGCGATCAGCGTGCAGGCGCGGCACTGACCGCAGGGCACCGGCTCGCCAGTGCAGTTGAGCGCGGCGGCGAAGGCGCGGGCCAGCGTGGTCTTGCCCACCTGATCCGGGCCGGTGATCAGGTAGGCGTGCCGCATTCGCCCATGGGTCAGCGCGCGGGACAGATGCTCCACGGCCCATTCGTGCCCGATCACCGGCCAGTGTCCAGTTGGGGGAGTCACCGTCGCGCCCTCTCTTGGTTCAGAACGCAATGTAGTTGCGCGGGTCTTGCAGGTTCCAGTCTACATCGCGGATCTCGAAGTGCAGATGCGGCCCGCTGCTGTTGCCGGTGTTGCCCACCGCGCCTACCTGCGTGCCCGCCGACACCTGCTGACCGCAGCGCACCGTGATGCGCGAGAGATGCCCATAGAGACTGAAGGTGGAACCATGGGCGATCACCACCACGTTGCCATAGCCGCCATCGCTCCAGCCGGCGTAGACCACCGTGCCCGCGCCCGCCGCATAGACCGGCTCTCCCACCTTGGCCGAGAGGTCAACGCCGGTGTGCCCGCCAGGGGCAAAACCGCGCACCCATTTGTAATTGTCGAGCGGGCGGCGGCTCCAGGGCGGCGACCCGCCGGACACTTCTGCCGTGCAGCCCCACAGCGTATAGGTGCCGCTGATGGTCGTGCCGGAGGTCGCTCCCACCGACACCGGTCGGGGCAGGAACAGCTCGCGCTCGGCTTTGCCGCCGGGCACCACCACGAACAGGCCGGGCGGCAGGATGGTGTCCGGCGTCGCCCCGAAGAGGTCGTTGTATTCCGAGTCAATGATGGCGTAGGGGTCTACCTCGTACTGCCTGGCCAGGTCGGCGATGCGGATCGGATCGGTGACCTCGTGATAGACGCCGTCTTCGGGCAGGATGTTGAGCTGCACGCCGGGGCGCAGCGGGTTGTACTTGCTGCTCTTGTTCGACCAGATCAGGGTGTAGAAATCCTTCAGCCCGAACTGCGCGGCGATGCTCTCCAGCGTATCGCCATCCTTGACCGTATACTGGATGACGCGCGTGCGGGCTGTCGCCGGACGAATGGTGAAGGGGGCGCTCTGACGCAGCAGCGCCCGTTCCGCAGGCTGGGCAGGGACAGGTGTCAGCAGGGCGGCGGCGATTTCGTCGGCGGCGGCGGTGGGAAACAGCGGCCCCTCTTCGACCGTCTCTGGTGCGGATGTCGGGGAAGAGGTGGGCGAGACCGTCGGCGTGAAAACCTGAGCGATCGCCGTGGGCTGCGGCGAGGGAAGCACAACGGGCGACTCTTCCTCATTCAGCCAGATCAGCACCGCGACGACAACCATGGTCAGCGCGCCCAGCACCATCACGACGCTGAGCACGCCCCAGGATCGCTCCGCTCCGCGCCGGGTCACGGCTCGCGAGGGTGCTGTATCGTCGGCGCTGAAGGGAGGTTCTTCCGCCTGCAGGCGCGCGGCCAGGCGGCGGCTGGGGCTGGTATCCTCATCGAGCACGGGCGGTTCTTCGGCCCGCAGCCTGTCTTCCAGCGAGAGCGGTTGGCCAGGCTCTGGGGTGATATGCGGTTCGTCATTCATCGCTTCTATCCACGATACGCTGCCAAGGCCCCCCTGGATCGCGCGGATCGTACCGCAGCGAGGGCGGATATGCAATTGCGCTTGATCGAGAGAAGTGCGTGCCAAGAGTGTCAGGCTGTTGTCGCGCTCTGGTTCACCTCACCCCCGCTCGGCGCT
>DDBP01000153.1 GCA_002332795.1 Anaerolineales bacterium UBA2029 | reverse complement strand
TGGGGCCGATGTTCCTGTGGAACCTGAATTTCTGTCCGGTCGTCGGTCTCACGGGCGAACAATGCCTGTGGAGCCTGCTTGATCCCGCTGGCAACCCGCGCCCGGCCTATCTGATTCTGCGCGATGTCACCAAGTAGCAACGTCGGCAGACCGGCTGACTGAACAGAACAACCGCCCGGTGTCAGAACATCGGGCGGTTGTGTTTTTGCTCACCCTGAGCATTTGCCCTGACAGGCGCTGCGCTATCCGCCGCCGATCAGTGTCTCCAGGGGACTGGCGGTCGGAGTGAGCGTCGGCGTCAGGGACGCTGTTGGCGTCGGTGTGCGGCTGGGCGTCCGCGTCGCCGTCGGTGTGCGCGTGCTGGTTGGCGTGCGCGACGGCGTCAGTGTATCGGTCGGCGTCGAGGTGGGCGTCCGCGTCGCCGTTGCCGTCGGAGTCGGAGTACGGGTCGCGGTAGGGGTGCGGGTCGGCGTAGGCGTCCGGGTGGGCGTGTCCGTAGGGCTGGGCGTGCGCGTGGCCGTATCCGTCGGCGTCAGGGTGGGAGTCAGGGTATCCGTCGCGGTGGCCGTTGCCGTCGGCGTATCTGTGGCCGTCGGTGTATCCGTGGGAGTTGGCGTGTCGGTCGCTGTGGGGGTAGGCGTATCCGACGGCGTGATGGTTGGCGTTGGGGTCAAGGTCACCTGTGGCGTACGGGTGACGATGGGCGTCTGCACGGGAGTCGGGGGTACCTCAGGCCCTGCTACGCGCAGCACCTTGATGGCGAGCGGCGACGCGACCGGCGGCAGACCGATTTGCAGCGTATGGCCAGTGTCGCCATTGAGGGTCAGCAGGGTATCTCCCTGCACATTGCCCGTGATGGCGTCCCAAAAGATCACCCGGTATTGCCCGGTGGGCATTTCTGGCAGGGCCAGGTCCAGGCTGAGGGGTTCGATGGCCGCATTCTCGGCGGCGAATTCCCAGGTATCACGACGGTGCTGTACCCATGCCAGCGCATAGCCACGCGCGCGATCGGCGAGGGCCAGCACCCGCGCAGGCGCGCGGTAATGCGTGATCTCCAGATAGCCCAGTTCGAGCCAGTCTTCGCCCAGGTTGTCGAGCACCAGCACGTGTTCGCCCGCGCTGATGGGCAGCGTGACCAGGATATCGCGGCTGCCGGGGCTGAAATCTACCCGTGCTGCTTCTGTCCCATCCATAGTGATCACCAGAGCAGCGGGCGCTTCGGTAGACACGCTCTGTACATGGATGCTCAACTCGGTGTCTACAGGGGGCGTGATTACAAATGTGGCCGGACGGCTGCGCTCAAGGTTGCGCTGTCCGTACAGATAGGCTGGCAGCGCGGTGATCGGTGGCACCGCGCCATCTGGCGTGAGGCGGAAAACCTGGTCGGGCGCGACAGGGCCGGCAAACGTGCGATCGAACTCCGAGATGCGCACTGCCTCATACATGGCCGGGTCGCCGCCCACCAGACGCGCCTGCAGGGGAGCGAACTGCGCTTCTATCCAGGGCACGTCGCGCACGAAGAGGGCTAGCGGGTCGTAGATGCGGTAAAGGTTCTGCCGGTCTATATACGTGTCCCACCACCACGACATGGCGCTGCCTGCCGCGCCAGAGAGCGCAGCGGCCCATACCGTATTGCGCACGTGCGTGCCAGTTGGATCGTCGGCGGTCGGCTCGAACCAGGGGTTGAGCGAGAACTCGGTCAGCAGCACCGGTCGTGAAGTGCGGCTGAGCACTGCCGACAGCGTGCGCATCACCCCGGCCACCTGATCTTCGGGCGGGACCAGCGGGCGTGACTGGTAGAAACGCACCGACAGAAAGTCGAGCGTGTCGCTGTAGCCGATGAGCACATCCGGGTTGTATGCTCCGCTGGTGATCAGGTGATCGTAGGGATCGATCTCGCGCAGATAGCGCACCATCTCGCGTAGCCAGGGATCGGCGCGGCCCGACGAGTAACCGAGCACTCCGTCAACCGCATCAATGATCTCCCAGGCGAACACGTTCGGGCTGTAGCCCCAGCGAGCGACGGCGTAGCGCAGGCGCTGCTTGATGAGCGCTTCTCCTGCCGGATCGCTGAAGATGCCCGCCGGACTGCTGAGCGGGCCACCGCTGGCCGCATTGACCGGGTTGATTGTCCAGCTCATTTCCAGCGGTGGACGCGGCACATCTTGCGGTACAGAGATAGGGGGCGACACGCTGACGGTGAAGGCGCGATGCCAGACCAGCACCACCTGCAGATAGATACCGTGTTCTTCGGCCAGTCGGAGAATGGTATCCATGCGCCAGGCAGCGGTCTGTGCGGCATCGTAATCGCCGGCGGGGCCGGGCCAGTCCAGGCCAATGAACCAGGGTACATCTACGAAGACGCGAGCGTAGTTGGCCCCAGAGGCGCTGAGCGTCTCCAGCCAGCGAGTGTAGGTGTAGATGCCGCCAATGTCATCCCACGACCAGCCCAGATTCTGGCCGATAGGAAAGTAGGGCGTGCCGTTGTCGAACGAGAAATAGCGCCCATTGCCGGAGACACGCACGTACCCCGGATTCTCGGCGGGCACGACTTCAAATTGTCCCTGTTGCAGGGTGCGGACGCCAGCCGCATCATAGGCCTCGATGGTATACGTCCAGCGCCCGATCTGATCCGGTGCGAAGCGCACGTGCCAACCGCCATCGCCGGCGGCCTGCAGTTCCTCGACCAGGCAGTTGGTCAGGCAGGCGTCACGGTAGGGCCGCATGAAGAAGCCGGGCACGCGGCGGGCGACTCCATTGGGCGGGCGGAAAACCGCCGTGACATCAATCTCGGCGGGGTTGTAAGGATTCTGGTAGGTCCCTGGCACATCCACCGACAGGTCGAGTAGATCGTATTGGGCGACTGACGGGATCGGCGCGATCTGCGGTACGGGCGTGCTCTCGGCAGGCGTGGGGGAGGACGAGGTAGCAACGGGAGTTGGCCCTTGGGCAGCGCGGTGTGCTGCAGGGACAACCACCACGCCGACAACCCACAGGGCGATCACCAGGGCGAAAGTCCAGGGAGTGCGTTTCAAACGAGTAAACATGGCCGAAGTCTAGTACGACCTGTCCCAAAGGCGCAACTGACACTTTAGCAGGCGCGACGATGGCGGGGAGCACTGGTCGGCGCGGATGATTGCAGACACAACATGGCCGCGCAAAATACTACTTGCCAACCGTCAACGCTCCCTGTTATTATGACTGAGTTTGCGATTTGTGCCAATGTGTACAGAGACAGGGGCGCGTCTCAGCAGGACGCGCGCTGCCGTGTGAGAGGAAACCTGCTATGCGAGGGTATCGCCTCTGGGTCGTTGTGATTCTGGCGGTCGCCGCGCTCTCCTTGTGGATGAGCCTGACCGACCCCCACATCAATTTTCTGGGCATCAACCGAAAAGTAGCCGTCGTGCAGGGCCTGGACCTGCAAGGTGGCTCGCGCGTGTTGTTGCAAGTAGCTCCAGGCACCAAATATGATGATGATACGATTGAACAGGCCGTCAAGAATGTTGAGCGCCGTGTGAACGGGCTGGGCGTCACCGAAGCCGTGGTGCAACGCCAGGGCGCAGACCGCATCATCGTGGAACTGCCGGGCGTGCGCGAGCAGTCTGTGGCGTTCGAGTCGATCAAGTCAACCGGCTTGCTGGAATTCGTGGACTTCTCGAACATCACGCAGGGGCAGATACCGGAAGGCGCGTGCATCCTGACGACCGAGCAGGTAGCGCTGGCCGAGGCGCGTCTGCCAGAGGGCGCGACGCCGCTGCCCTATGATCAGTACACCTGCCCCAGCGAAGACCCGCTCAACCCGAACGAAGAGCCGGCCCTGCTGAACAACGGGCAACCGTTCCGCACGATCATGACTGGCGCAGGGCTGGCCGACGCAGCGGCCACCACGCAGGGCACCATCGGCACGCAGTGGGTGGTCAACTTCGTCATCAACAAAGATGGCGACCGCGTGGATGACTTCATCGAGTACATTGCCAACAACCCCAATCGGCCCATGGCCATCGTGCTGGACGGTCGGCTGATCTCTTACCCCACCATTCAGCCGGGGCTTTCGGACGCGGCCCGCGCCGGGACGATGGACGGGGGCGTGATCACCGGTAATTTCACCCGCAACGAAGCGCGCATCCTGGCGGCACAGTTGAAATACGGCGCGCTGCCCGTGCCCCTGAACATCATTGCCTTCGACACGATCGGGCCTTCTCTGGGTAAGCTGTCTATCGAGCGCTCGATTCGCGCCGGTATCATCGGCGTCGCTACCGTACTGGCGTTCATGCTGGTCTACTACCGCGTGCCAGGTGTGGCGGCGGACCTGGCGTTGTTGCTCTTTGCAGCGATCAACTTTGCGCTGTACAAGTTCATTCCGGTCACACTCAGCCTGCCTGCGATCACGGGTTTTCTGATCTCCATTGGCACGGCGGTGGACGGCAATATCCTGATCTTCGAGCGCATGAAGGAAGAGTTGCGCAAGGGACGCGCAGCGGATCGCGCCATCGAGGCCGGATTCGAGCGAGCCTGGACATCCATTCGCGACTCGAACCTTTCGACGATCATCATCACGATTATCCTGTATTTCTTCGGCAATGCCTTCGGCGCGAGCGCTGTCCAGGGGTTTGCCATTACCCTGGGCATGGGTCTGGTGATCAACCTGTTCACGGCGGTGGTGGTCACGCGCACGCTGCTGCACACGATTGTGCTGATCGCCGGAGACCGGTTGCGCGCCAACGTTCGCCTGCTGGGCGTCTAGGGCCATCCGAAGGGAGATGCAGTCATGTTCAACTTTGCCCAACGCCGACACCTCTATTTCCTGATCTCGGCCATGGTGATCATCCCCGGTGTGATCGCCATGATCATCTCGTTTGTGCAGTACGGTAGCCCGGTGCGGCTGAGCATTGACTTCACCGGTGGTACGCTGATGGAAGTCTCGTTGGTGAACAACGTCAGCGAACAGGCGGTGCGCGATACGCTGGCCGAGTTCGGCCTGAAGGACTACGTGGTGCAACGGCTGGACCCGATCCCCGCGGATGAGATCGAAGGTGCGTTCGACCAGGCGGGCAGCCGCTGGCAGTTGCGCTTCGAAGAGACCGACCGTATCGAGGAATTGAAAGCCTTCATGCGCGATCCGTCGCGGCTGGGTGAGTTCTGGTCGCCCAAGTCGGTCGAAGAAGACCCGGCCCGCGAGGCGGCGCTCATCACCAGCAGCGTCTCCGCGACAGTGGGTAAAGAAGTGACGCGGGCGGCAGTCATCGCAACGCTGGCCGTGGCGGTCATCATCCTGGGGTTTATCGTGCTGGCGTTTCGGCGCGTGCCCCATGCCTTTCGCTATGGCGCGTGTGCCATTGCCGCCATGTTCCACGACATTCTGGTGACGATGGGCATCATGTCCATCCTGGGCCTGCTGTTCGACTGGGAAGCGGGCGCGCTGTTCCTGACGGCGGTGTTGACGGTGGTTGGCTACTCGGTGCAGGACTCGATTGTGGTGTTCGACCGCATTCGCGAGAACATCCCCAAGTATCGCGACGAAGATTACGAGACAGTGGTCAACCGCAGCGTGCTGGAGACGATGCACCGTTCGCTGGCGACACAGCTCAACGCCGTGTTCGTGATGGTGGCCATCCTGTTGTTCGGCGGGGAGACGATCAAGCAGTTCATCGCCATCATGCTGATCGGCCTGATGAGCGGCACCTACTCGTCCATCTTCAACGCTGTGCCGTTGCTGGTGGCGTGGGAAAAGGGCGAAATACCCTTTGTCAATCGCGAGGCAAAGCGTCGGCGCCGTCAACAGATGCTGGGCGCTTCGTAAACTGACAGCCTGAGGAAAAGGAATGCCTGAGGACGCCCGCGCGGCGTCCTCAGTTTTTTTGGGTGCGGCGCTCAGCTCATTTCTGCCTTGAACTGACGCAACGCTTCGATATGTTGCTTCACCGTGCTGAAACCCACCTTCATAGTGTTGAGGCAAACGTGCGTCGCTCCCAGCGTCTGCCAGCCGGTGAGATAGTCATCCCAGGTGGAGCGGGGTTGCTGCGCCAGCGAGATGCGCACGTCAATACCGAAGGTGGCCGGATCGCGGCCTTCTTCAGCCAGGTGACGATGCAGTTGCTCGACCAGAGGCCGGCCCTGTTCCGGAGTGAGGCCAGAAGGTATCCAGCCGTCGCCTAAACGGGCCATCCGGCGCAGGACTGGCCCGGCGGAACCGCCGAACCAGAGGGGAATCGGGCGCTGAACAGGTAGCGGGTTGATGCCAAGACTGCGGATAGTGTGATAGCGCCCGGTGAAGGTGACGAGCGGCTTTGTCCACAGTTCGCGCAGCACGACGATCTGCTCTTCGATGCGCCGTCCGCGCGTGTTGAAGTCGTAGCCGACGCCCTCCATCTCGGCTTGATTCCAGCCGACGCCCACGCCCAGGCGCAATCGCCCTCCGGTCAAAATGTCTACCTCGGCGGCTTGCTTGGCGACCAGGGCCGTGTTGCGCTGCGGCAGAATGAGAATGCCGGTGACGAATTCCAGTCGCCGGGTGAGCGCCGCCAGATAGCCGAACAAGACGAACGGCTCGTGGAACGTATCGCGGTAGGTATAGGTGAAGCGCCGTCCGTCGGCATAGGCCGCAGGGTCAGCGCCGAGGATGTGTTCGTAGGTGAGCAGATAGTCGTAACCCAGGTCTTCGACAGCCTGTACGTAGTCACGGATGGCGACCGGGTCGGTGCCGATCTCAGTCTGTGGGAACACGGCTCCCAGTTTCACGGGGTTTCTCTCCTTCAGCGCGGCTCAAGTGCGGCCAAAGAGGCGGGCGAGTTCTTCACCGCTGATGTGCAGCATGGTCGGGCGACCGTGCGGACAGGTGCGCGGCGAGGCGCAGCGTTCCAGTTGCTGGATGAGTGCCTGCATTTCGTCCAGGCTCAGCAGTTGACCGGCTTTGATGGCCCCTGCCTTGCAGACACGCCGGATCAGCTTCTCTTCCAGCGAGACCTCGCCCGGCGTTGCACCTGTTTCCAGGTCTTCGATCAGGGCGTATAACACTTCGAGAGGGTTTTGGTCGGCGAGCAGGGCAGGCACCGCCCGTACGCGGAAGGTGTGTGGGCCGAACGGTTCCAGTTCGAACCCCAGAGCAGCCAGGCTGGGGAGATGTTCTTCGAGCAATTGGGCGGCGGCGGGGGGCAGGTCAACCGTGGCAGTGGGCAGGACGTGCTGAACGAATGGTTCGGCATTGGTGCGCTGTGCCATGAACTGCTCGTAGAGGATACGCTCATGTGCCGCGTGCTGGTCAATCAGATACAACCCTGCTGGCCCTTCGGCAACGATGTAGGCTGCTCCTACCTGACCGATCACGCGCAGGATCGGCAGCGTGCGAGGCCGTTCGGGTGCTCCTGGCCCGGCGGGGATGGCCGTCGGGTCAGCGCCGGACGGGATGCCCGTGTCGCGCTGGGTCGGGCGGGTCACGTGCAGACTGTGCTGCCCCGGAACCAGGGTGCGCAGGTCGAGGCGAAGTTGTTCTTCACCGGGGACCAGCGGTCGCTGGGGGGGAGACAATGGTTCGTGAGTCGCGGTGGGCCAGGACGCTGTGGCGGACACGCCGGACGCGGAGGGTACTGGGGCCTGCGCGATGACGGCCTGCCGGACTGCCCGCTGGACAGCGGCGAAGACCGCGTCGGGCGCGCGGAACCGGACCTCGGCTTTGGTGGGATGCACGTTGACGTCTACCTCTTCTGGCGGCAGATTGATCATCAGCACTGCCAGCGGATAGCGGCCTTGTGGGATCAGCGTGTGGTAGGCCTGCACCACGGCATAGGTGAGGCTCTGGTCGGCGATGGCACGGCCATTGACAAACAGGACGATATGTCCCCGATTGGAACGGGTCAACGCGGGCACGGAGGTAAAGCCGTACACTTCCACGGGGGGCAAATCGGGCCGTGCCGGGGGCAGGGGACTGACCTCGATCATGTCCCTGAACGTGTCCAGGCCGAACGCCTCGACCAGCACGTCGGCCAGATCGCCGCTACCTGTACTGTGGAATTGCTCCTGGCCATCCTGAATCAGTCGGAAGCGGATGGCCGGATAGGCCATCGCGTAGCGCGTGACGAGCTGCGTGATATGACGTCGCTCGGTGCTCTCCGACTTGAGGAACTTGAGGCGAGCGGGGGTGTTGAAGAAGAGGTTCTCGACCTCGACGACGGTGCCTACTGGCGCGCCGATGGGGCGGTCGTAGCGCAGGTCGCCGCCTTCGACGAGCACTTCGGCTCCCATCAGTTCATCCTGGTAGCGCGTGATCAGGCGGGTGCGGCTGACGGCGGCAATGCTGGCGAGCGCTTCCCCACGAAAGCCCAGTGTGGTGATGTGGCTCAGATCGTCAACGGTGCGCAGCTTACTGGTGGAATGGCGGGCAAAGGCGAGCGCCGCTTCGCCAGCGGGAATCCCCACTCCGTCGTCGCTGACGCGAATCAATCGCTGTCCGCCGCGCTCGACTTCGACGACGATGGAGGAGGCCCCCGCGTCAATGGCGTTTTCCAGCAGTTCCTTGACGACTGAGGCCGGACGTTCGACTACCTCACCGGCAGCAATCTGAGCGGCTACCACATCGGGGAGAATCTGGATGGGCATGGGAGTTCGGCCTCGGTATGCGTTACGTCTGTCTTCGGGCAAAAACGAACCAGGGATGGTCTGCGGCGGATGCTGATGGTGCGGATCAGAAGCACTTGTTGTCCAAACCGACGCGCTGGATTATAACCTGAGGGAACCTGGTGAACAACGCACCGCATGCGGCGGGGTTCTAATAGCTGGGACACTTAGCGCCCCTGGATCGCCTGGCAGTTTTCCCTGGATTCGCTCTTGTCAGCCGGGGTGCGGGTTGTTATAATGCGACACAACGATTGCCACCCTAGCTCAATCGGCAGAGCAAACGCTTCGTAAGCGTTAGGTTAAGGGTTCAACTCCCTTGGGTGGCTCTCGCCAGAGTGCCCCAGTGAACCAACTGTGGGCATTTGTTTTATCTGTTCGTGGCCCGACGGAGGGAGCCATGAGCGGTCACCGCACACCGATCAATCCGGTGACGATCGGAGTGGCAGGGGGGACGGGCGCGGGCAAGACCACTGTGTCGCGCGCTATCCTGGAGCGGGTCGGGACTGAGAACATCGCTTATCTGGAACACGATGCGTATTACAAAGACCTGCGCGATCTCCCCTTTTCAGCCGGACAGCCGATCAACTTCGATCACCCCGACACACTGGAAACATCGCTGCTGATCGAGCACATTCAGCAACTGAAACGTGGCGAAGCGGTTGCCGTGCCCGTCTATGACTTCACCACATTTCGCCGGCTGGACGAAGTACGCATCGTGCATCCGCAACCCATCATCCTGGTTGAGGGAATCCTGATTTTCGCCGAGCCGGAGTTGCGCAAGCTGTTTGACGTGCGCATTTTCGTTGACACAGACCCGGATATTCGCTTCATCCGCCGCCTCAAGCGCGATCTGGCCGAGCGAGGGCGTACCGTTGACTCGGTGATCGAGCAGTATCTGAACAGCGTGCGGCCCATGCACCTGGATTTCGTAGAACCGAGCAAGCGGTATGCGGATGTGATTATCCCTGAAGGGGGCATGAACCTGGTGGCGATAGATATGGTGGCCGCGCGTATCCGCAGTATGCTGGAGAGTCCGGAATTGCGGTCAAGTCTGATGCGTCGTTAGGATGGGGTGCGGTCGGGCTATCGAGCGAAGTGAGCAGAGGGCATGAAATCGGTACAGTCGTCCAGGCTGTCGTGGGTGCTGCGAGGAACAGGAGTGGCAGGGATTCTACTGCTGTCGGGGATCGTGGCGGCCAATCGCGACCGGATGCAGGAATTCTCCGCGCTGGGGTATGCAGGCGCGTTTCTGGCGATGTTGCTGAGCAACGCCACGTTGGTGTTGCCCGCGCCGGGTCTGATCATCGTCTTCGCGCTGGGAAACTCGCTCAATCCGGTGCTGGTGGGCGCTGTCGCAGGAATAGGGGCAGCGCTGGGCGAAATCACTGGCTATGTGACCGGTTACACAGGCTTGACGCTCATCGAGGAATCGCCGATCGCCCTCCGTATCCGGCAGTGGATGCAGCGTAACGGAACGCTCACCATTTTCGCCTTGAGCGCCGTGCCCAATCCATTTTTCGATCTGGCGGGGCTGATGGCCGGTGCCGGGAAAATGCCTGTCTGGCGTTTCCTGGGCGTGTCGTTCCTGGGGAAGTTCATTCAGGCAACGGGTATTGCCTTGGCGGGGGCGCTTTCGTTGGGGTGGGTAGAAAAGTGGCTCTGACGGAACCCGGAGTTAGCGAGAGAAGACCAGAGAGACAAGGCGATTAGCCGTTGACGCTGCCGTGAAGCGCATGCTATACTTGCACAAGTCTGAGACCGGCTGCGACGGAGAGGAGTAAGCGGTCTGGCGCTGCCAGAGAGTGCGGGTCGGAGGCTGCAAGCCCGCACAGTGGCCGCCGCTGAAGGTCGCTCCTGAGCCGACACGCCCAAAGCATTAGAATGCCAGTAGGTGTGTCCGGGATGCGCCCGTTAACGCGCGTACAAGCGCCCGGTGTATGACGCGCCGGGAAGCAAGGTGGTACCGCGGAAGAGCGCTCTTTCGTCCTTGGTGTGGCGAAAGAGCGCTAACTGTTTCTGAGGATGAGATGGACAACAACGAGTCGAATGCGTTCTACGATGGGGTGGCGGATGACTACCATCTGTGGTATCGGGATTGGGATACGGAACTCGAACGTGAAGGGCTGAACCTACGGCGATACCTGCGCGAACACGGCGTGCAGACAGTTTTGGATGCCTCGTGTGGGCCAGGGACACAGAGCATTGCTCTGGCTGTCCTGGGATATCAGGTGACGGCAGCCGATCCCAGTGGGGGATTGCTGGCGCGCGCCCGGCAGCATGCCGCCGAGAAGGGTGTGAGCGAACGCATCACTTTTGTGCAGGCGGATTTCCAGAGCCTGCCGGATCATGTCAAAGGTCCATTCGACGCGGTGATCACCAAAGGGAACGCATTGCCGCACCTGTTGCACGATGAGCAAATCGAGGAGGCCATGCTCGTTTTTTACGAGCTATTGCGGCCAGGAGGACTGTTGCTGGTAGGGATGCGCGATTTCGAGCTTCTGCTCGAAGACCGCCCGCGTTTCGTGCCGGGGCGTGTGCACGACGAGCCGCAGGAGCAGGTTATCACCTTTGACATCTGGGACTGGGACGATGGGCCGCCGATCACTGTGACCCATAACAGTTTCATCGTGCGGGGTAAGGGGTCGTCCTACCGTGTCACACGGCATCCGGTCACATTGCGCGCCCTGACTGCTGCTGAGGTGGAGGTAGTGATGTCCGAAGTGGGTTTTACCGATATACGGCAGCAACGGGATCGCTGGGAGCTGGTGATAACCGCTGTCCGACCGATCTGAGCGGAGGTTGGAGCAGGGTGGTCATCGCCATACTTTCGAGAAGTGGTCACGGGTTCATTTGCCATAGCAGCAAACGAGGACACCATGAGCCGAGAAATGCCGAAGACGTTCGACTTCGCCGAAGCCGAACCCAGACTCTATGAGTGGTGGGAGCAAAACGGCTGGTTCAAGCCCGAAGTGCACCCCGACGCGGAGCCGTTCGTGATCAGCATCCCGCCGCCAAACGTGACGGGCGCATTGCACAACGGGCATGCCATGTTCGTCAGCCTGGAAGACCTGATGATCCGCTACGAGCGGATGCGAGGCAAGGCGGCACTGTGGGTGCCGGGCACCGATCACGCGGGCATCGCTACACAGCTTCAGGTCGAGAATATGTTGCGCGAAGAAGGCACCAGCCGTCAGGAGATCGGGCGGGAGGAATTCCTGCGCCGCACCTGGGAATGGAAGAACAAGTACGGGCGGCGGATCGTCGAGCAACTGCGGCGGCTGGGTGCCAGTTGTGACTGGGATCGCGAACGTTTCACGCTCGACGAGGGGCTGTCGCGGGCGGTGCGCGAGGCATTCGTGACGCTGTGGGAGCAGGGGTTGATCTACCGCGGACTGCGCCTGATCAACTGGTCGCCCGGCTTGCAGACCGCTGTCAGCGACCTGGAGGTGGAGCGCGAAGAAGAGGACGGCTTCCTGTACTTCTTCCACTATCCGCTCGAAGGGGGGGGCAGCATCCCGGTCGCGACCACCCGCCCAGAAACCATCCTCGGTGACACGGCAGTGGCGGTGCATCCCGAAGACGAGCGCTACCGGCAGTTCATTGGTCGGACGGCGCTGGTACCCATGCTGAATCGTCGAATTCCGGTCATCGCCGATCCGTATGTGGATCGCGAGTTCGGCACTGGCGCGCTCAAGATCACGCCCGGCCACGACCCGATGGACTACGAGATTGGGCAGCGGCATGGTCTTGAGCTGATCAACATCATGAACAAAGACGCCACGCTCAACGAGAACGCCGGGCCGTATGCCGGACTGGATCGCTTCGTGGCCCGTGAGAAGCTCTGGGCAGACATGGAACGGGCAGGGCTGACGATCCGCGTGCAACCCTACCGGCATGCCGTGCCGCGTTCGCAGCGCGGGGGAGAGGTGATCGAGCCGCTGGTGAGCACACAGTGGTTTGTGAAGATCAAGCCGCTGGCGGAGAAGGCGATTGCCGCGGTGCGCGACGGGCAGATCAAGATCATCCCGCCGCACTTCGAGCGGGTGTACTTCAACTGGATGGAAAACATTCAGGACTGGTGCATCAGCCGGCAGTTGTGGTGGGGGCACCGCATCCCGGCCTGGTACTGCGCCGACTGCGGTGAGATCACCGTGGCCCGGCAAGACCCCACTGCCTGTGCACACTGCGGCAGCACGGCGATCGAGCAGGACCCGGACGTGCTCGATACCTGGTTCAGCAGCGGGCTGTGGCCATTCAGCACGCTCGGCTGGCCAGACGACACGCCCGATCTGCGCCGTTACTACCCGACGGACGTGATGGAGACAGGCTACGATATCCTGTTCTTCTGGGTGGCGCGCATGATCATGATGGGGTTGTGGTTTACGGGGAAGGTGCCGTTCCACACCGTGTACCTGCATGGCCTGGTGCGCGATGAGCACGGGCGCAAGATGAGCAAGTCTGCCGGGAACGTGCTCGATCCCCTGGACATCGTGAACAAGTACGGTACCGACGCGCTGCGCTTCACGCTGCTCACCGGCAGCACACCTGGCAACGATATGAACCTGGCCGAGAGCCGCATCGAGTATCACCGTAACTTCGGCAACAAGCTGTGGCAAATGTCGCGCTTCGTGTGGTCGAACCTGGGCGACTATCAGCCGAAAGCCGAGCCAGAGCGCTCCGGGCTGGATTTGCCCAGCCGATGGATTCTCAGCCGACTGACAGGGCTGGTGAGCAATGTGCAGCGCCTGTTCGACTCGTATCAGTATGGCGAGGCCGGGCGGCAGATTCTGGAGTTTCTGTGGAGCGAGTTCGCGGACTGGTACATCGAAATCAGTAAGAGCGCCCTGTATGGGCAAGACGCGGCGCGGCGTGAACAGACGCTCGACGTGCTGATGTACGTGCTCAACACATGTCTGCGCCTGTTGCACCCGTACATGCCCTACATCACCGAGGAGATATGGGGCTACCTGCCCACTGGCGGCGGTCCGCTGATCCTGGCGCCATGGCCAGTGGCCAACGAAGCATACCTGGACGCGGAAGCGGAGGCGCAGTTCAACGTGCTGATGGAACTGGTGCGCGGCATTCGCAATGCACGGGCGGAGTATCAGGTCGAGCCGGGGCACCGTATCAGCGCGCTGATTGACGCGGGCAGCCGAAGGGCCATGATCGAAGCACATCGCGACATCTTCGCGCGGCTGTGCAACGTGGGGCAGATTACCATGCTCGCAGAGGACGATGCTGCGCCGCAGAAAGCGGTCACGCTGGTAGCGGCGGATGTGACGGTCTACCTGCCGCTGGCTGACCTGGTAGACCTGGAAGCGGAGCGGCAGCGTTTGCAACGCGAACTGGAGGGGCTGGAGCAGCAGATCGCGCGGACGGCGGCGTTGCTGGCCAACGACAACTTTGTCAGCAAGGCCAAGCCAGAAGTGGTACAGCGCGAACGCGAGAAGCTGACCGCCTTGCAGGCGAGCCGGGAAGCCGTGGTCGAGCGGCTGGAAGCGCTGCGGGGGTAGCACGGCATCAGAAAGGACGCGGGCTGTTCTGGGCGCAGGGCGGCCCGCGTTTTTGTTGTCCGTCTTCGAGTTGGCGCGTGGCCTAACGGGGTGAAGTCTGCTGTTTCTTGAGCAGGAACAGAGCGCGTCCGGCGCGTTGCGCTTCCTGGCGGACGCGCTCGTCGGGATCGTGGTAGTAGAGCGCTTCCAGCGCTTCGAGCGCGTCGGTGGCCTGCAGCAAGACCAGTTCGGCGATGGAGTTGAGCCGGACTTCCGGATTCTTGTCTTTCAGACGCGAGAGGTGGTAGGCGATCAAGCGCTCGTTCGTGGACACGGGTACTCCTCGGTTGGGACTGGCCGCCGATCGGTACACTGAACCAGATGGATTGTCTCCAGTATAGCAACCCTCTGTGCCCTGAGCCAGCGAAACGAAATCTGCAAAGGCTCACGTCAGGGCACTGACAGGGCGTCTTGGACCTGTTCAACAGCGGTACTGGGGGGCAGTCCCTGCAACACAACCTGCTGGACAGCCAGGTCAAGCGCAGCGGGTATGTCAACCCCGCTCTCTGGCGCGATCGGCAGGGGAAAGCCCCACCGCAGGGCGTTGCCCCAGGCCGCAGCGAGTTCTCTATCGGGCACAGCGTAAGGGTTGGCTGGTGTTTTGCCTGTCCGCGCGAACCAGAGGGCCTGGGAGTCGGGCGCGAGCAGGTAGGCGACAAACTGGTTGGCGGCGTCGGCGCTCTGCCGGGTAATGTTCAGACTGATGGCGATCAGCGGCTCACCCTGGACCGGCACACGCCAGGAGGACAGCCCGTGTCCCGGCCAGGTCGCCACGCCGAGGTCATGGCCGATAGCACTCGCAAGCTGCGGATAGTCGTTGGAAGAGGCGATGAGCAGCCCAGCGCTTCCGCTCAAGAAGAGGTTGGGATCGGTGGTGAAATGCGCAGAAGGGCTGGTAGCCAGGTCGGTCAGCGCCGTGAAGTAAGATAACAATGCCGACGGTGACGGGCCATCTTCGTCAAAAGGGTCGGGATCAGCGGTCAGCAACAGCCCGGCAGTGGCAGCGAAAGTCGGCGGGATAATCAGCCCGGCAACCTTTGCCTGGACCAGGAATTCCTCTACAGAGGTGAACGATGGATCAAGCAGGCTGCGCCGGTAATAGAGGGTGGGGAACTCGGTCGCCAGAGACACGCCATACACTGTCCCATCGAGAGCGGCGGTGAAGAGGGCGACGGGCTGATAGGCCATGAGGCTGTCTATCAGGGATTCGTCCAGCGCCTGGATCAAGCCAGACTCGACCAGGGGAAGCAGTTCCAGGCGAGGGATCATCAACAGATCAGGGCCTGCGCCAGCCAGCGTCTGCTGGCGAAAGGTCTCCAGCAGGGTATCGGCGGGATGTGCGACAAGTTGTACATCTACGCTCGGATGGGCGGCTTCGAAGTTGCGCCGAAGCTCCTCAAGCGCGGCGCGTTCGTCTTGAGGCAGGGCATGCCAGACAAGTAGTGTCAGCGATGACTCCGGTGTGGCGCTGGATGCTGGCCGCCGTGTCGGAGGTGAGTCGCTCTGACAAGCGCCCAATAGAAGTGCAAGACAGGCGATGAGCGCAATCAGACACCGTATGCTGGCATGTCTACGCATGGCTGGCCCTTTTCCTTCTCGACGGTGCGCTCATTCTAGCACGATTCTGATGCAACACTCATGGGGAAGGGCAGGGCAGAACAGTATAATCAGGGAAGTATTCATAGTCACCCGATGAGAGGCACATCCATGCACGTCACGCTCTATGATCATTCCAGCGTGTTCAGCGATTGTTCTGCCGAGTGGAACGAATTGGTGCAATCCAGCGACGCCAACCAGATTTTCCTGACCTGTGACTGGCAGGAGATATGGTGGGAGGCCTACCACCCTGGGCAGTTGTGGGTGCTGGTGGTGCGCGATGACGACGGTCAGTGGGTGGGCCTGGCCCCCTGGTTCATTGATCTGCAGGCCGACGGTCGCCGTATCGTGCGGACAGTGGGTTGTGTGGACGTGACGGACTATCTGGATATTGTAGCGCGGCGCGGCTATGAAGAGACGGTATACGAAGCGCTGGCGACCTGGATCGCTGAGCACACCGATGCTTTCGATGAGATGATGCTGTGCAACATTCCGGAGCACTCACGGGCGTTGCAGGGCATGGCACGCGCAACACGAGCGCACGGCCTGGAAAGCACTGTGCGCCTGCAAGAGGTATGTCCGATCATCGTGCTGCCACGCACCTTCGAGGACTATGTCAACAGCCTGGACAAGAAGAACAGGCACGAACTGCGGCGCAAATTGCGACGCGCGGCGGGCGAAGTGGACTGGTACATTGTGGGGCCAGAGCATGACCTGCAGCAGGAAGTGGCGCATTTCATGGCGCTGATGGCGGCCAGCTCGCCGGACAAGGCGAAGTTTCTGGAAGACGCGCAGAACCGGCGCTTCTTCGAGCTGATGACAGCGCGCATGGCCGAGCGGGGATGGCTGCAACTGGCGTTCCTGACGGTAAAAGGAGAGCGCGCCGCAGCGTACCTCAACTTTGCCTATGATCAGCGCATTCTCGTGTACAACTCAGGTCTCGATCCCCAAAAGCATGGGCACCTCAGCCCAGGTATCGTCTTGCTGGCGCGCCTGATCGAATACGCGATCCAGCAGGAGTATCATACGTTCGACTTTCTGCGAGGGGATGAGGCATACAAATACGATATGGGCGGGCGTGACACCAACATCTACCAGTTGATGATCACGCCTCGCAAAATCGCGGCATGAATGAATGCCCGACGGGATAGTGAGCGAGCGCACACCGTATGCCGTGCGCTTGCCGCCTGTGAGACAGAACTCAGCCGCCGTAGGAATCTACCGTGTTGATCGTCTCGGCGGCGATGTACGGCGGTTTCTCTTCGAGATTCAGCAGCGCCTCGTCCTCGCTGATGATGGTCTGTCCCTGGTGATAGAGGACGTTGTTAAAGGCGTCGAAACGGTAGCGGCGGTTCACCCAGCCGTAATAAGGGTGGTAGAAGACCACATTGAACTGAATGGCATCGTCGTTGAGCAGCGGCGTCTCGCTGACCATCCACACCGGCGCGTATTGTTGCAGGTGTGGTATCACTTTGGCGTCGCGCAGCTCGCGCATACGCTGAATCCGTTCCTCGGCGTTTTGCATCAGCATCCTCACTGGACGGGCAAGTCTCAACCAGATTCCGCTCTCTATTGTAGACGATCGGGGGCACTTCGGGTAGTGATGAGGCAACAAAAACGGCGCGTCCGCTCTTGTACGACGCGCCGCAATCCTGGAAGAAACTGAGTCTGGTTAATGGCCAGCCTGAACAGGCTGATGTGTCTCAGGCCAAGAGGTGGCGACTCCGCTGGTGCCGACGATCTTCAGATATCCGCCGGGCCTCACCAGCAATTCAGGGTTCGTGGTGATGCGCACGATGCGGCGATCTATACTGACATCGGCCCAGCCTCGTCCCACGCGAATGACGCGACCTATACGTGCTTCTGGCGTTTGCATCTTCTCATCCTCCACTACTCACCGTGCTATCACCATTCCCTGGAGAACGACAGTGGGGCTTGACTGCACACAATCGGCAGTGGCAGGCCGATAGAGAATCTTTACTATCTTCATTTAAGCACCTCAGGTAAGTTCAGTCAAGGGTGACATTGGTAAGATGTTAATCAGAGGAGCTTTGTGAGGCCAGTCAGGTGCTG
>DDBP01000030.1 GCA_002332795.1 Anaerolineales bacterium UBA2029 | reverse complement strand
AGCCTCCTGTTCATGATGCGCTCAATGACTGTCCGTCTCTACCAGAGGCAACCAGAGGAGCGCATTGCATTACCCCCTACAACGAAAGGATAGAGACCCTGATGACCGAACGCATCGCTACCATCACCCGCCGCACCAACGAGACGCAGATCGCGCTGACGCTGGCACTCGACGGGACGGGCGCGGCACAGATTGACACGGGAGTCGGCTTCTTCGACCATCTGCTGCATCACGTCGCCCATCATGGCCTGTTCGACCTGACAGTGCAGGCCACGGGCGACCTGCACATAGACGCGCATCACACCGTCGAGGACGTGGCGATCTGCCTGGGCCGCGCGCTGGACGAGGCGCTCGGCGAGCGGAAGGGCATTGCCCGCATGGGATACGCCTATGTGCCGATGGACGAGGCGCTGGCCCGCGTGGCCGTAGACCTCAGCGGGCGACCCTATGCCGTCATTCAGGCGGATTTCAGCGCGCCGTTGATCGGACAGATGCCGGTGTCGCTGGTGGCGCATGTGCTCGAATCCATTGCCTTCAACGCGCGGATGAATCTACATGCCGCCGTGCTCTATGGTCGCGACGACCATCACAAGGCCGAGGCGCTCTTCAAGGCGTTGGGGCGCGCGCTGCGGGCTGCCGTCGCGCTCGACCCGCGCCGGGGTGACGTGCCCAGCACGAAAGGAACGTTGACCGAATGAACGTGCCGATTGTTCCCGATCCCGTCCTGCTCGACCGGGCGCGCGGCTGCGCCGTCGGCGCGGCCATCGGCGACGCCCTGGGGATGCCGCTGGAAGCCAAACCGCCGCGCCCCCTCGATAACCTGCTGCGCGAGATGGTGCGGGGACGGCTGCCCGCGGGCCGCTTCACCGACGATACGGAAATGGCGCTGGCCCTGGCCGAAAGCCTGCTGGCGCAGCGCCCGCTTGATCCCGCCGACCTGGCGCGGCGCTTCCTCGCCTGGGCGGATACCGGCCCGGACGACATCGGCGTGCACACGGGACGTGTGCTGTGGCGGCTGAGACGCGGCGAACCCTGGGACGTGGCAGCGGAAGCGGTGCAGGAGATGAATCGGGCTTCGGCGGCCAACGGCTCGCTGATGCGCTGCTGGCCGGTGGCGCTGGCCTGCTGGTCGGAGCCGGAAGCACTGCGCCGGGATAGCGTGCTGCAGAGCCGCGTGACGCATGTGCACATAGATTGCCTGGCCGCCTGCGTCTTCGCCAACACGCTGATCGCCGCTTTGCTGCGCGGCGGGACGCCCGTCGAAGCGTTCAACGAGGCGCTGGCGACCGTCCCCCTGCCGGACGACCTGCGCGACACGATCGAGCTGGCCGCGAGCCGTCGTCGTGGGCGGCTGCGCAATTCCGGCTGGGTGCACCATACGCTGGAAAGCGCCCTGTGGGGCCTGCTGAACACCGACTCCTTTGAAGAAGCGCTGGTGCAGGTGGTCAACCTGGGCGGCGACGCGGACTCAGCCGGCGCAGTGGTTGGGGCATTGGCGGGGGCTGCTTATGGGCTGTCGGCCATTCCGGAGCGCTGGCGCATGGCCTTGCACGGGGCCTGGCCGCCGCGCAGCGGGACGATCTGGACGGAACGGGACTTTGTGACGCTGGCGGATCGACTTCTGGAGACGCGGGAGACACGCTCATGATCGCCATCATTGACTACGGCGCGGGCAACCTGCGCAGCGTGCGCAATGCGCTGGTACACCTGGGCGCGGACGTGATCACTCTGGACACGCCGGAAGGGCTGGAGCGCGCGGACAAGATCGTGCTGCCGGGCGTGGGCGCGTTCGGCGCGGGGATGGCGGCGTTGCGGGCGGCGGGCTTCGAGGAGCCGCTCAAGGAAGCCGTGGCCGCCGGCGTGCCGCTGATCGGCATCTGCCTGGGGATGCAATACCTGTTCGAGTCCAGCGACGAGATGGGGCTGCATCGCGGGCTGGGGTTGCTGCCCGGTCGGGTGACGCGCTTCCCCGCCAATGGCCCCAAGGTGCCGCACATTGGCTGGAACCAATTGCACATCAGGCGCGATCACCCTTTGCTGGCCGGAATCGAGGACGGCGCGTACGCCTATTTCGTGCACTCGTACTATGTGGACGCGAGCGAGCCAGAAGACGTGCTGGCGACGACCGACTACGGCATCGAGGTCGCGGCAGTCGTGGCGCGGGGCAATCTCTTCGGCATTCAGCCGCACCCGGAAAAGAGTCAGGCGGTGGGCCTGCGCATCCTGCGGAACTTCGTGGAGCTGTGACGCATGATCGTCTATCCGGCCATTGATCTGCGGCGCGGGCGCGTGGTGCGCCTGAGGTATGGCGATCCTTCTCAGGAGACGGTACACAGCGACGATCCGGTCGCCGTGGCCGAACGCTGGCGGGCAGCGGGCGCGGCCTGGCTGCACGTGATCAACCTGGACGGGGCGCTGGGCGAGGCGACGCTGGCGCTCGACGCGCTGCGGGCGATCGCGGCGGTGGGATTGCCGGTGCAATTCGGCGGCGGGCTGCGCTCGCTGGACGACGCCGCGCTGGCGTTGCAAGCGGGCGCGACGCGGGTCATCCTGGGGACGCTGGCCGTGCAGCAGCCGGACAGGGCGGGCGAAGCCGTGCGCCGCTTCGGGACGGAGGCAGTGGCGGTGGCGCTCGATGCGCGCGGCGAGCGCGTGACGACGCACGGCTGGCAGCAAGTCAGCGCGTGGACACCAGCAGAGCTGGGCGCGCGCTTCGCGCAGATGGGCGTGAAGCACGCGCTCTACACGGATGTGTCGCGCGACGGCGATCTGTCGGGCGTCAACGTGGAGGCGACGGCGGCCCTGGCGCGGGCGACCGGCCTGGCGGTGATCGCGTCGGGCGGGGTGGCGTCGCTG
>DDBP01000074.1:5013-8372 GCA_002332795.1 Anaerolineales bacterium UBA2029 | reverse complement strand
GGGTGAGGTGAAGTTAAGGACAGCCTCCTGTTCACGATACGCTCAAGGGCTATCCGCCCCTTGAACCCCGCCGAGGGATGGGATGCGGCGGTTCAGGGCGATTGCCCTGCGCTATACTGTCAGCCCATTGAGAGCGCGGCGATTCTGGGCTACACTGCGGGCAGAACCGGTTCTGGCGCAACAGATGGAAGCCTTCATGAATCCGAATGACACCTTCTACGACACCATCGCCCGTTTCTACGACGCCGAAAATGCCGAAATGACCGACGATCTGCCCCTCTACGAGGAGCTTTACGCTCGCACAGGGGGGCCGGTGCTGGATGTTGGCTGCGGTACTGGCCGGGTTATGTTACACCTGGCGCAACAAGGCGCGCGGGTAGTGGGTGTGGATCGCTCGGAGCAGATGCTGGCCCGCGGACAGCGCAAGCTGGAGGTGATGCGCGACCTGCGGCGGCGCGTCACCTTCGTCGCCGGAGATGTGCTCACCGCCGACTTGCCTGGCCCCTTCAAGCTGATCCTGGTGCCATACAATGGCTTCATGCACTTTCACACGCAGGCCGATCAACTGGCAGCGCTGCGACGTTTTCGCGCGCTGCTGTCTGCCGACGGACTGCTGGTGCTCGACCTGCCCAACGCGGGCGAAGCCTACGCCACGCAGGACGACAACGCCCTGGTGCTGGAACGCTCCTTCGTCGAGCCGGAGAGCGGGCACCTGGTGATGCAGCACTCGGTCAGCACGCTGGATCGCATTGCTCAGCAGTTGCACGTCACCTGGATATACGACGAAGTGTTGCCCGACGGTCTGGTGCGGCGCACTGTCGCACCGCTGAGGCTGCGCTATGTGTTCTTCGGCGAAATGCAACTGCTGCTGGCGGCGACCGGTCTGCGCCTGATCGAGGTCTATGGCGACTACGACGAAGCCCCCTTCGAGGAAGGGTGTCCGCGCATGATCGTGCTGGCCGGGCCGGGGGAGGGATCGCCGGCATGAGCCGCCGGGCCGCTACGATCGCCGGTGCGCTGAGCGCTGGAGCGCTGCTCGTCGCCCTGCTGACCGCCTGCGGTCTGGGCGTTGACAGCGCGCCGACCGACACCCCGGCACCCACGCTGCCGCTGTTGCAGGCCAGCCCCACCACCAACCCCGTAGCACCGCTGCCCGAAGGTCCCCTCATTCACGACACGGGCTTTGGAGAGGCGGGCGTGAGCAACCCCACGCAGGCCAGTCTGGCCGCCGAAGGCCAACCGGCGCAAGACCTGCCTACCGTCACCCCGCGCCCGACCGAAGCTCGGTTGCCGATGATGATCAGCGCCAGCGACGGGCTGATCCTGCGGGCGACCTACTACAGCGCGCCCGTTCGCCCCGCGCCGGGGGTGCTATTGCTGCATCAGCGCGGCGCCGATCGCACCTCCTGGGAAGCGCTCGCGCTCAAGTTGCAGGCGGCGGGGTATGCCGTGCTCGCCGTGGATCAGCGCGGGCACGGCGAGACGGGCGGCGCGGAAGACTGGGCACTGGCGCAGGACGACGCTTCTGCCGCGCTGGAGATGCTGGCGAGTTTGCCAGGGATCGGCCCTGGGCAGGTGATCGTCATTGGGGCCAGCCTGGGGGCCAACGTGGGCCTCAATGCCTGCGCGGCGTTGCCCGGCTGCGCGGCGGCGGTGTTGCTCAGCCCCGGCCTGGACTATCGCGGCGTCAGCACGGCGGGCGCGATGGCGCGGCTGGGCGCACGACCGGTGCTGATCATCGCAGGGGAGAACGACGGCAACAATCCCGCCGATAGCCTGGCCCTGGGCAGCATGGCCGCCGGCGATCATGAGGTGCTCGTCTTTCCCCAGGGTGGACATGGCACGGCCCTGCTCGACGCAGTGCCCGACCTGGCCGACCGGATCGTGGCCTGGCTGGTGGCGCATGTGCCGCCGCCCGCCCGTTGAGTGACCCCGAACCGCTGTGCGGCGCTGTGCGATTTTGGAGTCAGGCGCTCTGTTGCGCTAGGATCGTCGCATGAGCCGGGAACAGACCTGCAGAACTGTGTACAGGCGTGTTGCCAGAGCGAATCGGAACGCCACCTGCCGCGCTGCCCTGGTCCTCCTGGCGCTGGCCCTGCTGCTCCCGCTGAGCACTCCGTCCGCCCGCGCTCAGGGCGACCCGGCGGGGCAGGTCGTGGCGCTGGTCAATGCGCTGCGGGCCAGCCTGGGCCTGGAAGCGTGGACGGTTGACCCTCTGTTGACCTACGCCGCGCAGAGTCAGGCCAACTGGATTGCCAGCAGCGGCCAGTACAGTCATACCGGCGAAGGGGGTTCGACGCCCCAGGATCGCGCCCTGGCAGCGGGCTATGCCGGTTTCGTCGCCGAGAACTTCGTCGCGGGCACCGGTCTGACGCCGGGCGGCGCGGTCGAGTGGTGGAAGAACAGCGGCATTCACTACGCCACGCTCACTTCGTCTGCCCAGCATGTCGGCGTGGGTTTCGCCCGGCGCGGCGACAACAATATCTACGTTTTGGTGGCGGGCCGTCCTTCGCCGCCGCCGCGCACGCGCTCTGCGGGTGGCGCTGCTGCCGAACAGGAGGAAGAGGACGAAGGGCCGATCGTCGTGCCGATCACCCGCGCCGAGCCGGATGCCAACGGGCGCATCGTGCACGAGGTGCAGCAGGGACAGACGGCCTGGGCCATCGCCGCCGTTTACGGCGTTGACCTCGACGAAATGCTGCGCATCAACAACCTGACGCGACCGGTCGTGCTGCGCCCCGGCGACAAGATCATCGTCAAACTGGGCCAGGGCGAAACGCCCCCTCCTACGCCGACTCCCATCACCGAATACACCATTCAAGAAGGTCAGACGATCTGGGAAGTCGCCGTGACGCACGGCCTGACGGTGGATCAGTTGCTGGCCTATAACGGTCTGACTCGCGAAGATGTGATTCTGCCCGGCACCGTGTTGCGCCTGGTCCCGCCGGAAGAAGGCGCCGCGTCGCCGGAAACGCCCGCCCCACCTGCTGAATCGGCGGAAATCAGCGCGACCCCCGCTCCGGCGGAAGAGGTCGCCGCCGCCCCCAGCGCGACGTACACAGTCACGCCATTGCCGACTTCCACCCTGCGCGTCATGCCGACTATCACGCCCGCCTATTCGCCGACGCCCAGCCCTGTTCCGCCAACTGTCACTCTGGCTGTCACAGCTACCGCGCCCGTGCCGCTCATGGACACGGCGACACCCGCGCCGGCGACGCTGGTCGCAGTGGGTGACGATGACGACGGGGACGAAATGTGGATGGTGGGACTGGGCGTATTGGGGGCGGTGTGGTTGCTGGTAGGGGGCATCGGGCTGGCGAACTACGTGACGCGCAAGGGCCGCTAGAGGCTGTTATGAA
>DDBP01000074.1:0-4840 GCA_002332795.1 Anaerolineales bacterium UBA2029 | reverse complement strand
GTCGCAGGGCGAGGGGAAGCCACCCTTTCGCCCGCCGCAGCGCCTCTCGGACAGGGGATTGTCCCTGCTTCACCTCACCCCCGCCCCCTCTCCGCGTCGGAGGGGGAGCAAGCCGAGCGCAGCGAGGCTGGGGGTGAGGTCAACGAAGCGAGCCAACACCCGTGTCCGGCCTGCTTCCGTCACCCTGCCGCTGCCCGATTTTGATGCGATTGCCCTGGGTGTCTGCCGCTATTCTTTGCCCTGCGCGCGCTGATCCCGTATGATCGAGCGCCAGTCGCAGGAAGGAGCGCGCACCGATGACCACCTGGTATGAGTATTTGCAGCAACATGGCACGCTGCCCGAATGGCCGTACCCGGTTCAGTATGACCAGGAGCACGTCCTGAGCACGGACGTACTGGTGCTCGGCGGGGGGATCGCGGGATGTCACGCGGCGATCAATGCGCGGCGCGCCGGCGTTGACGTGATCGTGCTGGAAAAAGAAGCCACCAAATGGAGCGGCAATGGCGGCGCGGGCGTGGATCACTGGCTGTCTGCGTGCACCAACCCGTGCTCGCAGGTGACGCCGGAGGACTTCACCCGGCAGGTCGTGCAGGACTGCGGCGGCTACGACTGCGGCCCGCTGCGCTATATCAACGCCCGCGAAGGCTGGGACGCCCTGCTGGATTGCGAGCAGATGGGCGTGCAGATTCGCGACGTGCGCGGCGAATTTGCGGGCGCGGCCTTCCGCGACGACGAGACGGGGCTGCTCTTCGCCTACGACTATCATGCCCGCATTGACCTGCGCGTTTACGGCCATAACATGAAGCCGATGTTGCACCGGCAGCTCAAGCGGCTTGGCGTGACCATCCTGGATCGGGTGATGGTCACCGGCCTGCTGACCGAGGGCGGCGCGATCGGCACCCGCGTGATCGGCGCGATGGGGTTGCACACGCGCACCGGCGCGTTCGTCATCGTCAAGGCCAAAGCCACTATCCTGGCGACGGGTCTGCCGGGGCGCATCTGGCTGTTTTCCACCGAATATCGCCCGACCTTCCGCGACCCCAACCTGACGGGAGACGGCACGGCGGCGGCGTGGAACGCCGGGGCGCAGTTCGCCAAGCTGGAAGAGTCCTATCCGGACACGGGCACGCTGGCCTACCTGGCCTATGGCGTCGGCAATGCGCACAACACCTGGCACGGCGCTTCCATCGTGGACGCCAACGGCACCGAAGTGCCCTGGGTCGATCGCGACGGCAGGCCGTTGCAGTCGGTCGAGGAGCGCTTTCTGCCGTCGCCAGGGCAGCCGTACATGGTGGGGCATGGGCTGCGCGTGCCGACGACTTACGCCAATCACGTCAAGCAGTTGGCGCCGGACCTGCCCGACCGCATCCGTCGCGGCGAGATCGTGCTCCCACTCTACGCCGACCTCACCCGCCTGCCCGCGCACGAACGCCGCGCCATCTTCGGGTTGATGGTGGGCAACGAAGGGCGCACGCGCGTTCCGGTCTATGAGACGCTGACGCGGGCGGGCTTCGATCCGGATCGCGACCGGCTGCAGGCCCCCGTGATGCACCCGGAAGCCTACGCGCACGCCAACTTCTGGGCGGGGATGGCAGTGCCGCACTGGCGGCAATGGGGCACCGGCGGGGTGATCGTGGATTGGGACCTGCGCACGACGCTCGAAGGCCTCTACGCGGCAGGTGGCGCGATCTACGGGGCGGGCGCGCATTCCAGCGCGGCGGCCAGCGGACGCTATGCCGGTCGCAAGGCGGCGGCCTATGCCCGCACCGCCCGCGAAGTCACCGTCGACTCGCAGCAGATCGCCCGCGAGAAAGCGCGCGTGTATGCGCCCTTGCAGCCGGAAGGCCGTCCCATCGGCTGGAAGGAACTCAACGCGGGCATCTGCCGCATCATGCAGGATTTCTGCGGGCAATACAAGACTGCCACGACCCTGCAGATGGGTCTGCGCCTGCTGCGCGAACTGCGCGAGTCCGAAGCGCGGGCGGTCGCGGCGGCGAATCCGCACGAACTGATGCACGCCGTCGAGTGTCAGTCCATCATGACGCTGGGCGAGGCGATCATGCAGGCGTGCCTGGCGCGCCAGGCCAGCAGCGCGCTGCTCAACTTTGTGCGGCTCGACTATCCGGCGGTAGACCCGGAGGAATGGCGCGTCCTGGTGGCGATCCGGCGCACTTCAGACGGCGTCGCGGTGGAAAAGTTGCCGCTGGACTACTACCTGCGCCCGCCCCATGCGCCGACATATGAAGAAAACTACGCCCTGCACGCCGAGCCTGCCAGGTGACGCCATGGAACACAAAGCGATGATGCTGCCCAACCCGCCCACGCCGAACCGGGCCATTGCCTTCGACGAGCGTTTCTGCACAGGGTGTAATCTGTGCGTGGAAATCTGCCGCTCGGACGTGCTGATGCCCAACCCGCAGCCGAAGCAACCGCCGATCGTGCTCTATCCCGACGAGTGCTGGTACTGCGGTTGCTGCGTGGAGGAGTGCCATCATCCGGGGGCGATCACGCTGCTGCACCCGCTCAACCAGAGCCTCCCGGTGATCTGGCAGGACGTGGAAACGGGCGAGGTGTATCGCCTGGGGATGCGCACCCCGCCGCCGCCCAACACGCGCCCTCCGGCGGGCTAGGGCGTGCGCCCTCAACCCGCCGCTTCTGTTTCCGGCAGGTGAGCGCGGATGAACGCCACGGTTTTCTCCGCGACCTGCTGCCACTCCGCGTCCAGCGTCACCACGTGGCCTGAGCGTTCCAGTGTCAGTAGCGATATGTCGTCGGTGGAGACACCGCGCACGATGTCTTCCACGGCGGCGGTCGGCACCACCGGATCGGCCAGGCTGTAGGCGATCAGCAGTGGACAGGTGACACGCGGCAACTGTCGTCGCACATGCGCGATCAGACGATGCGCTTCGTGCGCTGCCACTACCGGATACTCGTCGTAGCACCAATGCAGCGCACGGGATTCCGGATCGGCCAGGGGTTCCTCTTCCCCTTTGGGAATAACCCGTACCACGTACTTCAGCAACGGCACCAACCGCGCACGCCACCCGGAGATACGCATGGCCGGGGCATAGAGCAGTGCGCCCGCCAGGTCGGGGTGTTGGGCGGCCAGGTAGAGCGACAGCACGCCCCCCAGCGAAAGCCCGCCGACGAAGACGGTCTCGCAGCGCGAACGCAGATCGGCCAGCGCTGCTTCGACGTGCGCGGTCCATTGCTGCCAGCGCGTGCGGTTGAGATCGGCGACCGACGTGCCGTGACCGGGCAGCAGCGGCCCGGAGACAGTGAAGTCATGCTGATGCAGGTAGTCCGCAAGACGGCGCATCTCCGACGGCGCGCCGGTGAAGCCGTGAATCAGCAGCACGCCGACCGATCCGCCGGCGAGCAGGAAGGGTGCAGGAGTAGTCGTATCGGGTTGGGGCATAGAGAGTGTTCCCTTTCTGATCTGTTCGCTACTGCAGGTTTTGCCTCTGAGACGGTTCTACCCGCGCCCGCGCGTCAACGGCCCACGCGCCTGCACCATTTTCCATGACCATCAGGGGATTGATCTCCACTTCGGCCAGGGCCGGGTGATCGGCGGCAAGCTGCGCCAGCCGCACGATGGCATCTACCACCGCCGCGCGGTCGGCAGGTGGCGCACCGCGAAAGCCCGCCAGCAACCGGCCCGCGCCTGTGCGGTCTAGCATGGCTTCGGCCTGCGCGGGAGTCAACGGGGCCAGTTCAAACGTCACATCGCGCAGCAACTCGACCTGCACCCCGCCCACGCCAACCATCACCAGCGGGCCGAACTGCGCATCGCGTACCACGCCCACGATCAGGTCAATGCCGGAGGGGATCATCTTCTGCACCAGCGCGCCGCCGATCGCCTCGTCCGGCACGCCCCCCGCGCGGGCGCGGGCCATCATTTGCGCGAAGGCCGCCCGCACCGCCTGTGCGTCGCCGAGACCGAGCGCCACGCCGCCGATCTCGCTCTTGTGCACGATACCACGGGCTGCCAGCTTCAGCACCACGGGATAACCTACCTGTTCGGCCAGGGCGACCGCGCTCTCGGCGTCGGCAGCCAGGCCCGCTCCTGGTGTGCGCAGCCCGTAGGCGCGCAGCAACGCTTCGGTCTGCTCCGGCAGCAGCCAGCCATCTTCCGGCGCGGCGCTCAGGATGGCCCGCGCCGCCTGTTGATCGCAGCCTGCCAGTGACGGTGAGGCGTCGTCCTGATCGTGGGTGGCATCGAGCCACTGTTTGCGCCGCCACATAGCCGCCAGGGTGCTGCCTACCCGCTCTGGAAAGGCGAAGTTGGGCACGCGCCGACGGTGCAGTACCGCCGTCGCATCGCTGACCGAAGCCAGGCCCATGATCACGGCCAGGATCGGCTTGCCGCGCCCGGTGAATTCGCCGATCACTTCGGCCAGACTGAGCGGCGCGAACCAGTCTTGCGGCGCGGTGATCGCCACCACAGCGTCCACCGTCGGGTCGCTCAGCAGCGCGTCCAGGCACAGGGCATAGGTGCCCGGCCCTGGCCCGGCCAGGATATCTACGGGGTTGTTCACACTGGCCGCGGCGGGGACGCGCTTGCGGATGAAGGCTTTGGTCTCCTCGGTGAGGGGAGCGAGTTGCATACCGGCGGCTTCCAGCGCGTCCACGGCCAGGATGCCCGGCCCGCCGGAATTGGTGAGGATGGCAACGCGGTTGCCGCGCGGGAGCGGTTGCCAGGCCATGGCCCGTCCCCAGTCGAAAAGCTCCTCCATGGTGCTGGCGCGCAGCACACCCGCCCGGCGGAAGGCGGCGTCGTAAGCCTCCGCGCGACCGGCCAGCGCGCCGGTGTGACTGGCGACCGCCCTGGCCCCGCCC
>DDBP01000072.1 GCA_002332795.1 Anaerolineales bacterium UBA2029 | reverse complement strand
AACCGCAGAGACGCCGAGGGCACAGAGGAGAAAGAGAGTGCCGAAGAGCCTGTGCCTTTCTCTGTGGTCTGCGCGTCCTCTATGGTGGAAAGATCACTTGCGGGTGGGCGTGACCGTCGCCTTGACGCTCTTTTCCGGCTTTTCCAGTTCTGGCAGGCACCCCAGCAACGTCCAGTACAGGGCGCTGGTCTTGGGGTCCTTGAGCGGCTTCCACTCCGCAGGGATGTTGAACTCTTCAAGCTGCGCTTTGGGCACGGTCAGGTACAGGTAGAGCGAAGCGCCCAGGTAGGGGTCGTCGTCGAGCGCCACACACAGCGACAGGCCGCTCTCCTCGTCAATCTTCAGGTTCTCCGGCTCGGCCAGTGCTTCTTCGTCCAGGCCCACCAGCGCGCCATAGGCGTAGGGCAGCAGCGCGCTGATGTCTTCTTCCATCACCGAAAAATCGCGGTCGAACAGGGTCGCCTGATCTACGAACTTGGCCATGGTATCCAGCGGCGCCTGCAGGTCTTCCACCGCGTCCGGATAGGTTTCGGCCAGCCACGCCTGCACCTCTTCCAGCGGCACCTGATAGTAGACGAAGAGTTCGCGGTCTTTCTTGCCGTCTCCGGCGGTGCCCAGCAGCGCGTCGCTCAGGTCTGCGTCTACGCTCACCAACACCATGCCGGCCAGCAGCCCCACCAAAAACGTGAACAGGATGACAAGTGTGTTGCGGCGATTCATGGGCTGTCTCCTTGTTCTATGCACGCGCGGTGCATTTGTCGGTCGTTCGTCATATGGCTGCCGTGCGGGCCTGTTCAGCGACGCCGCCCGCGCCACCACAGCACCCCGCCGACCAGCGCTCCCAACGCCAGGAAGGCGGCCCATACGCCCGCGCCCAGGGCAGTGCCGCGCACATCTGCGCCAAAGTCTCCGCGAGCCGAGGTACCCAGAGCGATGACCAGCATGATGGCGGCCATGCCAGCGACCAGCGCCCACATCCGCCAGCGTCCGCGCGCAGGCCGGGCGACTTCAGCCGTATGCTCCTTCTCCCATTGTACAACCAGTTGCTGGCGCAGGCGGCGACGGAAGGCGACGTCCGGCCCGGCAGCAGGCCCGGCCAGCCGATTCAGCGCCCGCACGACCCTGGCCTCGCCCTCCAGACCGGGCGGCGGCGCGGGGTCTGCGCCCGCCAGCACCTCGTCGGTGTAGGCTACCAGTTCCTCGGTGATACCCGTATGCTCGTCCATGCTCAATCCCCTATCGCGTCGCGGATGGCCTGAATGGCCCTTCGGTAGAGCGATTTCACCGCTTCGAGCGACTGTCCGCGCGCCTCGGCGATTTCGTTGAAGGTCAGCCCGTCGGCAAAGCGCATCAGGATGACTTCCTGGTAGTGCTCTGGCAACGCCGCCAGAATGCCCTGCAACAAAGCGCGTTCGTCACCTCGCTCGTGTCCCTCTGTCCCCGCCAGAGGTTTGTCTTCCACGGCGTCCAGCGAAACAGCCGCGGGATCGCCGTGCCGGTTACGTCGCCGGTAGAAGTCGGCGATCTGTCGGTTGACGATGGTATACAGCCAGGTGCTGAAACGGGCGTTGTGTTCGAAGTGTCGAATGGAACGAAACACTGCCATGAAGACGTCTTGCGTCACATCTTCGGCGTACTGAGGCGGCACCCGGCTACATACCCTGCGATAGACCCGATCCAGGTAGCGCTCGTAGAGTGCCAGGAATGCATCACGATCCCCTTGTTGTGCCCGCCTGGCCAGAGCCTCATCCGTGCTCATTGCGCTTCCCTATATTTTGTCGCGGTAAAAAGCACAATTGGGTCGCAGACCTGTTGATCCTGGCTGCTGCTCCCGCCGAACAAAAAGCAGGAGCTGTCCTGTACCTGAGCGTTCCGGTCAGCTCCTGCCTGATACCCCTTCAGGGCGTCTCTCACCAGCCAGCCAACGCCGCCTCGACGGAACTGTAGGAGTCGAAGAAGCGATCGAAACCGATGATGGCAAAGATGCGCTGCACGCGCGGACTGAGCGCTACCAGGCGCAGGTCGCCGCTGTTGGCGCGGCTGCGCGTCAGCACGTCGGCCAGGGTGCGCAGCCCGGCGCTGTTGATATAGGAAACTCCCGCCATGTCCAGCACCAGGCGGTACTGCCCGGCGGCCAGCGCATCCTGCAGGGCGCTGTCGAGTTCTCCGGCTCCCTCGCTATCCACCCGGCCTTCGAGTTCGAAGACCAGCGCCCCGCCCTGCTCGCGTTTTGTGATCTGCATCCCACTCACTCCCTCTGCGGGGCGTGCTTCTCAGCCGCGCCCGGCGACCAGACGCTGATCGATCTCTTCCTGCGGCACCAGTTGGCCATCGCGCACTTCCTCGACGCGCGGAATCTGCCCGGCCAGGTCGCGGTCGTGCGTGACCATGACGATGGTCATGCCCTGCGCCACCAGGTCTTCGAACATGGCGAAGACCAGGCCCGCCGACACCGCGTCGAGGTTGCCGGTCGGTTCGTCACCGACCAGCACCTTGGGGTTATTGGCCAGCGCCCGCGCGATGGCGGCGCGCTGCTGCTGCCCGCCGGAAATCTGGCTGGGGTACTTGTGCGCCACGTCGGGCAGGTCCACCATCTCCAGCAATTCCATGGCGCGTTCCTTGCGCCGTCCACGGTAGGTGCCGGTGTAGTACATGGGCATCATCACGTTCTCCAGCACCGTCAGGGTGGGCAGCAACTGGAAGAACTGAAAGACCACGCCGATATTGCGCCCGCGCCACTTGGCCACCTGGTTTTCGCTGAGTTTGGTCAGGCGCTGCCCCGCCACGTAAACCTCGCCGGACGTAGGCCGGTCTATGCCGGTGATCATATTGATCAGGGTGCTTTTGCCGCTGCCCGACGGCCCAACGATGGCGACGAACTCGCCCTCCTTGATCTCCAGGTTGACGCCCTTCAGCACTTTCAGCGGGCCAGCTTTGGTCTTGTAGATTTTCTCGACGTTTTGCAGCGAGATGACCGATCCAGACTGCGCGTTGCTCATTTCGTCTTCTCCCAGGCAGTTCACGCGCTATTGGTAGCGTAGAATGTCCGATACGGTGCGGCGGGCCGCGGAGATGGACGGCCACAGGCTGGCCACCGTTGCGATGATCAACATGCCCACCAAACCCAGTCCCAGCACCCACAGGGGGTAGCTGAATTTGAAGAACTCGGCGAAGCCCAGCCCGTTCAGCAGGCTGATCGCCAGCCCATAGCTGAGAGGGATGGCGATCAACCAGGCCAGCACGCCGATCAACAACCCCTCCACCAGGAACTGTACCACAATCGTCCTCGACCCGGCACCGATGGAACGCATCACGCCGATCTCCTTCTGGCGCTCGAAGACAGCCATCGAGAGCGTCGTCAGCAGGCCGATCGCGCCGACTGCGGCCATCACCGCCGAGGTGATCTGGAAGATCATATTGAAGACCAGGATGCCCTCGGCGATCTGCTCCTGCTGCTCCACCATGTTGGCAAAACTGGCTGTCACGCCGTCCGCCAGCAGCGTCTCTGAGATTTGGGCAATGGTGTCGTCTACGGCGGCAGCGCTGGGGTCTTCCGCCGTCAGCGTCACCAGGTACGAGGTGGGCAGCGGCGGGTCGTCCGACGGATCGTCGGGGGTACCGGCGTCACCCAGCACAAAGCCCGCCTGGCGTGCCAGGTCTTCCCACCTCATCAATACGAAGGGAAACGGGTAGGATGCCACGCCGATGATCTCGTATTCAGCCGTGCGCCCGCCTGCCGACACCACCACATGGTCGCCCGTGCTCTTGCCGGTAGACTTGGCCGCGGGCGTGGTGAGCACCACCCCGGCGCGGGTCGGGTCTTCATCCCAGCCGGTGCCGCTCTCGAAGGTCAGGTCAACCGCCGGCGTGCGCGGGTCGTAGCCGATGGCCTGCAACTCGTCGCTACCCTCGAACCCCGCGCCGAGACTGATCTCGGTCCCGCTCAGGTCGAACAGGCGCACCAGGAACCCCGCCCCCGGATAGACTCCGGCGACGCCTTCCACGCCAGCGATCTGCTGCGAAACCCGCTCGAAATCCTGCGCTTCGCTGGGGATGACCATCACCTGGTAGTTGAAAGTATCGAACAGACTGGCGATCTCCGCATTGATGACGGTGAACATGGCGAAGACGCCCATGAACGCCGCTGCAGCCAGCGTCAGCGTGATCACCGTCAGCGCCAGACGGCCCTTCTTCTGCACCACGTTGCTCAGCGCCTGACGGATGGTGATAGGCAGCGGCAGCGCCTTGATCACGCGGGCGCTCAGGCCACGCCCCCACGTGCCGGCGATCCCCAGATCGGTCATGGCATCGCGGATGGTCACGCGCGTCCCGTTGAAGACGGGCACCGCCGACGCCAATACCGGCACGAGCAGTCCCATCACTGCGCCCAGGATAATGCCCAACGGGGACACCTTGAATCCCTCGATGAGGGTGAAGGCAAAGGGAGCCACGCTCTGCGCCATCAGCGCGCCCACAATCACCCCCAGGATGAGGCCGGGCACTGTGCCGAGTATGCCATAGACCAGGGCAATGCCCGCGTACATGACGAAATTGTCCAGCCGGGTGGCCCCCAGCGACTTCATCACGCCGATCTGCCGCTTCTGCTCCACGACGATGGTGTTGACCACGTTCATGACCAGGAAGCCAGACACGACCAGGGCCACCACCGCCAGCATGTTGAGGACGTTCGTCACCTCGGCCACTTCGCCGATCAGGAAATAGTTGTCCGGATCGTCCAGCCAGTACAGCATGGGGATGTAGTTGGTCTGCTCGGCGACCACTTCCATCAGGCGGTCGGCCTGTTTCTCGCTGGTTTCGGTGTCAATGTAGCGCAGGTAGAACGAGTTGAAACCGGAGAAGGACACGATGCGCCGCGCATCGTCCAGATTGGCGTAGAGACGGCGTTCCGGCTCATTGCGATTGTCGCCCACGGTGACCCAGTAGGGGTGAAAGACAATGGCCGACACCGTCCAGGGGTCACTGCTGCCCTCCGAACCGGGCGTGCGGAAGATCAGCGTATCGCCCACGCCCAGGCCATATTCGTCCGCCATGCGCCGTTCCAGCGCGATCTGATTCTGGCCAGGTTGCGGCCATTCGCCTTCGACCAGGCGCATCGGCTCAAGCTGAATCGCGCCGAACGGTTCGGAGAAGGCCATCAGGTCGGCTTCGCGGAAGCGCACCTCGCCCGCGCGTTGCCAGAAGACCGGCACCGTGACCTGCCCCTCGATGCGCGTCACGCCGGGGATCGCCTTGCGGTTGCGGATCAGGTCGAGCACCTGATCTTCGCCCGTCTCGGTCGTGACATTGGTGCCCGCTGCGGGGACGGTCACGTACAGGCGGGTCATGGCGATTTCGTCGGGGTTGACATCCTGGCGAATCTGCCGCACCAGCAGGTCGTTGGCGGAGATCAGCGTCACCGCGCCGAAAACGCCGATCATGATGCTGATGGCGACCAGCGCGGTACGCCCCTTGCGCGACAGGATGTCGCGCATGATCTTTCTGCCTCGCGTCTTGATGATCACTGTGTCCCCCTGCCGCTAACCGCGGGTCGCCAGGCGCGAGCGCGTGGCGCGCAGTTCTGCCGTGCGACGCAACGCCGCCGCTTCGAGCGTGGTGCGCCCAATGGTGCCGTCCACCAGTTCGTAGACTTTGGGCACGTTGCGGATGATCTCGCGGTCGTGCGTCACCACAATGACTGTCGTGCCGCGATCCGCCAGTTGCTGGAACAGGTCGAAGACGTTGGCCGCGCTCATACGGTCGAGGTTGCCGGTCGGTTCGTCGCCCACCACCAGCGGCGGATTGTTGGCCAGGGCGCGGGCGATGGCCACGCGCTGCTGCTGTCCGCCGGAGAGCATGTCGGGCGTCTTATACGCCTGATCGGCAATGCCGAAGCGATCCAGGAGCCGGAGCGCGATCTCCTTGCGCTCGCGCGGCTTCCAGACGTTGGCGAAATCCATGGGAGCCATCACGTTTTCCAGCACGGTGAGCGTCGGCAAAAGCTGGAAGAACTGGAAGACAATGCCCACGTTGCGAGCGCGCCACTTGGTGAGTTTGCGCTGCGGGATTTGCGTGATCGGCACACCGCCGATGACGATCTCGCCGGAGGTGGGCGTATCTACTGCCGTGAGCATGTTCAGGAAAGTCGTCTTGCCGCTGCCCGACGGCCCGACAATGGCCACGAAGTCGCCGCGGTGAATTTCCAGATCAATGCCGCGCAAGACATTCAATGGCCCGGCGGGCGTATCGAACGTCTTGATCAGATTGCTGACCTGGATGAAGGGTTCTGCCATAGGAATCTCCTTAGGGATGATTACCGCACGGGACGGCGGGACGCTTGCGTATCGGGATTTGCCAATCGCCAGTTACCTTACGCAGCACAACCACAAAAGTTGCACGCGCAGGTCATAGACCCCTGGACGACGCGCCATGATGAAAGAAAATGGTTGGGAACGGAAATAAGCAGACCAAGACGGGTTGAGAGATAAAATACGCTCTAGATAATAATAGAGAACGGGGACTGTGACAAACTGAAGGCAATCGCATCAAAATCGCGCAGCGGTAGGGTGACAGCAGCGAGTTGGCGGCGGGTGTTGGCTCGCCTGGTTGACCTCACCCCCAGCCTCGCTCCGCTCGGCTTGCCCCCTCTCC
>DDBP01000184.1 GCA_002332795.1 Anaerolineales bacterium UBA2029 | reverse complement strand
CCGCCACAAGCGGCGCGGTTCTGTCTTCAGGCGGAACAGCCATTCCAGAGCGTGACGTTGCATCCAGCGCGGGGCCTGCGGGATGCGCCCGGTGTGAAAGTCGAAGGCTGCGCCCACGCCGATCAACACTGGCGCATTGAGCCGGTCGCGGTGCTCCGCCATCCACACGGTTTGTTTGGGGCATCCCAGCGCCACCCACACCACATCCGGCTCAGCCGCGTTGATCTGCGCGACGATGGCTGCGTCTTCCTCCGGCGTGAGCGGGCGAAATGGCGGTGAGTACGTCCCAGAGACGATCAGGCCAGGGAAACGCGCCGTCATGACCGCGGCGAGTTGCTCTGGCACGCCCTCCGCCCCACCGTAGTAGAAGCTGCGATAGCCCCGCTGTGCCATCATCGCGCTGACGGCCAGCATCAGGTCTGGGCCATAGACGCGATCCACTTGCGGGTGTCCCAGCCAGCGGCTGAGGAAGACCAGCGGCATCCCGTCCGGCGTGACCATGCCGGCGGCGTTGGTCATGCGGCGCAGGGCGGGGTTGCCGTGCGCGTGCATGATGTCGTTCACGCAGGCGACGACGACATACTCGCGCGCGTCGTCGGCGACCCAGCGCTCGATCTGCGCGACTGCCTGTCCCAGGTTGATGGCGCTGACGCCCACCCCCAGGATGTTGACGCGCGGGAAGGGAACAGGGGGGGACATGGGCCGACTCCGTCAGTTCAGTAAGCGCCGCGCCGCAGCAACACGGCCTGCACCGTCTTCCACAGAATCTTCAGATCGAGCCACACCGAGTAGTTGCGGATGTAGTACAGATCGTCCTCGGTGTGCAGATGCATGGGCCGGTCGGCGCGCCCGTTGATCTGCCACCAGCCGGTCAGCCCCTGGGGGACTTCGAAACGCTTGCGCTGCCAGGCTTCGTATTTTTCCACCAGCCAGGGCATCTCCGGGCGCGGCCCCACCAGCGACATCTCTCCGCGCAGGATGTTGAAAAGCTGCGGCAGTTCGTCCAGGCTGGTGCGGCGCAGCCAGCGCCCGACTCGCGTGACGCGCGGGTCGTCGGCACGCTTGTGCAGGATGTGCCCCTGGTCGTCTATCTGACTCACCGCTTCTTGCAGCGACTCTGCCCCCTGGACCATGGTGCGGAACTTGAGCATGGTGAACAGCCGTCCGCCTTCGCCCACGCGCGTCTGCCGAAACAGCACCGGCCCCGGACTGTCGCGCTTGATCGCCAGCGCGATCACCCCCATCAGCGGCAACGCAGGGATCAGCAGCAGGGTCGTCAACACCACGTCGAACACCCGCTTGACCACACGCTGGAAAGGATCAAGCACCGGCTCTTTGAGGCTGAGCAGGGGGATGCCGCCGAAGTTTTCCATGCTCAGCCGCAGGAAGGCCATGTCGAAATAGTCGGGGATCAGGCGGATGTTGACCGGCAGCGACTGCAATTGCCGCACGAATTCCAGCAACCCATTGGCCCCGTCGCGCGGCAGGGCGATCACCACCTCGGCAATGCTGCGATCTTTCACCAGCGCGGGCACGTCGGCCAGAGTGCCCAGGATGGGCAGATCGGGGGGAAGATCATCGGCGCGATCGGCCACGAAACCGGCGAGCGCCAGCCCCGACCATCCCTGCTCCTCGATGGCGCGGGCAATGTCGCGGGCGATGCCCCCCGTACCCACGATCAGCACCTGCCGCTGACGGTCGGCCAGCCCCCAGCGGCGCAACACCTGCCAGACGAGCAGCCGGTGCAACACAATCAGCGCCTGGCAGATCAGCAGAAAATAGACGTATTGCAGGCGCGAGACGTCGCGAAAGCTGAAATAGAGCACGCCAGCCAGGATCATCCAGGCGAAGAGCGCTGCGCCCAGCGCCCGGAGCAATTCCAGGCCCGGTTGAGTCAGCACGCGCGGATGGTAGACATCGAGCGTGACGAACACCACCAGCCAGACGATCAGGCCGAGCGCATACACCGGCCAGGGAATAGTCCACACCGAGGGAGGAGCGACCTTGCCGAAGGGCAGCGTCATGCGGGCACCTGTAGCCAGCAGCAACGCCACCACCATCAGGGCCAGGTCTGAGCAGAGCAGGAACAACACCAGGCGTAGACTGAACTGGCGCGTCATCGTCCTACGGAGGTTTGCATACTCCGCTCCAGGTAAACCGTCCGCCGCTTAGTATAGCAGTTTTGCGATCAGCCCACTGTGCAGCTTTTGTTCAGGAGTCGGCGCTCGCCAGCGCCCGTTCCAGCCGCGCCTGAACATCCCAGGCATAGGGGTCTTGTTCGAGGATGCGCTCGTAAATCTCGCGGGCTGCCTGCCAGTCGCCCGCCGCTTCGTGCCGCGCAGCCAGGCGCAGCCAGGACTCATATCCCTGGCGGCTCATAGGGGGCGTCTGAGCCTGCGGCAACACATCCAGTTCGGCGTGCAGCGTGAAGACAGTGGTGTCGTAGGAGAAACGGAAGTCATGCGGATAACGCAGGGCGCGGCCCAGGTACTCGTTCACCATATCCGCGCCCGCACCGCTGCGCTCGGCCAGCCGCGCCAGCACATACCACCCCCAGCCGACCTCGTTCTCGCTGAGGAAGATGGCCGCCCGCGCCGCCTTTTCCGCGGAAAGTCCATCACCGTCGGCGCTGCCCTCGTACTGCAGCAGCCACTCGGCCTTGGCGATATAGTCCGCCGCCAGCGCATTCGGTGCGTGCCAGGCCGGATCGTAGCAGGCCCAGCAGGGCGGGAAGCGGGTGCCATAGGGCCACAGCGCCGCCAGACGGTCCGTGACGCTGGGGTCAGACGCTCCGGCGGCCTGCTGCGCGCGCGCCACGAAGAGCGCGGCCTGATGTTGCCCGCTGTAGACCGCAATGTCCAGCGCGACAGCCGGATCAACGGGCAGAGAGTAGGACACGGCCTGACTCAGAATGGCGTGTCGTTCTGGATGGGCCGGGTCTGTCCAGAAGACCGAGGACGCCAGCCAGGGGGAAGTCTTCAGCGCATCCAGGTAGGCCGCTCGCGCTTCGGTCAGTTGCCCAGCGGCAGCATAGTACTCGCCGAGCTTCAAGAAATAACCCCCGTTGAGCTGATTCCAACCAATAGCCCGTTGCTCAGCGGCGATGGCGTCCTGGAAGCGCCCTGCCTGCGCATAGAGCGCCGCCAGATTGTGCCAGCCCACATCCCAGGTGGCACTGCCCCGCAGCGCATCTTCGAAGGCGGCCATAGCCTGGTCGAGGTAGGGCTGAGGAGTCGTGACGGCCAGTTCGCCCAGGATGACCGCCTCCTGCAGACGGTACAGATCGTTCCAGGGGTCGGTAGATTGCGCGGCGCGTTCGGCTTGCAGCGCCCCTGTCAGGTCGCCGTCGGCCCGCCGGGCCAACGCCTGCCGATGCAGCCATAGTCCCCGGTGCAGGGGGATGAAGGCGATTTGCACCGCGACCAACAGCCCGATCGCAACCCAGACCAGCCGCCTGCGCCGTCGCTGCCCAACGGGGTGTAACTCCGGGCGCGGTCTGTCTCCGGCCACGATGTATGCGCCGATGATCACCACCGGCGTGATGATCTGCGCCTGCAGGAAGGTATCTACCAGGCTGTGCGTGGCATACGCTGCCAGCGCTATGGCCGCGCCCTCCAGCCGTCGCCGGCGGATGCGGTCGCCGGTCTGCCAGGCCCGCCACCAGGTTCGCCGTAACTGATCCAGCAACCAGAGGGTGGGCACCAGCACCACCAGCCCTCCTTCGGCCAGCCACTGAAACCACAGGCTATGCGCGTGAATGAGAGGCATATAGGAATGAGAGAATTTCCAGTGAGGATGCCACAGGCGCTCGCCGCTGAACAGCCGCGGCCCCGTTCCGGTGAGCGGGTCGTCGCGGACGATCTGCACCGCGCTCACCCACAGATCGAGCCGGGAGATGCTGTTGGGGTCGCGGGCGCGGATTACCGTGACGAAGATCAGGGTTGCGCCTACCACGGCTACCACGATAGCCCCTGTTATGAGCAGTCGTGGGGCCAGTAACAGGCGAAGCGGCTGCGGAAACCGTTGGCGGGCCGACGGGCGCAGCAGCCAGCCCAGCAGACTCAGCCCCAGCAGAGCCGCCAACCCCATGGTCGCGCCGCGCGAGCGAGTCGCCAGCACGACACCTATCAATGCCAGGGCGAGCACCCCCAGTCCCCAGCGTAAATCACGGCGCGGCGCGGTCTGTGCGCCGGCCAGTGCCAGGGGGATGACCAGCAGACAATAGGCGCCGGTCGGATTGTTATAGCCCAACGGCAGCGACACTTCGTGAACGATCGGCGGCACGGTGAAACCAAACAGGGATGGCCAGCTCTGCGCGAACTGCGGCAGGACGCCTGTCCCGAAGTACCACATCACCATCTCGGCGACGGCAAAGCCGACGAACAGCGCCCCCGTCAGGAACAGCCCTTCGAAAATCCACAACTGCCAGCGCGGGCCTCGCTGCATCAGATCAACTATCAGGTAATAGGCCAGGATCACCGCCCAGATCAACCAGGCGTATTCCAGGCTGATCCGCGGGTGACGCGAGAAGATGGCGGACAGCGTCCAGGCCAGGCCCAGCCCCAGCAATGGCCAGTCGAGCGGAGTGAGAGGGAAAGGTCGTCGCTCGCGCCACAAAATCAACAACCAGGCGATCAGCAGAGCCGTGAAGCCCACCTGATGGACGATGCGCATCAGGGCGTCCTGCTCCACCACCCCGCCGAAAATGGACGTGTAGACAACGCTCAGGATGATCAACAGGCGCAGCGGTGTTTTCATAGGACGTAAAGGGATTACCTCTGGCATTGGGCAACAGAGGTGTTATACACCGGCGGCCCTGCCTGCGCCACTCGTTCGATATGGCGGGTGCGCGCCAAATGTGTCAGGCCGTTGGTCAGATGCTGCGCGAAAGTGCATAACAGCCTCTAGAGTCTAGAGTCTGGGGTCTGGAGTCTGGAGTTGGGG
>DDBP01000188.1 GCA_002332795.1 Anaerolineales bacterium UBA2029 | reverse complement strand
AGCCTGCGGGCGACCGGCGAGCCGAAGCTGCTGACGATCACCGCGCAGGTGCCGCCGGACGGGGCGCTGGCCTGGGCCTTGCGCGACTATCCCAACACGGTCTTCGTGGATGGCGTGGGGCCGGAGGTCTCGTCGGCGGTGGTGCTGGTGCCTGCCCGCGACGAGCAGCCGCGCATGGGCGCGCCCTATGTGGGCAAAGACCTGGTCATCCGGCAGGCGTGGAACATTGACACGCTCTCCTGGCGCGACGCGATCATGTGGTTCTACCGCGACGAGACGGCGATCAAGCCGGAAGATGCCGGGCGGCTGCGCCTGTGGGTGCGTAACGACGTCTACGGCGTGGAGCAGGTGACTGAGGACTAGCGGAGGGCGGAGTGTAGGATGAATCGCGAGATATCCATGACGTCAGACGTGCCACCCTCGACCAACGATCCGGATTTGCCGGCGTTGATCGAGCGGTGTCTGGCCGGTGATCAGAGCGCCTACGCGACGCTCTACGAACGCTACGCGCCCAGCCTGTTCCGGCTGGCGTACAGCGTATTGCTGGTCGAGCAGGACGCCGAAGACGTGTTGCAGGAGTCGCTGGTCTACGCTTTTCGCAACCTGCACCGCTACGATCCGTCGCGCGGGGCGTTCCGCACCTGGCTGTACACCATCACCATCAGCCGGTGTCGCAACGCGCGGCGGCGCAAATGGCTGCCGACGGTGGCCCTGGCCAACCTGCTTTCGGCAGGTGTGGAACCGCCCGCGCCTGCTGACGAGTCGCCGGAGCACCGGGCGGCGTGGACAGAGTTGCACGAGTCGTTGCGGCGGGCGCTGGCGACGCTGTCGCCGCCCCTGCGCGAGGCGGTGGCCCTGCGTTACGGACAGGGGCTGACCTATCGCGAAATGGCCGAGGTGATGGAGTGCCCCCAGAAAACGGCGGAGAGCCGCATCCGCCTGGCGCACGAGCAACTGCGCAAGGCGTTGAGCGCGGCGGACGAAGCCGCTCTGGTCGAGCTGTGGCAGGTGTAGAGGACGTGAGTAGGGAGTAGAGAGTTGGGAGTGGGGAGTCAGGACTGCCGGCTCTGATCTCCAGGCGCTTGACTCAAAACTCTTGACTCCGAACTCCGAACCAAACTGAGGTGCAAGCCATGCGGGACCGTCATGTAACTCACTTGCTCACGCGCTACGTGCACGGGCAATTGAGGCCGGAGCAGAGAGCGCAGGTCGTCAACCATGTGCGGCAATGCGCGCGTTGTCGGGCGGCGCTGGCCCGTGAAGAGCGCATCGCCCGCGACCTGCGCGACGAACTGCGCACCATCGGGCCAGGTCGCCCTTCGGCAAGGACGTGGTCGGCGGTGTGGGGGGAGATCAGCCGTCCGCGGCACGGACTGCGCGCCCTGGTGGAGATGTGGGTGCCCGCCCTGACGCTGGCCCTGGCGCTGGCGGTGACGCTGGCCATTGCCCTGCCCGTCTTCGCGGGCGAGCGGCTGACAACGCAGACGGGGGTGCAGCAGCCCTTGCCGGTGAGCATGGCATCGCCCACGCCCGGCGCGACGGACACCAGCGAGGCGCTGATCGGCGACGGAGATGGGCTGCCGGGCAGTCCTGCGACCGCCTCGCCGGTGAGCCTGGTGGGGGCCAGCCCTGTACCCATGCCCGCGGTGACGGTCTCGCCAGAGGCGGCGCGTAGTGCTTTCTGGCAGTGAAGGGTCGGGCAGAGACCAGGTGAGTTGGGAGAAGCGAGTTGAACCGCAGAGATCGCACAGAGGAAAACCACACTTGCACGGCCTCTGCGTCTCGGCGGTCAGGAACCAGTTTGGGATAGTCTGTCTGGTACGAGACACGGGGGCGCACAGGCGTGCCGTTGCCAGGTTCTGGGGAAAGTGAACGCATGACCACACGCGAACAACTCTACGCTGCGCCGGAATCGCACGAACGGGCCATCAACCAGGCTCTAACGCGCGTCTACTCGGTTCGCTGGGAGGCGCTGGCCTACGCGGTGCTGTTGCTGCTGGCCGTGTTCACCCGTTTCTACGACCTGGGCGCGCGCGTGATGAGTCACGACGAGAGCCTGCATACCTACTATTCGTGGCGGCTGTCGGAATATGGGGAATTCAACCATACGCCGATGATGCACGGCCCGCTGCTGTTCCATATGACGGCGCTGGCCTATTTCCTGTTCGGCGACAACGATTTCACTTCGCGCCTGTATCCGGCAACGCTTGGCGTGCTGATCGTGCTCTTTCCGGCGTTGTTCCGGCGTTGGCTGGGGCGTAGTGGCGCGCTGATCGCATCCGCGCTGCTGCTGATCTCTCCCCAACTGCTCTACTACAACCGTTACATCCGGCACGACACGCCGACCATCTTCTTCGCCTTCGTCATCCTCTACGCCATCCTGCGCTACATAGACGACGAGCAGCCGCGGCGCGCCGTGTGGTTGTGGGTGCTGGCGGTGGGGCTGATCGGCATCCTGGCGTCGAAGGAAGTGTCCTTCATCTACATCGCCATCTTCGGCAGCTTCATGACGCTGTACTGGCTGCTGCGCATGTTGCAAGACGTGGGCATTCGCCTGCATCCGGCAGGTGACCAGGGCTGGCACGCTCCGCTGTGGCAGCGATTGATGGGGCATGGGTTGCTGCTGGTAGCCGTGGCCTTGCTGGCTTTCACACTGGGCCGGTTGCTGCACCTGCTGCTGCGGCCCGTGTGGTATCTGCCCTCCGCCCTGCCCCTAGTACTCGTCCTCTTCGCGCTGATCTACCTGCCGCTGGCCCTTTCTGGTGCTGTGCAACGGGCCTGGCGTGGCCGGACGGACGCGGGCGCGGCGGCGGCGCTGATGCGCTGGCTGAAGCAGGAGCGGTCGGCCTTCTATCTGCTGATGGCCGGGCTGATCCTGGGCGCGATCGTGGCGCTGTGGATCGCCTGCGTGATAGACGTGATCAAACCGACGGACGTATGGACGCAAACGACGGTGCGCAGCGAAGCCGACCTGCTCTACGGCCAGAATGCCACGAAAGAATATGCCGTGGCGAACGGCTTCGACGGGGCGATGTTCGTCCGTCTGCTGACCTGGATCGGCCTGCCGGTGCTGGCGCTGCTCTTCGTGCTGTTCCTCAGCGCGGTCTACGTCTTCCCGGCGCAGCTCCGCCTGCCCTGGCGCGACCTGCTGCTGGTGGTGTTGGTGGCATTCGTGGTGGCCAGCCTGCTGGTGATCTTCGAGCGGCGCAGCTTTGTCACCGAGGCCAGCGCGCAGCCCTTCGCCGCCGATCCCAATGCGGTGACGGCGGTTGATGGCGGGCGCTACGACAACACCCCGATCATCCTGGCCTGGGTGCTGGGCACGCTGATCACCCTGGCGGTGCTGGGCACGCGGACGCTGACGAATCTGTGGGACTTCCTGAACCGGCAGCCGATCTTCGACGTGCTGATCGTCGTCGGCACGCTGATCCTGCCCTGGCTGGCCGCGTTCCCGCTCTACTGGGCCGGGTACAACCTGGAGGATTACAACCCCAATTCGCCCGAAGGGCGCGACACCCTGCAGGCGACGCTGCCTGCCGTGTTGCCCTTCCTGATGGTGGCCGCATCGGTGGGCATCTCCTGGAACTGGCGGCGCTGGTTGCCGGCGGCGGCGATCTTCCTGGGCATTTTTGCCTTCTTCTTCACCACCATCTTCAGCAATCAGTACGGCCTGGTGACCGGCATGATCGGTTCGCTGGGCTACTGGCTGGAACAACAGGGAGTGCGGCGCGGCAGCCAACCGCAGTATTACTACCTGCTCACGCAACTGCCCGTCTACGAGTTCCTGCCGATGATCGGGGCCATGGGCGCGGGCGTGCTGGGGCTATCCCGGCTGTGGCGCTGGCGGGCCGATCGCGCTCTGGAGCGGCTCGAACGGCAGGAACTGGGCGAGGAGGCGGTCGAAGCGACAGAGCTGCCGCAGGCGGCGGAGACGCTGGTCGCGGCGGAACGGCGCACTGAGGTCATCGCTCAGGACGATCCGCCGTCGTCAGCGGGCAGGCTGACCCGTCCCTTCAGCCTGGTCGAGGAGCTGGTGCACCGCGCCGCCGACGCCGAGTGGATCGGTGAGTTGCCGCTGTTGGCGCTGATCGGCTGGTGGTCTATTGCCATGACGCTGGGGTTGACCATCGCCGGTGAGAAAATGCCCTGGCTCACCACCCATCTGACCGTGCCGCTGATCCTGGCGACCGGCTGGTGGCTGGGGCAGGTGGTCGAGGGGGTGCGCTGGCGGTCGCTGGGGGCGGGTGGCTGGGCCGTGCTGATCGGGGCGTTGCCGCTGGCGCTGCTGGCGCTGGGGCGGGCGCTGCGCCTGTTGACGGGCGCGCAGCCCCCCTTCAGCGGGCGCGAGATCCAGAACCTGATCGCTACAGGCAACTGGCTGGCAGCACTGCTCGTCCTGGCGGGCGCAGTGGCGATCATCATCCGGCTGGGGCGACCGCTGGGGCGCGCTCAGGTGGGGCGGCTGGCGATCATCGCGGGCGCGGCGGTGTTGGCCGTGCTGACGGCGCGCGTGGCCGTCCTGGCCGCCTACATCAATTACGATTACGCGACCGAATATCTGGTCTACGCGCACTCTGGCCCGGCGGTCAAGACGGTGATGCGGGAGATCGATCGCATCGCCGAGATCACCAACGAGGGCTATGCCATGCGCATCGTCTTCGACGACGATTCGTCGTGGCCGTTCACCTGGTACCTGCGCCACTACACCAACTACGGCTATCTGCGTGGGGAGGCAGGCAGCGTTGACCCCTCGACGCTGGAAGGCGCGCGCGTGGTCATCGTCGGCACCAGGAAGGTGGGTGATGTGCGCTCGATCCTGGGCGACCGCTACTACGAATTCGGCTATATCCGCCTGTGGTGGCCGATGCAGGAGTACTTCAACCTGACCTATGATCGTGTCGCCAAAGTGTTCAGCCTCGACGAGAAGAACATTGCTGCGCCGTACTACCGGCAGGGGTTGTGGGACATCTGGTGGAACCGCGATTACCGCACCTATGGTCAGGCCATGTGCATTGACGCCAAACAGTTCCGCTGCCAGGACGAAGCCAGCCTGGGCGCGACCGAAGAGGAGCGCGACACGCTGCGGGCAAGCTGCGCGCGGGTGGTGATCGCCGAATGCGCGGGCGACGATCGCTTCGCCGTGGGCAAGTGGCCGGTCTCCGACCGCATGTACGTCTTCGTGGACAAGCAGATCGCGGCGCAGGTGTGGGATGCGGGCATCGGTAGCAGCACCGTCAACATCCGCGAGCCGGAGTACCCGGAGGATCGCGTCTTCCAGGCGATTGTCGCCGAACGCACGCTGGGCGAAGTGGCGGGCATGGTCGGCCCGCGCGACATCGCGTTGGACGAGGACGGCCTGATCTACGTCACCGATACGGACCGCAGCCGTATCGTGGTGCTCGGCCCGGAGGGTGAGTTCGTGCGCAGCATTGGCGATCCGGCGCTGGTGCCGGCGGGCGAGGCGTTGCGGCAGCCCTGGGGCCTGGACATCGGGCCGGACGGCCTGCTCTATGTAGCCGATACCTGGAACAACCGCGTGGCGATCTTCACCCGCGAGGGCGAATTTGTGCGGGCGTGGGGGCACGAGGGTGTGCCCGCGACCGATCCGTCGCCGGACGCCATGTGGGGGCCGCGCGAGATCGCTGTCGGGCCGGATGGGCTGGTCTATGTGGCGGATACGGGCGGCAAGCGCATTCGCGTCTACACGCCAGAGGGAGAGTGGGTGCGCGACATCGGGCGCGGCGGCACCGGCCTGGGGCAGGTGGACGAGCCGGTCGGGCTGGCCTTCAACCCCATCTCACATGAACTATACGTAGCCGAGGCATGGAACAAGCGCGTGCAGGTCTTCGACCTGACGGGAATGCCGCTGCGCACCTTCAGCGTCAACATGTGGTTCCGCAACCGGCAATCGTACAACCGACCCTATCTGGCGGTCAGCCCGGACGGCACGCTGATCTACGTGACCGACATGGACGACAAGCGCCGCATCGTGGCCTACAACCTGGCCGGGCAGCCAGTGATCTCCTTCAATCAGCCGGAAGACGCCAGCACAGGCGTCAGCGGAGTGCGCTCACCGGCGGGGCTGGCTTTCGATGCGCAGGGCCGGCTGTACGTGGTGGACGCGCAGCAGGCGCGCATCTATGTGTTCCCGCCGTCGGATGTGTCTGGCGGAATTGTGCCTGTCCCGCCGGAGGGCGCGGGTGGAGCGGAGGCACCGCCCACTGACGAGGAGCAGTAACGCCCTGCTGGATCGGGCACTGTCACGTTGGACTGTGCAGCTCACCCTCACCCAGGCTTTTTACGGGTGGGGGTGAGTTTTTGCAGGGCGCGGACACGGATGAAGGAATTTTCACATGTTTTTCATATTTATGGAGTTGGCGTATGGTAGGATTACCGTACTATCATAGTACCTGATTTCTGCCTTTATGAGTCATGGCCGGGCGAGCCACCTGGTCGGTTGCGCGAAATAGCCACTTTGGGAGTGTTGGGGGGATGCACAAAAGAATACGGTTTTTCCTGGGACTGAGCCTGGTCGTGGTCATGGTGACGTTGCTGCTAACCGGCCCCGCGCCAGGCCACGCACAGACGCCCAATGTCACGCTGAATCTGCCCGCTGAGAACTTTGTCGGCGAGCAGTTTTGTTTCTCTGCCGAAATTTTCAACACGGGGAACCCCGGCTACGGGCCGTATTTCCGGCTGATTCTGCCGCCGCAGATCACGCTGGATTCGGCGACTTTCCTCAATCTGGGCGTCAGCACGACCACCGTAGGCGTGTTTCCGCCCGCGCCGGGCAACCAACTGACCGATCCGGTGATCAATCAGCCGGTGACGGGCACGCCGGGCTACACCTTGATCATCGTCAAGCTGCCGATCGGTTCGGTAGTGGCGGGTGGGCCGCCGCTGGTGGTGAGGATGTGCGCTACCATCAGCACGACGGCGACGGTCGGGGTGCCATTGCCGGTCAGCGTCACGCCGGTCTATGAGTTTGGCGACACGCCCACCGGCGCGAATGGCCCCATCGTGGGCACGCCGGTGACGGATACGATCACGCCGACGCTCTACATCTTTGAGAAGACGAACACTGCCCCCGAAGGCGAGCGTCCGCCAGGGCCAGACTGGCCGTATGACTATGTGCTGAGTGTGGACATTGCCAACGGGCAGACCATCACCGACCTGACCTTCGGCGACACGCTCCCCCCCAGCGTGCAGTTTGTCGGGCCGGTGACGATCAGCGGCGGCACGGGCTGCACGGTGACCGCGCAACCGTCTACCTCGACCCCTGGTGGAACTCTGGGGGTCACCTGCGCCTCGGCCAGCGGGGTGGTCGGCGGGCCGGAGGTGACGGTCCGCTTCCCGGTCTACATCATCGACATCCTGGACGAAGCGACCTGCGGGCGGCAGACAGTGCTCAACAACAGCAGTTTTGTCGCTCGCTATCTGGGCGTGTTGCAGCCGGTCACGACTCGTCAGTCGCCAGTGGAGGCTGAGCATATCTCGTTGCAGAAAGGGGCCAGCCCCGGCGCGACCATTCCGGGGACGACGATCACCTATACCCTGAACTTCCAGGTGACCGACTACGGCACCGACAGCGGCCTGATCGTGGTGGATACGCTGCCGGACGGCATCACCTTCGCCGCGCATCAGTCGCTCACGGTGGGCGGCACGTCGTACGCCATCACGCCCACGGTGGTGGACAATGGGGACGGCACGCAAACCATCACCTACAACATCGGCGCGGTGACGGGCAATATCGCCGCGGGCACGGCCATCACGCTGCGCTATACGGCGACCATTGATCAGTACTATCTGAACGGTCAGCCCGTCCATGCCAACGACAGCCTGCCGAACACGGTCACTGCCACCTATGGCTTGACGGCGGGCGCGGCGAACTGCACCGAAGGGTCGGCGGCAGGGGTGGACATCATCCCGCCGCAGATCAGCAAGAGCATCGTCAATCCGCCGCCCTACGAGTTCATGCCGGGCGAGGTGGTGACCTTCCGTCTGCAGATGGATATTCCCTCTGGCGATACGCGGGCCATTTACTTCGAGGATTACTTCCCGCTGCCAGTGTTCGACGTGACCACGGTCAATACCACCTTCGGCACGGATATTCGCTTCGCGCCGACCAGCACCATCAGCACGCCGCCGACCTCCATCACGGTGAACGCGGCGCAGAACTCGCTGCGCATCGACTGGCAGGACCTGTCGTCGGAGACACCGCCGGAGACGATCGCCGTTGACATAGACATTGTGGTCAACGACGAGCCGTTCGCCGACAACCTGTACCTGACCAATCTGTTCCTGGCCGGTTACGCCAACACGCCGGGCGCGACGTTCACCGCCGATGTGGGCATCTTCTTCTATGTGCGCGCGCCCGACCTGCTGATCACCAAGGGCGTCAGCGCGACCAATGGTTCCGGCACGATCAACCCGCCGCCGTCTACGCTGCCTGTCAACGGCAACCTGACAGGGGCGGATGCGGGCGACCTGGTGACGTATGTCATCACTGTCGAAAACACAGGCGGCGCGCCCGCCTATGACGTGAGGGTGACCGACACCGCACCGGCGGGCCTGAGCGGCTGCGCCGTGAGCAGCGTGATCAACGGCAGCGGCGTGCCGCTGACCTATGCGGGCGACCTGTTCGGCGCAGGGTTGGTGCTGACCAATCCATTGACGGCCAACGACGGCAATCCCGTCGGAGGCGGTGCGCCCTATGGGGCGGATACGGCCCTGATCACGGTGCAGTGCACGCTGGGTATCTCGGTTGAGCCGGGCGCGGTGATCACGAACACGGCGAGCGTCAACTGGGCGTCACTGGGCGGCTCGACCAACTTCCCGACGCGCACCGACGATGCCAGCGTCACCATTGCCAGCCCGACGGCCAGCAAGACGATCGTCAGCACGAACCAGGCGCATACGACCGGCACCAATGTGGTCATTGGCGAGCGGATCACCTACCGTGTGGTGATCACCGTGCCGGAGGGCACCAGCAGCGGTGTAACGCTGTTCGACGAACTGGACGCCGGTCTGGCCTTCTTGAGCGTAGATAGCATTACCGCCTCGTCAGGGGTGACGACTTCGGTGCCGGGCGGGTTCCCGGCGGTGCTGAGTGGGGCGAGCATCACGGCGGCGGGCACGGGCGATGCCAACCAGGGCCGCCGCCTGACCCTGGATTTCGGCACGCTCACCAACAGCAACAACAGCCCCGCCGTAGCGGAGACGATCACGATTGACTATACGGTGGTGGTGATCAACCGGTTGGGTACCGGTTCCGGACAGACGCGCAACAACGACATGACCTGGGGCTGGAGCGGGAGGAGCATCAACGCTGCTGCGCCTAACGTGACTGTCCGGGAGCCGAGCATGACGGTGAGCAAGAGCGCTTCGCCTACCTCTGGTGACGCGGGCGATACCATCACCTTCAGCATCACCGTCAGCAAGGGGAGCGGCGTCACCAATCCGGACGCCTTCAACGTGGTGCTGACCGACACCGTGCCCACTGGCATGACGCTGGTGCCGGGATCGTTTGCGACGGGCACGTGCGCCACGTCGCCTACCAGCCTGACCGAGGCCGCGCCCAACCTCACCGCGACGTGGAATACCTTTGCCTCCGGTGGAAGCTGCACGCTGACTTACCAGGCCACGCTCGACGCGGGCGTGCAGCCCAATCAGGCGCTCACCAACACGGTCAGGGAGAGCTGGACGAGCCTGCCGGGGGATGTCACGTCGCCGCAATCGCCCTACAATCCCCTGTCGTGCGAGCGCACCGGCGACACGTCCGGCTGCGGCACGACCGCCAACACCTATGCCCGCACTGCCCAGGCGACTGTCACTGTGTTCGCGCTGACGCTGGACAAGTCCGTCACCTCGACGGCGGTCAATGGCAGCGACGCGCACGATCCCGCGCGGCAGGACTACACCATCGGCGAGCAGATCACCTATCAGTTCACGGTGACGCTGCCCGAAGGGGTGGCGACGCCCACGGTCTTCGATCAACTCCCGACCGGCAGCAGCGTGCTGGGGGTGGTCAGTTCGCGCGTGGTGGCTGTGGGAGCCAATCTGTCCGGCCCCGGCCTGCCCGCTATGGGCACGCCCGGCGTCGCCTCCGATACGAATGCGGACACCATCAACGATCGCGTCACCTGGACGCTCGGCACGGTGACCAATACTGCCGATGGGGTCTCCAATGCCGACGATCAGATCACTTTCGAGGTGGTGGCGGTGGTGCTGGATGTGGCCGCCAACGCCAATGGCGACGTGCCAGTCAACACGGCGCAGGTGAACTATGGGACGTATTCGCTGACGGACACTGCCGCCGCGGATATCGTCGAGCCGGCGCTGAACGTCACCAAGTCGGCCACGCCGGGCGCAGGTGACGCGGGCGACCTGATCACTTTCCGCCTGCGTGTGGAGCACACCGCCGCTTCGACCGCCGATGCCTACAATGTCACCCTGACCGATGTGGTGCCCGCGCACCTGATCTACACCACGACCAATTTCGCGCTGCGAGCGGTTCCCGGTTCGTGCGCGACGCTGCCGACGACGCTGGATGACTCCGATCCCACCGGCGCGGGCCTGACTGTCGTCTGGGACACTCTGCCGCAAGGCTCAAGCTGCGAGGTCGAATTCCAGGCGATGATCGCCAACACGGCCCCCGCTGGTACGTCGCTGACGAACACGGGCGAGCTTGATTGGGAGTCGTTGCCAGAAGGCGGGCGCGCCTACCAGGACAGCGCCTCGGCGCAGGTGACGGTGACCCAAAATGAGTTGGCCAAGCTGATCATCGCCCCGACGGACGGCACCGCGACCATCGGCGAGCAGATCACCTATGAATTCACGGTGACCTTCGCCGAGGGTCTCACCGGCAGCACGGCGGTTTTCGATCAGTTGCCGCTGGCGGGGACGAACGGCGCGGCCTTCGAAGTGGTCTCGTCGCAGATCACCTTCATCGGGGCCAACCTGTCGGCGGTGCCAGCGTTGCCCGCCGTGGGCACAGCCGGTGTCGCCTCCGATACGAACGCTGACACCATCAACGATCGCGTCACCTGGACGCTGGGGGATGTCACCAACACGCCCGACGGCGTGGTGAACGCCCAGGATACTATCGTCTTCCAGGTGGTGGCGCGGGTGTTGGACGTGCCGGTCAACGTGGGGTTGCTCACCGGCCAGGACACCAACGTGCTCAACACGGCGACGGTGCAGCACACCGGCGGGACGATCAGCGGCACGGTGGGCATTGACCTGGTGGAGCCACAACTGACGCTCAGCAAGGCGAACAATGCCAGCGGCCTGCGCGACGCCGGGGACACCTTCACCGTGACCCTGACGCTCAGTCACACGGCGCAGTCGCTGGCCGACGCCTATCAGATTGCGCTGGTGGATACGCTGCCTTCGCCCGGCCTGACGTGGGTCGGCGATGGCACGGTGGGCGGCACCTGCGGCGCGACGGTCGATTCCAGCGCAGCGCCTGCCATCGCCTTCTCTGTGCCGTCGCTGAGCCTGGGCAGCAGTTGCACCATCACCTATCAGGTGGCTGTCTCCGCCGACGCCGAACCCGACACGACCTACACCAACTCGGTGAGCGGCACCTACAACTCGCTGGCCGACGGCACCGGTCGCAGCAGCAGCCTGGGGCCGGCGCAGTCCAGCTTCTCCACGGCAGCGCCGACCATCGCCAAGGTGGTGAGCACCACCAGCCTGCCCGAAACGGGTTCGTCGGCGCACAACCCCACCAACCCCGACCTGGCCATTGGCGAGACCGTCACCTATGCCGTCACCGTTACCCTGCCGGAAGGGCAGATCAATCAGGTGGTGATCACCGATGTCGTGCCAGCGACGGCGGCGGGCGTCATCGAGTTGCAGAGCGCCAGCATCACGGCGCAGGGGGCCAATATCAGCCCGGCGCTGGTGGGCACGGCAGCTGTGCTGTCCGATGCCCTGCTCGGCGACGGCCTGAACGACACGGCAACCTTCACGCTGGGCACGATCACCAACACGGCGGACAATGTCGCCGATGCCAATGACACGCTCACGATCACTGTCGTCGGCTTGCTGCGCGACCTGCCCGCCAACGCCAATGGCGACGTGCTGACCAACACCGCTACCCTGAGCTATGCGACCGGCCCCGACGTGAGCGCTTCGGCCAGCGTGGACGTGGTCGAGCCGACGCTGACGCTGAGCAAGACCTTCCTGGACGACCCGGCCAGCCCTGGCGATTCGGTGCGCGTCCAACTGGTGATCACCAACACTGGCACCGGCCCGGCCTATGGGGTGGTCGTCGAGGATGTGCTCAGTCCGCTCATCTGGGATGTGAACAGCGCGGTCAACGTCTCGGCTCCGGCGGGCTTCACTTTCAGCAACAGCCCGGCGGGGACAGTGCGCTACACCGGCGGCACGGTATTGCCCGGCGCGGGCAACGCGGTGACGCTGGTCTTCCGGGCGACGCTGCTCAATACGCTGCTGCCGGCGCAAAGCCCGATCAGCAACAGCGCGACGATCATCGCTGGTAGTTCTGCGCCGACGGGTGGGCGGAGCGCCTCTGGCGCGACGGGCAGCGACACGCTGACCCTGATCTTCCCCGACCTGAGCATCACCAAGTCGGAGGTGGCGGCTGAGCCGTTCGCACCCGGCAGCGTGATCGTCTACAACCTGGTGGTTGACAATGTCGGCAGCGGCCCGTCCGGCCCGATCACCATCACCGAGACGGTGCCCCTCCACACGACGTTCAACGCGGCGAACAGCACGCCAACCTGGAGTTGCGCCGACGGCTCGCCCGCGGGCACGTCCTGCACCTACACGCTGGCGGCGCTCGCTCCTACCGATACGCCGGTGACGGTGCAGTTTGCTGTGACGGTCAATCGCCCCGTGCCCGCCGGTGTCACTCAGGTCGAGAACACAGTGCAGGTGGCCGACGACGGCTCGCGCGGCGGCGATACCGACCTGGCCAATAACCAGGATTCCGAGACGACGGCGATCACTGCCGCGCCCAACGTCGCAGCGACCAAGGCCGACGCGCTGGCTGTGGATGTCAACGGCGATGGGCAGGTCAACCCGGGTGACACCATCCGCTACACGGTGATTATCACCAACACGGGCGACCAGGATGCGGCCAACGTGACCTTCAGCGATACCCCGGACGCCAATACGACGCTGGTCGTCGGCTCGGTGACGACCACGCAGGGCACGGTTACCGCGGGCAACACGCCTGGCGACACGACGGTCGCCGTGTCGGTAGGCACGCTGACCGGCGCGGGCGGCAGCGTCACGATCACATTCGACGTGACGGTCAACAGTCCGCTGCCCGCGGGCGTGGAACTGGTGAGCAATCAGGGGTTGGTGGAGGGCGACAACATCGCCGACACGCTGACCGACGATCCCGACACGACCGCGACGGGCGATCCGACCGAGACGCCGGTGATCGCTGCGCCGCAGATTGTCGCCACCAAGGCCGATGCGCTGGCTGTGGATGTCAACGGCGATGGGCAGGTCAATCCGGGCGACACCATCCGCTACACGGTGATCATCACCAACACGGGCGATCAGGATGCGGGCAATGCCGTCTTCAGCGACACGCCCGATCCCAACACGACGCTGGTGGTCGGCTCGGTGACGA
>DDBP01000315.1 GCA_002332795.1 Anaerolineales bacterium UBA2029 | reverse complement strand
CCCCAGCCTGAGTTATCAGTCTTCAGTTCTCAGTTTTCAGTTTTCAGTTTTCAGTTCTCAGCCTTCAGTTGTCAGTTCTCCGTGATCAAGGTGTGTCCCTCAGAAGTCACCGGCTTGCGGCAGGCTACTGACCACTGATCACTGACAACTGACCACTGATAACTGATAACTGACCACTTAGCCCTGTCCGCCCTTGAAGCTCGCCGCGCGGACAGGAGATGAGGCCATCCGGCGCGCCAGAGTCGCTGGCAACCGCTGCGCGTATCCCGTGCCTCACAGCCTTGCCTGTAGCTCAATAGTAGTTTACAATGAAACAACTATCTGAGTCCAAAGTCTTTTCCCTCGACGACAGGACTCTGATTTATCAGTGATATATCTGATAAAATAGCGAAAGACCTAATTATTGGGGGATACGGACGGCTGACTGCCCCTTACACTGAAGATGGCGCTTCAGATAGGCCGCGCTGTTGAGCGCCTTTGCACCGAACAGGAAGGCAACCATGATGATCCATCTGGAGCATGTCTCCAAGCACTACCAGATGGGCGCGGTGCGCGTGACCGCGCTCGACGATGTGTCGCTCACCATTGACCAGGGCGAGTTCGTCGTCGTGTTGGGACCGTCGGGCAGCGGCAAGACCACGCTGCTCAACATCATCGGTGCTCTCGATACGCCTACCGGGGGCACGGTGCGCATCAATGGCAACGACTTGCTGCTGCACCGCGCCGCCGACCGCTTCAAGTTCCGCCGTGAGACGGTCAGCTTCATCTTCCAGACCTTCAACCTCTTCCCTGGCCTGACCGCGCTGGAGAATGTGCAATTCGTGCTGGATATGGCCAACGCGCCCCGCAGCCGCGAGCGCGCCGCCGAGGTGTTGGCCAGCGTGGGCCTGGGCGAGCGATTGCATCACTTCCCGCACGAGCTTTCCGGCGGCGAACAGCAGCGCGTGGCCATCGCCCGCGCCCTGGCGACCGGCAACCCGGTGCTGCTGGCCGACGAGCCAACCGGCGAACTGGACTTCCAGACCGGCATCCAGATTCTGGGGCTGTTGCAGGCGCAGGCCGCAGCAGGCAAGACCGTGCTGGTGGTGACGCACAACCGCGAGATTTCGCGCATCGCCGACCGCGTCATCGAGCTGAGCAGCGGGCGCATCGTGCGCGACGGCCCGCCTCGCGACGGCAAGGCTGCCATCAGCGATCTGCAGTGGTGAGGAGGGCGCGATGAAGAACTGGCGACTCTGGCTGCGCTGGTCGTGGCGCGACCTGCGCAAGCGCTGGCTGCAGGTGCTGGCGATCGGGCTGATCATCGCCCTGGGCACGGGTGTTTTCGCCGGGCTGGGTGGGCAAAAGACCTGGCGGCTCAACTCCTATGACCTGAGCTACAACCGCCTGCACATGTACGATCTCAAGCTGTCGCTGGCCGAAGGCAGTTTTGTCAACCAGGACAACGTGCTGGCCGCTCTGGATGGCATCTCCGGCGTGGCGCACCTGGAAACGCGCCTGATCGTGCCGACCCTGGTGCAGGCCCAGCATGCCGACGAAGAGGTAGTGGTCCGCGGGCAACTGGTGGGCGTGGACGTGTCCGACGACGGCCCACATATCAACAGCGTCTATGTGGACGAAGACAGCGGGCGCACCCTGACGGCTGCCGACGCCGGTCGGGCCGTGGCCGTGGTGGAGTACAAGTTTGCCCGTCACTACGGCCTGCAGCCCGGTGACCCCTTGCGCGTCAGCGGTGACGTGGCGCTGGACTTCGTCGGAGCCGGACACTCGCCCGAATACTTCCTGATCATCCCCGAAACCGGCACCTTCCTGCTGGGCGAGGCCAGCTTTGCCGTGCTCTTCGTCCCGCTGGAGACGGCACAGCGGCTGGCCGAACGCGAGGGGCTGATCAACGACGTGGTCTTTCTGCTGGCCGAAGGAGCCGACCGCGAAGCCGTGCGCGCGGAGATCGAACAGCGCATGGCCGACGCGCTGCCAGCGACCGGCTTCAAGCTGCTCAACAAAGAAGACGACCCGGTGTATCCGGCCCTCTACAACGATGCCGAAGGCGATCAGTGGGTGTGGAACATGGTCGCCCTGCTATTCCTCTTCGGCGCGGCCATGGGCGCGTTCAACCTGGCCGGGCGCATCGTGGAGGCGCAGCGCCGCGAGATCGGCATCGGCATGGCGCTGGGGCTGCCGCGCCGCTGGATCGCTTTCCGGCCCATGCTGATCGGCGCGCAGATCGCGGTGCTGGGCACCATTTTGGGCTTGCTGATCGGCTGGCTGCTCAGTCAGGTTTTCGCGACCATTCTGCGCGACCTGGTGCCGCTGCCCTACTGGGACCTGAGCTTCTACCTGCCCGGCTACGTGCGGGCGACCGCGCTGGGCGTGACTCTGCCGTTCCTGGCGACGCTGATTCCAGTATGGCGGGCGGTGCGCGTCGCGCCGGTAGATGCCATTCGCAGCGGCTATCTGGTCGCCAAAGGGGGCGGCCTCAGTCGGACCATCGCGCATCTGCCCTTGCCCGGCAAGAGCTTCACGCAGATGCCCCTGCGCAACGTGTTGCGCTCGTCCTGGCGCACCGCGTTGACCGTGCTGGGCATTGCCATCGCCATCACCGTCATGACCTTCATCGTGGGCGCGATGGATAGCTATACGAGCACTCTGCAGCGCGCCGACGACGCCTACCGCTATATGAGTCCCGACCGCATCCTGGTTGATCTCAACTTCTTCTACCCGGTGACCAACGGGGAGATCACCGCTCTGGCCTCGCTCACTGACGCGGACGGGAAGCCGCTTTTCACGGGCAGCGAGGCGGCGTTGCGATTGGGCGGCACGCTGATCAAGGGCGCTCAGGAGATTGACACTCTCCTGGAACTGCACGATATGGATCGTGCGCTGTGGGTTCCCCACCTGTTGCAGGGTGCGCTGACGGGGGAACAGCCAGGGCTGATCCTGTCGGAGAAAGCCGCCGCCGACCTGGGGGTGACGGTGGGCGATATGGTCACGCTCGAACATCCGCGCCGCGAAGGGCTGTTCTCGTTTCGCATGGTGCAGACCGAACTGCCAGTGATCGGCATTCACGACAACCCGATCCGCCCGCTGACCTATATGCCTCTGCAGGGCGCGGCGCTCATGGGCCTGGAGGGCGTCGCCAACCAGGTGATCCTGGCACCGGCGGCGGGCGTGACGCGCGAAGCAGTCAAGGAGAGCCTGCTCACACAACCCGGCGTGGCCTCGGTGAGTTCCATCGTCGAATTCTCCGAAGCCGTGGAAAGCATGGTATCCCTGATCACGCAGATGCTGGCCATCATAGAAGTAGTGGTGGTGATCCTGGCCTTTCTGATCGCCTTCAACACTACCAGCATCAGCGTGGACGAACGCGCCCGCGAAATCGCCACCATGTTTGCCTTCGGGTTGCCCATGCGCACGGTCACCCGTATGCAGATGGTGGAGAACGTCGTCATGGGGGTGCTGGGAACGCTGCTCGGTTTGGCGGCAGGTTGGGGCACGCTGCAGAGCATGTTTGCCATGCGGGCCGAAGAGGAACTGCCCGAATTGCACCTGGCGGTCACCATCGAGCCAGGGACGGTCTTGCTGGCGGCGGTGCTGGGCGTGATCGTCGTCGGCCTGACGCCGCTGCTGAGCATGCGCCGCATGCGCCGCATGGACATTCCTTCGACGCTGCGCGTGATGGAATAGCGGTCGCACCCTGTCAACGAGTGGTGCGCCAAGCCAAAACACCCTATAATGATGCGCCAGGTTGGTGTGCCACCTGACGGGTCTGTCGCAGTGCAGGCCCGCCCCACAGCGCACTGACCGCTCCCCAGGGGGTGCCGCCGTGCAGCGGAGCCGGCAGCACCCCCATTCTGTTGATTGCGCGGCTTGAAAGAAGCAGCCATCGAAAAGGGCGACAGGTATCCCCGTCGCCCTTTATTTCTTTCATCTTTTTCTTATTTATGCTTCGGTTTTCACTAATCCAAGACCTCTATCTTCTTCTACGTATCGTCGTCATGCAGATGTCATGCGCGCAGACATCGCCCAATCCACTAGCCGAAGCTATCGAACAACCTGGAGGAAACCCTGCTATGCGTAAGTTCTCTGTGCTCTTGGTGGTGATCGCTCTGTTCGTTGCCGCGGCCTTGCCGGCTCTGGCTCAGGAAGAAGAAAAACCCTCGATTGTCGAGATCGCGGCGAGCAATGAGGACTTCAGCACGCTCGTCGCCGCTGTCGAAGCTGCCGGTCTGGTGGACTTCTTCGCCAGCAGCAAGCCCATCACCGTCTTCGCCCCCACCAATGCCGCTTTCGAGGCTGCGTTTGAGGCGCTGGGAATCGCGCCCGAAGACCTGCTCGCCGACACGGCCACGCTGACCAGCATCCTGCTGTACCATGTGGTCCCAGGTGCGGTGACCTCCGACATCGTCGCGGGTCTGGAGTCGGCCACGACGCTGAACGGCGCAGACATCGCGATCAAGGCCGATGACATGGGCGTGAGCCTCAACGACGGCCAGGCCAAGGTCGCTGCGGTGGACATCATGGCCAGCAACGGCGTGATCCATGTGATTGACGGCGTCATCCTGCCGCCCGCCGCCGAAGAAGAAGCCGAGCCGATGGGCACGATTGTGGACATCGCCGCCGGTAATGAGGACTTCGGCACGCTGGTGGCCGCAGTGCAGGCGGCTGGTCTGGTAGACGCGCTGAGCGCGGCTGGTCCCTACACGGTCTTTGCCCCCACCAACGACGCCTTCGCCGCGGCGCTGGAAGCCCTGGGCATCACCGCTGAAGACCTGCTGGCCGACACCGAGACCCTGACGAGCATTTTGCTGTACCACGTTGCGCCGGGCCGGTTCCCCGCTGCCGCCGTCGCGCAGATGGAGGAGATCGGCACGCTGAATGGCGCGACAATCAAGGTCAAGGCCGATGACATGGGCGTGAGCCTCAACGACGGCCAGGCCAGTGTTGCCGCCGCGGACGTGATGGCCGACAACGGCATCATTCACGTGATTGACGGCGTCATCCTGCCGCCCGCTGCCGAGTAACCCTGACAACTGAATAGCTACTGCACCAGACAGAGCGAGGCCAGGGTGATCACCTGGCCTCGCTTTCTATCTGTGGGGCGGGCGCTACACGGCTCTCTACAGGAGTTCCGGAGTCTGCGAGACTTCGGAAGCCGGAGCCGGAACGCGCTTCTGGCTGTCCGCCGCCGGCGCGTGACCGTCGCCCAGCTCGGCCACGAGCATCCCCGCCAGAATCAGGCCGCAGCCGAGCAATTCCCTGGGGCCGAGCGTCTCGTTGGCCCACCACCAGCCGAAGAAGGCCGCGAAGACCGGCTCCAGGCTGAAGAGCAAGGCCGTATGCGTGGGCGTGGTGAAGCGCTGCACATAGACCTGCAGGGTGAAGACCAGCGCTGTCGCCACCACGCCGGTGAAGCCGATGGCCGCCCAGGCCGCCAGGGGCAACGTCAGGCGGGGCGTCTCGAAAACCTGGCTGCCCAGCAACGCCAGCACGGCTACCGTGCCGATCTGCGCCACGGTCAGCCGCACGGCGTCGCTTTGTGGCGAGAAGTGCGCCACGCTGACGATGTGCAGCGCGAACATCACCGCACAGGCCAGCACCCACAGGTCGCCGGACTGCATACGCAGGTTGCGGTCGAGTGAAAGGAAGGCCAGCCCGACCGTCGCGGCCAGGATGCCCACCGTCGGGGCGCGCCCCGGCGGGCGGCGCAGCAACACCGTCGCCAGCAGCGGCACGATCACCACGCTGAGGCCGGTGATGAAGCCCGCCTTGGCGGTGGTGGTGCTCTGCAGGCCAATCGTCTGGAAGATGTAGCCGCCGGCCAGCCACACGCCGATCAGCGCGCCGGATAGCGCTTCGCGGCGCGTCATGTGGCGCACGCGGGGAGCGAACAACGCTGCCAGCACCAGCGTCGCAAAGGTGAAGCGAAAGCCCACGAACGTCAGCGGGCCGACGTCGTCCAGGGCGTTCTGCACGACGACGAACGTCGAACCCCAGATCAGCGCCACGCCGCCCAGGGTGAGATCTGCCTGCCAGCGCTTCATGGTCGTCACAGTGCCCGCTGGAGGATGGCGCGCAGTTCGTCGTCGGTGAGGGCAACCGGGTTGCCCTTCATCGAACTGGAGCGCTGCGCCGCCGGAATCAACGTCGCGAAAGCCGCTTCGTCCAGCCCGTAGGTCGCCAGGCCGGGGATACTCAGTTCGGCGACCAGTTCGCGCACCCAGGCCACGCCCTGGTCGGCGGTCGCGCGTGCGTCGCCAGTGAGCAACTGCGCGATCTCGTCATAACGGCGCAGGGCGGGGTGATCTGGGGCGCGTTCCCGCAGCGCGGCGACGTTGGCGGCCATCACGTGCGGCAACAGCGCCGCGCAGACTGCGCCGTGTGGCGCGTCGAACATGCCGCCGAACGGCCCGGCGAAACCGTGTACTGCGCCCAGGCGGGCGTTGGCCAGGGCCAGTCCGCCGCATAGCGCCGCGAAGGCCATGTCCGCGCGGGCCTCGGCGTCATTGCCTTGCTGGAAGGCGCGGCGCAGCGAGCGCCCAACCCGCCGCATCCCCTCGCGGCAGATAGCGTCGGTCAGCGGGTTGGCGGCGGACGAGACGAACGGCTCGATCACCTGCGTCAGCGCGTCCAGGCCGGTATAGGCGGTGACGTGTGGCGGCAGGCTGTAGGTCAGTTCCGGATCGATCAGGGCGATGGCGGGCAACATCAACGGGCTGCGCAGGCTCACCTTGACGCGGTGCTCCGGCGAGGCGAGCACGGCATTGCGCGTGACTTCCGTGCCCGTACCTGCCGTGGTGGGGATGGCGATGGTCGGCGCGGCGGGACGGGTCAGCGCAGCCCCGCGCCCGATCACTTCCAGGTAATCGTAGGGATCGCCGGGGTTGGTCAGCAGGGCGGCGATGGCTTTGGCCGTGTCCAGGGCGCTGCCCCCGCCGAAACCGATCACCAGATCGCAGCCCAGGTCGCGGGCGCGGCGCACCCCGTCCAACACCAGCTGGACGGTCGGCTCGTGCGCGACGGCGAACGTCCCGTAGGCGACGCCTGCGTCGTCCAGGCGCGTCAGCAACGGCGCGGCCCGCTCCAGCGATTGCCCGGTCACGACCAGCGCATGGGTGCCCAGCCCGGCGGCCAGCGTCCCGGCTTCGGCCAGCGTCCCCTCGCCAAAGATGATGCGTCCGGCGGTGGCGAACTCAAAGCGCATGGATTACCCCCACCCCTGGTCGTCCGGAAAGACGTTGGCATAGACGATCTTGCTGCGCGGCTCGGCCAGCCAGTCGGCGACGGTCTGCGCCCAGCGGGCGTAGTGCGCCGTCTCGCGGTGACGGGCGGGATCGTCGGGCGTGCGGTAGACCTCGACCAGTACGAAGCGGGTGGGGTCGTCGGCCTGCTGGATCACATCGAAGCGGGCGATGCCCGGCTCCTGCACGCTATGACTGGCGTTGTCTATGCAGGCGGCTTTGAACTGCTCGACAAACTCCGGTTTGACGTGGCAGAACACGTGAACAATATACATGGGCGACCTCCTGTGCATGGGAACGCCCAGATTATAGCGGGTCAGCGATGGGCCGTCAGCTAGCAGAGCGGGTGAGGGTGCATTCGCGGTGGTGCAGTCGGTGTGAATCGCACAGATGCCGAGGCGCTAAGTAGAAAGACAGAACGAGAACTCTGTGCCTTTCTCTGTGATCTCTGCGCTCTCCGTGGCGAATTCTGCCCCCAAACCCGAAAGCACCCAGGGTCACTCGTCTTCGCGCAGCACGTAGCCGACGCCGCGCACGGTGTGAATCAGGCGCGGCTCGCCTTTCTCCTCGGTCTTCTGGCGCAGGTAGCGCACATAGACCTCGATGATGTTGCTCTCGCCGCCGAAGTCGTAGCCCCACACGCGGTCGAAGATCATCTCGCGCGTCAGCACGCGGCGAGGGTTGCGCATGAACAGCTCCAGCAGCTCGTACTCCTTCGCCGTCAGGTCAATGTAGCGGTCGCCGCGCTGCGCCCGGTGCGTGCCCGTGTCGAGCGTCAGATCGGCGAACTTCAACACTTCCGGACGCGAAGACGGCTGAGCGCGACGGAACAGGGCGCGGATGCGGGCCAGCAACTCGTCGAAGTCGAACGGCTTGACCAGGTAATCGTCGGCCCCCGCGTCCAGGCCAGTCACGCGATCCTGCACGTCTTCCTTGGCGGTGAGCATCAGGATGGGCACGTCGCCCGCCGCTCGCAGCCGACGGCACACTTCCAGCCCGTCCAGGCCTGGCAGCATCCAGTCGAGGATCACCAGGTCGGGCGGTTGTTCGCGGGCCATCTGCAGGCCGCTTGGCCCGTCGTAGGCAACATCTACGCGGTAACCCTCGTAGATCAGGCCGCGCTTGAGAAACTGTGCGATGCGCTCCTCATCTTCGATGATCAGAATGCGTTCGCCCATAGTCCTGCCCCTCTTTCAGCCATCCAACCGCGCTGCGCCCGCATGTCCCCATCATCCCACCACCCGGTCAACCTCACCGGCGCAGCCAGTGCACCTCACCGACTGGCCCGAACGTCCGCACCTGCACCGTCTGGCCGGTGCGCATGTCAAGCAGGATCAGCGAGCCGGAAGGACGCCCGTTTTCGTCGTAGGTCATGTGACGCAGACCGGCCACCAGCACCGGCCCGCCGGGGATGCTCACCCCCAGCGTCGGGGCGCTGGCGAAGCCCCCCGCCCCTCCCGCCAGCGGCGCATACGGCCCGCTGAGCGTGGGCGCGGCCAGAGCGCGCAGGTATTGCGGCCCCATCTCCGGCGTGGAGGTGACCAGCGCGTACCATACGCCGCCGCTGTCGGCAGTCACGTCGAGCACCGGCGTGCCCTCTGGCAACAGAGGCGTCGGCGTGGCCCCTGGCCCCTCCGCCGGATCGATCACAAACAGGCCCGGCACTGCGTAGCCCCAGAACCAGCCCCAGGTGAGCACGCGCCCATCTCCGGCCCAGGCGCTGGCGCTGGCGGGCAGGCCAGACTGGAACAACTCGGCCCCGCTCTGCGCGTCGAAGATGCCCAGGCCGGTGCCTTCCCAGTAACCGATTCCGGCCAGCAGTCGTCCTCCATCCGCGCTCCAGCGCGGGTCGAAGTAGACGCGCACGTCCACCGGCGCGACGTTCTCGGCGAAGGGGGTATTTTGCACGATCAGGCGAGGCGGACTGCTGCCATCTACAGGCACCACCCACAGGCCACGCCCATCGTGATAGGCCAGGCGCGCGCCATCGGGACTCCAGGCGGGGCGCGCGGGCCAGGCACCAGCCTGCAAGGTTGCCAGCGCGCGCCGCTGGCCGCCACCGACGCGGGCGACGACCAGGGTATCGGCAGTGGTGTAGGCGATCCACTCGCCATCCGGCGCGAGATCATAGCGCAGGACGGGCGCGGTCTCAGCGGTGAGCGTCACCGGCACACCGCCCGTCTGCGCGACACGCCAGACCTGCGGCGTGCCGCTCGCATCGGGAGCCACATAGAGCAGGTCGGCGGGCAGGGCCAGGGCGCTGCCCGGCGCGTCTACCAGCGGTGGCGGGAGCGGCCCCCAGTCGAAGGCCAGCGCGCCCGCCGTGCCGGGCACCACCAGGTTGCCCTCGCGCACGACTCCCTGGGCAGACAGATAAGAAGGCACTGGCAGTTGAGGGCGGGCGGGGGCATCGGGCGCGGCGATCAGCGACCACTGCCCGCGCGCCCCGCTGATGCGCGTGACCTTGCCCGCCGCGTCGCTGACCAGCAGGGTGCTGGCGTCTTCCCAGTAGAGTTCGACCCAGGCACCCTGGATCGTGTCGAACAACGCCGTGCCGTATTCGCCCGCGCCGAGTTCGGCGATGCGCACACCGGCGGGCACGATGTAGGCGATGCGCCCGGCGTCTGGCGACCAGGCGATGGTCTGCGCAGGGCCACTGACGGGCGGCGCTGCGTCCAGGAATTCCAGCACATAGCCGCTGCCGCCGTCCAGCCGTGCCACGATCACCGCATTGTTGGCCGGGCTGCGGTAGACGTACCATTCGCCGTCCGGCGCGATGTCGAAGTCGGCGACCGGCTGACCCGGCTGCGAGAGCACGGTTTGACCGCCGTTGACCGGATCAACGTAGATCAACTCCTGCTGCGAGGTGAGGATATACAGCGGCGCGGGCAGGGGAAAAGCCCCTGTCTGAGCCTGCACCAGCACCGGCGCAACCAGAAACGCCAGGATCAGCCCTGTCAGGGCGAGCGTGCGGGTCATGGAAACTCACTCTTTCGCTCAGGTCATCGCTGTGCAGCAGTATAGCAGCGAAGGCCAGTGCGTGCCTAGCAGGAGTGCGGGCAAAATGTGTGGGGCAGGACAAAGAAAAGGCTCCCGCAGCGGGGAGCCATTCCTGCCATCGGGAATTGAGGACGGCGTCAGGCCGTCTCGCCCACTGGCTTTTCGGGCTGTTCGGGCTGCTCCGGCTGCATTTCGCTGAAGGTCAGTTCGTCCTTCTCGGCGTCGTAGTCCACCAGCACCGTGCTGCCGAGCTTGATATCGCCCGCCAGGATCACGTCGGACAGGCGATCCTCGACCAGGTTGGTGATCAGGCGGCGCAGCGGGCGCGCGCCGTAGTCCGGATCGTAGCCTTTGTCGGCCAGATATTGCCGGGCGGCCTGAGTCAGCGTCACCGACATGGCGCGTTCGGCCAGACGCTCGTTGACCTTCTTGATCTCCAGGTCAACGATCTGCGCGATCTCGTCCTTGCTGAGAGCGCGGAAGACGATGGTCGCGTCCACGCGGTTGAGGAACTCCGGACGGAAGGCGCGGCGCAGGCTCTCCATCAGCGTCTTGCGCATTTCTTCATAGCTCTGCTGCTGCGACTCCGCCGTCTCCGGCAGGCCGAAGCCCAGCGTCGTGCCACGCTTGATCAGGTCGGCGCCGATGTTGCTGGTCATGATGATGATGGCGTTGCGGAAGTCCACGCGCCGACCGCGCGCATCCGACAGGTGCCCTTCTTCCATGATCTGCAGCAGCATGTTGAAGGTCTCCGGATGCGCCTTCTCGATCTCGTCGAAGACGACAATGCTATAGGGGCGACGGCGCAGCGCTTCGGTGAGCTGACCGGCATCCTCGTACCCCACGTAACCAGGCGGCGCGCCCGTCAGGCGGGCGACGTTGTGCCGCTCCATGAATTCGCTCATGTCAAGCTGAATGAGCGCGTCCTCGCTGCCGAACATGAACTCGGCCAGCGCCTTGGTCAGCTCCGTCTTGCCCACGCCGGTCGGCCCCAGGAAGATGAACGAACCAATGGGGCGGCGCGGGTCTTTCAGACCGGCGCGCGCACGGCGCACCGCCTTGCTGATGGCCTCGATGGCCTCGTCCTGGCCGACGATGCGCTTGTGCAACTCTTCTTCCATGTGCAGCAGGCGCTCGGATTCTTCCTGGGCGATGGTGGTGACGGGGATGCCCGTCCACATACCTACCACCTCGGCCACGTCTTCGGCGGTCAGGCGGGCGCGCTGCGTGACCGGGTCCCAGTGCGCGCGGTAGCTTTCCAGTTCGGCTTCCAGCTCGGCGATGCGCTCCTGAATGCTGGCGCGTTCTTCGTCCGACAGTTCGTCGGCCATGATCTCCAGGTCTTCGCGGGCGATGCGCAGTTCGCTTTCCAGGCGCTTGACGCGCGAGGATTCGGGCGACTTGTACATGCGCACGCGGCTGGCCCCTTCGTCAATCAGGTCAATGGCCTTGTCTGGCAGGAAGCGGTCGGGCACGTAACGCGCCGACAGCGTGGCCGCGGCCACGATCGCTTCGTCGGTGATGTCGAGGTTGTGGTGCTCCTCATACGGCTTGCGGATGCCGTGCAAGATTTCGATGGTCTCCTCGATGGTTGGCTCCTCGACCATCACCTTCTGGAAGCGGCGTTCCAGGGCGGCGTCGCTTTCGATATGGCGGCGATACTCGTCGAGCGTGGTTGCGCCAATACATTGCAGTTCGCCGCGCGCCAGGGCGGGCTTGAGGATGTTGGCGGCATCTACGCTGCTGCCCGCCGACCCAGCCCCGACCAGCATGTGCACTTCGTCAATGAAGAGGATGCTGTCGGACTGCTTGAGTTCTTCGATGACGCGCTTGAGGCGCTCTTCGAACTGACCGCGATACATGGTACCGGCCACCAGCGAGCCAACGTCGAGCTGCAAGACGCGCTTGCCCAGCAGAGGGGCGGGCGCGTCGCGATCGACGATGCGCTGCGCCAGACCCTCGACGATGGCTGTCTTGCCCACGCCCGGTTCGCCGATCAGGGCGGGGTTGTTCTTCTGGCGGCGGCTGAGAATCTGAATGACGCGCTCGATCTCCATCTGCCGCCCGATGACCGGATCGAGCTTGCCCTGCTCGGCCAGCGCGGTCAGGTCGGTGGCCAGTTGATCCACCATGGGGGTCTTGACGGCAGAGCGCGGCGTGCGATCGGGGGTGCTTTCCGGAGTGCGGCGCGTCGCCTGCAGGGGGTTTTCCTGCAGCACGCGGCGCGTATGCCGACGCACCTCGTCCGGGCTGATGTTCAGTTCGCGCAAGACATCAATGGCCACGCCGTCGGTGGTGCGCACCAGGCCCAGCAACAGATGCTCGGTGCCGATGTAGTGATGCCCCATGCGCCGGGCTTCGTCCACGGCCAGTTCGAGCACCTTCTTGGTGGCCGGAGCCAGGTCCATGCGGGTGACACCGGGGCGTTTGTTGGCGCTGGTCAGCCGCTCGATGATCTGCTCGACGCGATCCGGGTGCAGGCCCATCTCGCGCAAGACCTTGCCGGCCACGCCGCCTTCTTCGCGCATCAAGCCCAACAGCAGGTGCTCGGTGCCAATATAGCTATGCTGCATCCGCTCGGCTTCTTCCTGAGCCAGGCTCAGGACCCGCCGAGCGCGCTGCGTGAAGCGCTCCATCTTGTTCGACATCGTGTCAGTCTCTCCTAGCCCCGTTTCCGACGGTGCGGTGCAGCGCGGCACAAGAGCGTTTTTTGCGGTAGGTTGGGGGCCGTCAGACGTGCGATCGTCTGCAACCCTCACCCTATTTTAGATAACTCTGTGTCCGAATTCCCAATGATTTTCATCATATTTACGTCAAATGGACGCCGGATTGCTGCGATTCTCAGCAGACTCTCAGCCTGGACTGGAATGCTAACCGACCGCAGGTCGAAGCGAGACGATTCTGACAACAGTGCCGTTCAGCGAAGGCATGGTGGGTGGAAAGCGCGGGGAGCCTGACCGGTTGTCGCTGCTCCCGACTGAGGCGCTTTCTACCTCTATTGTAGCACGACCGCCCCCGGCGAAAGCAACCCTTTGTCTCAAGAAGTAGGGCAAACGCCGGAAACGTCGCGGCAGAGGCCGCGCGCGCAGACGAGCACGGCTGATGACAAAAGGCCCTTTCCCCTGGCGTGTGCAGCGGGGAAGGACCTTCTCATCTACCAACATGCGGCTGAGCGAACCCGCAGGCAGTCTATTCCGCCTGGTCGGGCGCTGCTTCGTCCGGAGACTCTTCCTGCCCGGCGAGGGGTTCTTCGCCGATTTCCGCGGCGAGCGCCTGCCAGTCCTGATCCATGTACTTGGCCGAGTCCACCTGCCGCAGCGACAGCCCCAGGCGACGCTCGTTGGCGTCAATCTTGACGATGCGCAGCGTCAGCACGTCGCCCACCAGCACCACTTCGCGCGGGTGCGAGACGCGGTAATCGGCCAGCTCGGAGATGTGGATCAGCCCTTCGATCTCTGGCCGGTCTACCAGGCGGGCGAATGCGCCGAACTTGGTGAGTTTGGTCACCGTGGCCTGCACCAGTTGCCCGACGGAGTAGTGGGCGATCACTTCCTGCCAGGGATCGCGCTCCAGGCGCTTCATGCTCAGGCCGATGCGCTTGCGCTGCGGGTCAACGCTGATGACCTCGACTTCGACTTCCTGGCCCACTTCCAGCACCTCGCGCGGGTGCGTGATGTGCTTCCAGGAGAGTTCGGTCAGGTGCACCAGGCCGTCGGCCCCGCCCAGGTCAACGAACGCGCCGAAGTCGGCGATGCTGATCACGCGGCCCTTGCGGACTTCGCCTTCGCGCAGCGTTTCGAGCAGGCGGCTTTTCTGCATTTCGCGCCATTCGCGCATAGCCGCGCGTTCGGACAGGATCAGGCGGTTGCGGGCGCGGTCAATCTCCACCACCTTGACGGCGATGTCCTCGCCCACCATCCTGCCCCAGCGCTCTTCGGGGCTGTTGCCGACGGCGCGCTGCAGGCGGTCGCGGCTGACCTGACTGGCGGGCACGAACCCGCGCACCGTGCCGAAGCGCACGATCAGACCGCCCTTGTTGTAGCCGGCGATCTTGCTATAGTACGCCTGCTTGGTCTGATAATGCTGCTCGGCCAGGCTCCAGTTGCGCTCCTCTTCGGCGCGGGCCAGGGACAGCACGGGCCGTCCATCGGAGCCTTTGGCCTTCAGCACGTAGGCGCTCACCGGGCTACCCGGTTTGAGCGCTTCCAGCGCCTCGCGGTCCATGCGATCCAGCTCGCGGCTGGCGATCACACCAATCACGCCCTCGCCCAGGTCTACCAATACCTCGGTGGGGCTGGTGGAATGGACCGTGCCTTCGACAATCTTGCCCCGCTGAATGCCGGTCGTCTCGTCGGCCTGGCCTTCGGCGCTTTCTTCGGGCTGCTCGTCTTCTTCGTCTTCGTCGCGGTCTACCGCAGCGACCGCGTCCTCGAACGAATCGCGCTCAGAGGACAGCTCCGGTTGGGCTTCGTCCGCAAGCTCTGGGACAGGCAGAGCTTCGGAAAGGGTTTGCTCGACCTCTGGCATGGTTTCTTCTGCCCCCATGTCAGGGTCAGGATTGGGCTTGTAGGACTCCATGGAAGTTTCGTTCTCCGGTACTCACGAGTGCAGGGGCATTATACACACAGGCAAGCCAATAATCAAACGCTTGGTGGGGCGCAGGTGCAAAATCTGCCGAATGGCATACAATGATGGGAGCATAGGCAGATTCCCGACGCTGCAGCGGGGGCGGACAGGCGGCAAAGGGGGGTCGGCGTGGACGATACAGGGATGTACCCCGATGTGCTGGGGCAGTTGAGCGAGCGCCGTCTGACCATCGGCGACCTGGTGCAATGCGCGCTGGGCATCTTCCCGGCAGTAACCGCGCTCGACCGCCCGGTCGAAGCGCTGGTGCTGCTGCAGAATATGACCAACCGTCCGCTGGCATTGCGCCTGCTGGTGAAGACGCCGACACGCGACGCGGCAGGACAACCAGCGCTCTTTTTCACTCCGCGTCCGCGCCTGGCGCTGACCCTGCCAGCGGTAGAATGTGGCTTGGTGCACATTCCCATCACCCCGCAGGCTCCCACCCGTCCTGCCCCAGGCTATCCCATCGTGGTGGCCATCGAGGCCACCGCGCCGGATCGCTATCAGGTCGTCCGACCGCCATCGGGCGGGCCGCCCCCCAGCCTGCTGACGATCTCGCCCACCCGTCTGGCGGTGCTGCGCGACATCGCTTTCAGTGCCCGGCAGGTGGCCCCGCAACAACTGGGCACAATGCTGGATGTCTACCCCGGACGGCTGCCCCCGCTCGACGAGCCGCCGCAACCGCGCTATGAGGCGCTGTGGACGTTGAGCGACTTTCGGCAGGAAGAGCAGCAGGTGGCGGCAAGCTGCGACGACGCGCTGAAGGTCGCCCGCGCGCTGTCCCCTGCTCTGCTCTATGTGCCCCTGCTGGAACACACCAACGCCGTCTTTGCCGAGGCAGGGATGCCCCTGCACCCGGCAGAAGCGCTGTTCATTGTGCGGGCGCTGATGTATGTGTTGCAGGAAGGGCTGGACCTGGAACAGGGCTTTTCCCGCGAAGAAAGCGCCTGGTTCAAACGGTTGTGCCGCCTGCTGGCCACCGATCCAGACGTGGCCCACGACATTGATCGGCTGATCAGCCTGCTCTACTCGGCGGCAATCTACGACGCGACGATGCTCGGCTTCTATGTGGTGAGCAGCTTCACCAACGCCGATTTTGGCGATCAGGCAGAGCGCACCGACTACGCAACCCGCCTGGTTGCCGCGCTGGAAGGTCGTGCCCCCATCCGGCTGGAGCATATCTACGTCCCGCTGGTGCTGGCGGGCGTGGCCCTGCACGGGCGGGTGCTGTTGCCGGGCGAGAAACCCTGGCAGAGCCTGATTCAGCTTGCGCACGCGCGCGATGGCCGTATAGACCTGGCGGATGCCACCTTCGACGAGGTCTTCGACCTGCTGAACCTGCTCATTGACAAAGCGCGCCGTCTGCTGACCGACCTGCGCATCCCCCGCGACTGACAGTCTCTCACCAGGTGAAAAGAGGGGGCCGTGTTCATTCACACGACCCCTTTGCTGATCGTTGCGAAATTCGCCCGATCTATTCGTAGCGCAGCACGTTGAGCGGCTTCTCGCCGGAGGCGCGCCATGCCGTGAGGATAGCCGCGGTCAGCGCGATCAGCACGCACAGCGCCATCAGTTCCAGCGCGGTGACGTAGGGAATCGAGCGCCCCAGTTCGCCGCCGAAGGCCCGAATGAGCAGGAACAGCAGCCCTATGCCACCCAACCCGACGCCGATCAGCCCGCCGATCAGCCCCAGCAGGCCGTATTCGAGCAGCAACATGCCCAGGACGCGCTCGCGTTGCAACCCCACCGCCTTCATGATGGCGATCTCGCGCCGGCGTTCCAGGGTGGCCAGCGCCACCGAATTGGCGATGACGATGCCGCCGACAACCAGCGCCAGCGCCGCCACCAGGATGGGGAACGAGGTGAACTGATCAATGACGCGGTTGATCAGGTCGTTGAGCAGCTTCGTCTCCATCACGAAGGTCAGCGGGATTTCGTTCATGGCCCGCCGCAGCGCCCGAATCTGACTTTCTTCCACATCCACGATGGCGCTGACGCTGGACGGGCGCACATCGGGCGGGAAGGCGTTGATCGGCGCGTAGTTGGCCGAGCCGAAGTTCACCTGTACTCCCGGCGTGCGCCGGTCTATCATGCCCACGATCTCGAAGCGCACCAGTTTGCGCTCCGTCCCTGTGGCGCTCTGGCCGGGCGTGGTGAACTCGAACAGCAACTGATCGCCCACTTCCAGGCCGGTGGCAACCACGCCCTGCGTGGCCGAGATGACGATAGGCGGGTACTGACCCTCATCGGGATTCCAGGGGCCGGTGTCGGTGGGGAGCAACTGACGCCCCCGGTAAAAGGTCACGTCGGGCAGGTTGGCGTGCACGCCGCGCGCGTCTATGCTGCTGAACATCCAGCGGAAGCTGTCGGCTTCTTCTTCGGCCTCCTGGCGAGCCAGGTTGACCAACTGACTGGCCGTCAGGATACGATTCTCGCTGACATCGGTGGCCGAGACCAGAGTCACGTCGTAGGTGGCGACGGCGGAATAGCTGCGCACGCCCTCGACGGTCGCCAGCCGCTCCTCGACCATGCGCAGCGTGTCGCCTGTCCCCGCGGCGAAGACGATCACGTTGCCGCCCACTTCGTTTTCCAGAATCTGGGCGAAACGGTTGGTGATGGCCGTGGCCAGCATGGTGATCAGGCTGAGCGTGAAGACCCCTACCACCAGCGCCAGCAGGGTGGAAGCCGCGCGCCCTTTGGTCGCCAGCATGGCCCGCAGCACCAGCTTGAGGTCAACCAGCCGCCAGGTGGGCAGGAAGCGCCCCACCAGCCAGATGATCACCCACAGCACGGCGTAGAGCACGCCGACAGTGATGAACGTGCCGAACAGGATCAGCAGGGCCGGCACGGCATAGCCGAAGGCCGCGCCCAGCAGCGGCAGGCCCGGTATCATCAGCGCCCAGCGGATGATCCGCCGCCAGAGTTTGCGCCGCGTCCAGCCAGCGAAGATGCTCCCGCTGAGCAGGGTGACGCCCATCAGCAGCCCCAGGAAGCCGCCCACGCCCATCGCCGCAGCGCGGATAGACTGCGCCGAGAGCAGGTCGTTGATCAGCGGTTGCGCCACCAGGCTGATCGCCAGCATGACGAACAGCAGCGCGGCGAAGGAACGGGCACGCCCCGCGCGGGGGATCACCGTGTCGGTGGGGCGCAGCACCAGGTTGGGGCGCACCTGACCTGCCGCCAGGGTGGGCAGGAAGCCGAAGATGGTGGTGACGATCACCCCGACGACGAAACCCGTCAGCGCCGGAGCGGGCGTGATGCGGAAGGTGAGCGTCTGCGCCAGGAAGCCTTCGGCCACACCCTTGACGGCGTAGGCAGCAACCCAACCCAGGACGATACCCAGCAAACTGCCGAAGATGCCCATCAGCACGGCTTCGGTCAGGAAGAGCGCGGTTACCTGTTCCGCTTCCAGGCCGATGGTCTTCAGCACAGCTACTTCCGTCGTGCGGCGGCTGACGATGACCAGCATGGTGTTGACGATGCCGATGCCGCCGATGAGCAGCGACACCAACCCCATAATCACCACCAGTTGGTTGATGGCGTCGGCGACTTCGCGGTTTTGCTCTTGCAGATCAACCGTGTTGATCGTCTCCACGAAGTCGAAGCGCTGCCGGATGGTCCGCGTGGCCTCTTCTACCTGCGCGGGGTCGCCCAGGCGCACGTAAATCTGATCAGCGCCCGCGGAGATGTCCCCGTTGAACAGCGCGACGGCGGACACGTCAAGGTAGTAATAGCCGATCAGGTTGCCGGAGAAGTTCTCGTAACCGGCCTCCTCCGAGGTGGGCACGATGCCGCGCAGGGTGAATTCGGCCTTGGCTCCGCTCAGCAACAGCGTATCGCCAACCTGAGCGTCAAGCGTGTCGGCCAGGTTGCGGCTGATCACGATGTCCGTCGGAGCCCGCATCACTTCGCGCAGGAGCTTTCCATCTTCGGTGCGGCGCTCGCCATAGAGGGGATAGGCGGCGATCTCCACGATGTAGGGCGTGACGAAGGTCTGCTCTTCGTCGTTGCGCGGGTTGCTGACCACCATGCCCGCCGTGATCGAAGTCAGCGCCTGCCGATAGGTCACGGTGGTGCCAGGATATTCTTCCCTCAGCCAGTCCCCGATGGTCTGAATGCCCTGGGGAGTGAACAGGTTGCCGCCGAAGCCGCCCGCCGGCGCGATCAGCCCCTCGTCGCGGGCGCGCTGAACACGGGCGGACTCGTCGCGGCTGGCCGTGAGGCGAATGTCGCCGCGGTTGCTCTCTTGCAGGCTGCCAGTCAGCGTATCTTCGATCATCACGCCGAGCGTCTGCAGGCTGACGATAGCCGCCACGCCCGCCGCGATGCACAGCAACGCGAACAGCGTGCGCTGCTTGTTGACGCGCAGATCGTTGAGCGAATGGCGCGTGTAGAACCTGAGCTTTTCGATCATGGCCGTGTCCTTGCTAGCGCCCGTTCACCGTCACTGGTTTCAGTTCGCCGGTCGAGCGTTTGTCTTTGAGCAGGCGGATCGCTTCCATCTGCGCGGTAGAGCGCGCGTCCACGTCCTGGGCGATCTTGCCGTCTACCAGCGCCACCACGCGGTCGCATTGCGACGCCACGTCCATGTCGTGCGTGACGACGATGATCGTCGTGCCCAGTTGACGCTGTACGTCGCGCAGGGCTTTCATCACCACTTCGCTGGACTCGGTGTCCAGGTTGCCGGTCGGCTCGTCGCACAGCAGCAGCGGCGGCTCGTTGGCCAGGGCGCGGGCCAGCGCCACGCGCTGTTGCTGCCCGCCCGAAAGCTGCGTGGGCCGATGATGCATCCGGTCGCCCAGGCCCAGCAGTTCCAGCAACTCTTTGGCGCGTTTGGTGGGGTTGTACTTGCGCTTGCGGGCGAACTGAATGGGCAGCGCCACGTTCTCCAGCGCAGTCAGGGTCGGGATCAGGTTGAAGAACTGGAAGACGAAGCCGATCTTCTCGTTGCGCACGCGGGTGAGCGCGCGCTCGTCGAGATCGGTGATGTCTACCCCATCAATGTACACGCGCCCGCTGGTAGGGGTATCCAATCCACCGATCAGGCCCAGCAGCGTAGACTTGCCGCTGCCCGACGGCCCGATGATGCCCAGGAACTCGCCCGGCGCGACGGTCAGCGAGACGCCCCGCACGGCGTGCACGACAACCTCGCCCATCTTCAGGTCTTTGCGCAGGTTCTCGGTGCGCACGACGTAATGATTGGTAGTGGCTTCGGCCATGCTTACATTTCTCCCTTTCATGTCACAGATTGCGGGGGTCGGGGACTTCCTGCCAACAGGTATATACGCAGTCAGGGTCGAAAAGTTGTAGCGAAAGCTATCCGTCCGAGCGGGTGCGTGCACAATGTGTCGGGCGGTTGGCGGCGCTCTGTGGCCCCTCACTCCCCTCACCCCGCGACGCCAGTCGCGAGGGCGAGGGGCGCACCCCTTGCCTTCTGGCAATCTACGGCGCACCCTTGACGCGACGAGGTAACAGGTTGCGCAGGCGGTCGCCGAGCAAGCGCCCGCGTCCCAGAAAGCGCCCGCATTCGTCCTGCAGCAAGATCACCGTCCCCGCCGGATAGCCTGTTGCCGGGGCGGGGCGCAGATCGCGCCCCTGCCGCCACAGGGCGACCTGCGCCTCGTCCAGCGTCACTCGCGCGCCCGTGAACGCCCTGTCGAAGCGCGTGATCAGCTCGTGCGAGGGGATGATCTGCCCGTCCAGTTCCTGCCCGGCCAGCAACCCTGCTGCGGCGTGTGGCAGATCGCCGAAGAGCGCGATCAGGCGTTGTGGCACGGCGAACAGCAACCGTTCGCGCCGCCAGAGCGTCAGCTCCAGCGTCTCCAGGGCCGCGCCCAGGTCGAAGCCGTAGAACGACCGCCAGTCTGCGCTCAGGCGGGCGACTTCGGCGCGGCTGAGGGCGGTCATCCCTGTCGCCGCCCAGGGGCGGACGGGGCGTTCGTCCGGCTCGACGGGCACGGAAGCCAGTTTGCGCAGCCGCGCCGCGAAGAAACCCGCCGTCTGGAACAGGTGCGGCCACAGGCGGATGGCCCGTTGTACCGTCGGATCGAAGGTGCGCACGCCGTCGGTCATCAGGCCGGGCGCTTGCGGCGCGCCCTCGACCGCTTCCACCTCCACTGCGCCGGGATAGCGCCGCAGCAACCCATCGAGGACGGCTTCGTCTTCTTCGGGGGCCAGCGTGCACGTGGCGTAGACGATTTCTCCGCCGGGCCGCGCGGCCAGGAAAGCGCTCAGCAACAGGGCGTCCTGGCGCAGACAGAGCGCCGCCCGCTCGCGCTCGCTGACGACGCGCCCTCGCCCGCCGCTCAGGGGCCGGAAAGTCTCGCCGCTGCACGGCGCATCGAGCAGCACGCGGTCGAACGTCTCCGGAAACCAGCGCCCGAAGCGCTCGCCGGGGAAGCCGGTCACCAGTGCGCCGAAGACGCCCCACGTCTGCAGGTTGGAGCGCAGCGCGGTCAGGCGCGCGACGCTGCTGTCGTTGGCCAGGATCACGCCGCGGTCGGCGTAGCGGCTGGCCAGGTGCGTACTCTTGCCGCCGGGGGCCGCGGCCAGGTCGAGGATCAGCGGGGCGTCGTGCGCGGTGAACAACTCGGCGGGCAGCATCGAGGCGGCGTCCTGCACGTAATAGTAACCGTGTTCGTATTCCAGCGTCTGACTGAGCGGTTGTCCTGCCCGCAACACCTGCCACCCCGCCGGGCAGAAGGGCACCGGCTCGATCTCCCAGCCGTACCACAGCGGCCATGTCGCCCGCGCCTCCTCCACGCTGATCTTGAGTGTGTTGACGCGCAGCGCGGGCGGCTGCGGGCGGGTCAGCGCCGCCTCCAGGCGGGATAGCTCCGCCGGAGAGAGCAGTTGCCGGTAGTGTTGCAGGCGGGCGGACAGGGTATCGCTCATGGCGCTTTGGCGATGCAATAGAGCAGTTCGTTGGCGAACTCGATCTCGATGATCGGCCAGGGGCGCGCGGCCAGGATGCCGTGCACCTGCTCGCGATACGCCTCCTTGACGGCGCGGCGACCAGTGCGGCTGCGCGTCGGCGAGGAGAGCACGATCCAGCGCACCTCTAGCGCGTCCAGCAGCGGCAGGACGATCCCGCGCCGCCGCTTTTCCATACGGTGAATTTCTTTCAGCAGCAGGGCTACGTCGCCGGATTCCTGCGGCGGCGTGACCAGAATGTCCTGGAAGATGGCCGCGCCGCCTGCGCCGAGCAGAGCCAGGGCGCGGTTGAGGAAGTCCACGCGCCGCTGATGGAGGTCGTAGGCGTAGTAGCGCGCGCCGGCGGGCAGCCCCATCCAGGGGATCGCCAGCGGGTTCAGCCCGCAGGCCAGGTCGAGCACGGTCTGCGGGACGCCGGTCACGGCGAACAGGCGCGGATAGAAGCTTTCCAGCAACGGCAGACGTTCGCGGGTGGAGTCGTGCGCCTCCATGATCGCTGCGCAGGCCGCGCGGATAGTCGCCGGGTCGCCTGTCGCGCAGGCGTCAGCAAGTTGTGCTTCGGCGGCGTCGTAATCGGGATCGCCCAGGTAGAGCGCGACGACTTCGTGTAGCTTCTTGCGGGCCGACTGCACAGCAGCTTTGGCGTTCGGCTGACGGGCCAGCTCGCTCAGCACGATGTCGCGGATGGTGTCTTCGGCAATGCCGATGGCGCGGTATTTCTTGTTGCGCGCCAGTTCCGCCACGATGGCGTCTACGTCCGGCGGTTGTTTGCTCATGGGTCGCCCTGCCTCGTACAAGCTGCGCGCCGACTGACCTCACCCCCGCTCAGCACTGACGCGCCTTGCTGCTCTCTCTCGGTGTGTGGTCCGAGGGCGGACAGCCATTGGGCGCATCTCGAAAAGGAAGCTGCCCTCAACTTTACCTCACCCCCCTCGGCGCTGGCGCGCCTCGTCGCCCCCTCTCCAGTCCAGGCT